>NC_017506.1:1579253-1895104 GCF_000166295.1 Marinobacter adhaerens HP15
TCGACAGTTTTGGCATGTCTTGAACTTCAGCCACCCAGACCGGTTAGGAGATCGGACACTTCCTTTGTTTCCGACTATAGCAGCAGTTTCTTTCGAATGCCTTGCAAATACAGGAAAAATCGAAGGAAATGTGTTGTGGTTCAGTATTTATGCGTACATGCGGTCTGACAAATACGTTGACCTGGATCAATACCTTGCGGGCGGCCCGGGCGTAACCTGAGTTTAATCAAGTTAATTGCCGGAAGGAGAAACAAAATGTATATGGACGCCGTTGTGATCGCAGGTATTGCCACTGTACTGCTGATGCTTGGCTTTTTTGTTGGTGTTGGCATCTTCGTGATGAAAGATCAGAAGGAGCACGGACACCAGGATAGAAAAGAAGGGAAGCACGGACATAAGCCGGTTTGACGATGAAGTCGGGAAACCTCGGTTTCCCTGACCCATCAGCGCAGAAAAAATTGGCGTCCCCTAGGGGGTTCGAACCCCTGTTGCCGCCGTGAAAGGGCGGAGTCCTAGGCCACTAGACGAAGGGGACGCAACGTTTTCAACACCTTGCCTCGTCGAGGTGGCGCGTATATTAAGAAAGCTTCGAAACGCTGTCAACGTCTTTTGTGAAAAAAATCAGGGGAGCTTGATAAGGCCCCCTTGGGTCATCCTTTTTGTCCGGCTGCCCCTGGAGCAACGGATTGGGTCAATGCCTGATCCAGGTCCGGATACCGGAACTGGAATTGCTGGCTGACCAGCTTCTCCGGAATAGCCCGCTGGCCCGTCAGAAGAAGCCTCGCCATTTCACCCAGAGCCACCTTGAGCACCGGAGCGGGTGCCGGAAAGAGAGTGGGACGGTGTAAAACCTTCCCCAGGCTCCGGGTGAATTCTGCGTTCGTTACCGGGTTCGGGCTTACGACATTGTATGGGCCTGATGCGTCCGGGTTTTCCATCATCCAGATAAGTGCGCTGACCACATCGTCCCTGTGGACCCAAGGCATATACTGGGTACCGCTACCCAGGCGTCCTCCCAGTCCCAGTTTGAAGGGCAGGAGCATCCGCTCCAGGAAGCCACCATCCGGGCCTGCCACGACGCCTGTCCGGGAGAAGCACAGGCGAACGCCGTCATCGCAAAGTGGTTTGGCGGCGTTTTCCCAGTCGCGGCACAGCCGATGCGTAAATTCGTCATTCGGACTGGTGCTTTCGGTGACCGTGGCTGATCCCTGGTCCCCGTAAAAGCCAACAGCCGATCCCGAAACGACTACATTCGGCGCTTGATCCCAACTTCGGATGACCTCGACCAGGGTTTCGGTGACGCCAATGCGGCTGTCACGGAGTTCCTGCTTTCGGGACTCCGACCAGCGTTTATCCGCGATACCTTCTCCGGCAAGGTTGATAACGGCATCGTATCCGGGGTGAGAGCGAAGCTGCTGCAGATCACGGATTGCCTCGACCCGTCCGCAGCTTGATTTGACCGTTTCGGCCGGTTGCCGGCTGAAAACCGTCAGTTCGTAATCCCGTGCTAATAATTCACGGCAGAGAACGTGGCCAATAAACCCGGTTCCTCCGGTAATCAGAATCCTTTTCGACATAATCGATACTCCTGTCGCGCACCGGCTTCTGGCGCTGTCTCAGAACGCCCGGTTCAGGCGGGTGTCTCTTCCAGTTGAAGCATAACAACATCGCGAATTGCCTCTCCCAGGAGAGGGTTTTCCCCAATCGGAGGCGCCAGCTGAATGGATACGCTGTGGGCTTTTTCGAGTTCTTCGATCATTGCCGGAACATCCTTTCGCAAGTGGCGGCCGGCCGCCAGGAACAAAGGAACGATTGTAAACTCGGTGATGCCCTCAGCCACACCGTCCATGATGATCGTATCAATGGATGGTTCCGCCAGTTCCATATAGGCGACCCTGGCGTTGTCGACAGACGCGAGAGTCGGCGCTGCAAGCTTTTCGAAGGTTTCACACCAGCGCTTGTCACTGCTTCCATGTGCCAACAGAATAATGCGGGGGCTGCTCATTGCCGCTCCTGAAGTAGTCAATTTGTTAGGGCCTGTCGTAAGTCGGGAAAGCCGGCCTCATGAGAGAGGGCCGGTACCATATAAAGTAACAGGGTGACGGTGAATGTTCGATTGGAAAGAGATTCTGGATTTCTGGTTTGGCGAACTTGACGAACATGGGCTGCCAGACAGCGACCACCGGAACAAGTGGTTCCGATCGGACCGCAGGTTTGACCAGGAGATACGCCGTCGTTTCCTTTCAATGGTGTTGTTTGCTTCCGAGCAGGGATTGGACCATTGGCGGAGTGAGGCCGGCGGTATACTTGCCGAGATCATTCTGCTTGACCAGTTTTCGCGGAATATCTTCCGCGGCGGTGCCATGGCGTTTGATCAGGATCGCCAGGCGCGCAAGCTATGCCGGCAAGCGATGCAGAAAGGGCAGGATACGATGCTACCGCCCGTGCACCGAGCGTTTCTCTACATGCCGCTCCAGCATTCGGAACTCAAGGACGACCAGGACATGTCCGTGGAATGCTACGAGCAACTGGCGCGATCAACTGAAGGAATCCTTTCCGATTTCATGGGTAGCTTTCTGCAATCCGCAAAGGATCACCGGGCGATCATTCAAAAGTACGGACGATTCCCTCACCGCAACAAGGCACTCGGCAGAACCTCAACGGCGGAAGAGCGGGAGTACCTGGCCGGTGGTCGCCGTTTCGGCCAGTAGCGCAATCGCGCTTTCCTTAAAGTTTTGTATAGAAAACGTACATTCGGACGGGGTTGGCACTTTTCCCTGATAAACTGCGCAACACTGAGATTGCACGGGATAGCGATCCTTCTTTGGCTTGCAATCATTTTACCGGGGATCTGGAATGAAAAAGACGCGGCGGCTTTTACCCGCAGGCCTGCTACTGGCTTTTTGGGCGTGGCTACCACTCTCATCGTTTGGCGCCTCTCTGGACGACGACCTTTTAGGTCGCCTGAGTGCCGCCGCTCCAAAGCTCGATACAAAGGTCCTCAGGACCGCAATCAGCGCCTCTCGCTGCGCTGTCTCCAGTGGTGTTCAGATGCCCGAGCGGCTTGCGGTGATTGATTTCTCGTTGCCGTCCAGTCAGGAAAGGCTATGGATTTTCGATCTGGAGAAGGGCGAGCTGTTGCTTCGGGACCTGGTTGCTCACGGTAAAAATTCCGGAAATTTCAAATCGACCGCTTTCTCCAACGTGGAGGGTAGTTACCAGTCCAGTATCGGGCTTTTCCAGGCCCGGGAATCCTATTACGGCAAGCACGGCTATTCGCTCAGGCTGGATGGTCTCGAGCCCGGGATCAACGATCTTGCCCGGCAGCGCGCCATCGTTATACATGGGGCGGATTACGTGAATGATGATTGGGTCAGTAAATACGGCCGCATCGGGCGTAGTCACGGGTGCCCGGCCGTTGATAACCAGATCATCAAGCGTGTTGTCGACAATCTTAAGGGGGGGCAATTGGTGTTCAAGTACTATCCGGATCAGGAGTGGCTGCACAGTTCCGGATTCCTGAAATGTGATAACCGTACACTGGCAGGAAAAACCTTAAAAAAAGTGGTTGACGGTTCCGTCGGGATCCGTAGAATACGCCTCCGTTGTCGGCAACAGCCGAACAGCATTGCGGGAATAGCTCAGTTGGTAGAGCACAACCTTGCCAAGGTTGGGGTCGCGAGTTCGAATCTCGTTTCCCGCTCCAGATTTCGAAAACCCGGTCCTGAAAAGGTCCGGGTTTTTTCGTTTTCGGGCACCTGCAACCTCTGCGCCGGGGGTTGCGGTCAGGTATACTCATCAGCCTGTTTCGAGTCCCGATTCTCTGTGGGAGGTTGCCTCCATGAAGGTCCATTCGCTGTTCGTATACCCTGTCAAATCCCTTTCCGGTATTGAGGTGACCAGTTTTCATACCGACGATTTCGGTCCAGTCGGAGACAGGCGATGGATGATCGTTGATGATGAGCGGCGTTTTGTCACCCAGAGAGAGCATCCCGAACTCGCCCGCGTGGAAACGCAGTTGGATGGAGATCAGGTTGTTATCAACATTCCCGGTGAAGGTGATTTTGGTCTGACAGCCTCCAATGACGAGCTTCGCGTACTGGTGTGGCGGGACTGGGTGAAGGCCTTGGCCGGCTTGCCAGAAGCCAGTGATGCTCTCAGTCGGTTTTGCCGCAAGCCTGTTAGCCTGGTATTCATGCCGGACAGCTCCTTCCGCCGCGTTGATGCGGGCAGGGTCGATGAGTACCGGCGTGTGGGCTTTGCTGATGGTTTTCCTTTCCTGGTTACCAACACTGCCTCGTTGGCAGAGCTCAACACCCGGCTGGAGGTGCCCGTGGAGATGCGGAGGTTCCGTCCCAACATCGTCGTTGAGGGCGCGGACGCCTGGGATGAGGACCATTGGCAGAGCTTGAGCATTGGCAATAACCGTCTGAGCATGGTAAAGCCCTGTTCACGCTGCGTAATGACGACCGTCGACCCCTCGACCGGCCTGAAGGATGCTGCCGTTCAGCCGCTCAGAACCCTGTCCCGCTATCGCAGGACCGGTGAGGGCGTGATCTTCGGCCAGAACGCGATTCATGAATCACCAGGACTTATCCGGGTTGGTGAACCCGTTACTGTCAATCAATCGGAGTAAAACCAAACGTGCCATTGTTAACGCTGGACTCAGTCTCCCTGGCTTATGGAATGCATCCGCTGCTTGATCAGGCCTCATTGGTTATCGATGCCGGAGAGCGTGTGTGTTTGCTGGGACGAAACGGCGAGGGAAAATCGACCCTGCTGAAGATTGTCAGTGGCGAAGTGACACCCGATGGTGGCGTGGTTCGTCTCGATGATGGCGCTGTTCTGGCGGTGCTGCCGCAGAACCTGCCCTCCGAGGACACTCGCACGGCCTATGAAGTGGTTGCCGGGGCCTTTCCTGAAACCGGCAAGTTGCTGGCAGAGTTCCACCAGTTGTCCCAGCAGGGCGACGAGGCGAGCCTGGACCGGTTGATGAAAGTCCAGGAGCGCCTTGAAGCCCTGGACGGTTGGCGACTGGATCAAAAGGTAACCACCATTCTTGGTCAGTATGGCGTTGATCCCGATCAAACCCTCGATACCCTCTCGGGAGGCTGGCAGCGCCGTGTTCTCCTGGCAAAAGCTTTGGTTGCCGACCCGGATATTCTGTTGCTGGATGAGCCTACAAACCACCTGGACGTCCCCGCGATCGCCTGGCTGGAAGAGGCCCTGGGTCAGTTTCGCGGCGCCATGTTGTTTGTCAGCCATGATCGGGCGTTTATCCGGCGGATGGCGACCAGGATTGTAGAGCTGGACCGCGGGAAGCTGGTGAGCTTCGCTGCCACCTACGACCGCTACCTGGACCTCAAGGAAAAAGCGCTGGAGGAAGAAGAACGGCAGAACGCGCTGTTTGACAAGCGCCTCAAGCAGGAAGAGGCCTGGATTCGGCAGGGCATCAAGGCTCGCAGGACTCGTAATATGGGGCGCGTTCGTGCCCTGAAGGCCATGCGTGAGGAGCACAGGCAGCGTCGTGTGCGGGGCGGAACCGCAACTTTCGCGGTGGAGGACGCGGCGCGCTCAGGAAAGCTTGTGGTTGAAACCCGGGATGCGGGCTTTGCTTATCCCGACGGCACTCCGGTCATCAGAGACATGAATCTCACCATTCTGAGAGGGGACAAGATCGGGCTTGTTGGGGAGAACGGCACAGGCAAGACCACGCTTGTTCGACTCCTGTTGGGGAATTTGGAACCAACCGAGGGATCCATTCGTCTTGGTACCAATCTGCAGGTTGCCTATTTCGATCAGTTGCGCGGAGAGCTCGATCTGACGCGGAACGCATTGGACAACCTCTCCGAGGGTCGGGAGTTCATCGACATCAATGGCCAGAGTAAACACGTTCTCGGCTATTTGCAGGAGTTCCTGTTTACCCCGGAGCGAGCCAGATCTCCGGTCAGTGTTTTTTCTGGTGGCGAAAGGGCCCGGTTGCTTCTGGCCAAGCTCTTCAGCAAGCCCGCGAATATCCTGGTGCTCGACGAACCGACGAATGATCTGGACGTTGAAACACTGGAATTGCTGGAAGAACAGCTGGCGGAATTTGCCGGCACAGTGATCGTGATCAGTCACGACCGTGAGTTTCTCGATAATGTGATCACCGAAACGGTTTTCCTGGACGGTTCGGGCAAAGTGCGTGAGTACGTTGGCGGTTACACGGACTGGCGTCGGCAGGGCGGTTGCTTCCCCTCAGAAGCCACGGGTAACCGGCCGGACAAGCAGGATAAAAACGGCAAGACATCCGGTAGCACCGAAAAGGTCGTATCAAAGAAACCGGCAGAGAACGCAAAACCGCGGGCAGAACCTGAAAAGGGCAAGCCCGTGAAACTGAGTTACAAGCTCAAGCTCGAGCTGGAACAGTTACCAGGGCAGATCGAGGAGCTTGAGCAGGAAGTCGCCGGCCTGCAGGAAATAATTTCCCAGGCTGATTTTTATTCAGGCCCACCGGATGAAGTCTCGGCCACTCTGGAAGCATTGACGGAAAAGGAAAACCGTCTGGAGCAGGTCATTGAGCGGTGGATGGAGCTGGAAGAACAGGCAAATCAATGAATGTACATTACGATTTCAGATTTCAGGACGGCCGTAGGGTTGAGTTTAAAGTAACGGACAAGCCGTCCCGGCCTTCCGGAAAACTTCCGTCCTGGACACAGCTGGAACATTGCCAGTGTAGCAACTGTCCTTTGAAGGCTTCCGAATCCTCCCACTGTCCCGCGGCAACCGAGATATTGCCGGTTGTGGAGGCCTTTCGGGATGAGGATGCCTACCAGAAGGTGGAAGTGAAGGTAACCGATGATCGTCGAAGCTATGAGAAGCAGACGGCGCTTGAGGAGGCACTTCGATCGTTGCTTGGGCTGAAAATGGCGACCAGCGGGTGCCCGGTTCTGTCAGAGCTCAAGCCCATGGCGGTTCATCACCTGCCGTTCGCAAACACCGATGAATTCATTATGCGCAGCGTTTCCCATTACCTGTTGCAGCAATACTTCGCGAAACGGAATCATCAGACCCCAGACTGGGAATTGAAGGGGCTGGTGGAGAGGAATCAGAGGCTGCAGCTGGTGAATCAGGCCCTGTGGCAGAGAATACACTCAGTCTGCAAGGGTGACAGCAATCTGAAGGCACTACTGAACTTCTTCTCGATGGCATCGAGTGTCAGTTTCTCGCTGGAAAGTCAGCTTCGCAAACTTGAGGCGAAAATGGAGGGGGAAAGGGGCTGATCGCGGCTTTCGTTCTCAGCAGGCCCGGGTCCACGCCCCGGGCCTTTTTGTTGGTCAAGCCTTAATGAATGCGAACGGCCAGAACATCGCATTCGGTTCCATGCAGAACCCCGTTTGCGGTGGAGCCCAGCAAAAGCTGAAAACCCTTCCGGCCATGACTTCCCACGATCACGAGGTCTACTTCCTGTTCCTTCGCAAGCCTGTGGATTTCGGACTCGGGGCGCCCAACCGTCACCACCTGGTTGTTTTTAGCCACACCGTATTTGTCGCCGTAGGTTCCCAATTGCTCGCGAGCTGCTTTGTCGAGTTGGTCCTGTAGCTCGGTCAGATCCATCGGAATATCGCCACCATAGGCATAGCCGACGGGCTCAACCACATGAACCAGCATCAGCTCCGCACCATGGGCTTCGCTTATGGCCTTTGCCTTGTCCAGTACCTGTGGGGCTTCTTCTGTCAGGTCAATCGCAACAAGCATCTTTTTATAGGCAGACATCGTATCGCTCCTTCGCACACGGGATATTATTCTGAGGATAGTACCTTAAATCGGGTCGGGAAAGTGTAGCGGGAAACTGACGGGTATCAAAAACAGAGGCGGAAAAGTGCTTTTCTGGCAGGCAATTAGGCCTGCCAGAAAGAGCAGGGCGGTCAGGCGTTGCCCTTGAGCAGTTCAATGGTTGTCGCAAGTCCTTTGAGGATACCCTTGGAATAGCGATCGATTACAAAGCCCACGTTGTTTTCGTTGTAGTTAATGTAGGAGCCACGGATAAACTGCCATTTGGCGGAAATGTCGTTAAGCGCGTCCTTGAGCTCCGGTGTTCCCTGGCCTTGTATTACGGATGCCAGCAACTGGTCCAGCTCCCGGGCCTGTTCATCCAGCGGGGTTTCGGTTGAGGAGCCCTGGAAGGTCTGGGCGACAGAGGAGTTTGTCCTGACCGAGTATTTCGCCATCATCTGGGCCATTTTTACGGCCGCCGAACGGGCCGCTTCTACCCTTGGGTTGGTCTCGGTCTGTGAGCTTTCCTGGGCCACCTTGTATAGCTCGGTGGCTTTCTCGTTCATCGTGAGTGCCTGGTTGGCCATGTCTGAGACCAGCCGCAAATCGGGGTAGCCCTGGTTGCGCACATCGTTGATGTTATCCCGCATCAGGTTCTTGAACTTGTCGAATTCCTGGTTCAGCCCCTCAACTTCCTCGGCTGACAGTACGCCTGAATCGCTGCCCGCGATGGAGTTCATGGAATCGTTGGCCGAGTTGATGCCCTGCACAATCTCGTTCAGGGTGCCGGTATCACCGGTTCCGCTGAAACGGTAGTAGGCGTCCAGAGCCATGTAGTTGCTGACCCGGAAATTGTGAAGATCGGAGAGAAATCCGTCGGCACTGTCCTGAGCGCGGGCACCCATGGACGTGAGTGCAAGGAGAATCAGTGCGGCTACAAGGGAACGTATCCGCAGGTTTGCGTCTTTCATCGGATGGGTCTCCGTAATGCGGTTTTATTATTGTGGACCAAAGTCGTAGATCGAAGGTAAAGTAACTCCGTCAGCCAATCAAGCAGTTTTGGCGGCGGTGTAGCCCGTAAATGTAAATAACTTTGAAATTTGCGTGACGAAGTTCCGGTTTTTTCTGAGCAGTGGCTTCCAGTTCACTGAAACATAACAATTCCGCTCCAATTTTCTTCGGTTGCCCCCGGTATTTCGGGGACTTTTGCAGCCCTCCCGAAAGAAACAAATTGACAAATGCGCCGTTTTTTTTCATCGTGTGCCCTCACGATTCAAACGACTGTATGAATTTTTGGATCGGATGATCGGGCAGTGACCGAAATCTCGCTGCACAAACAGCCGCGCCGGTAAATCAAAAGTACCGCCCGGTTGGAAGCAGTTCCAAACACAGACTGGAGATCAGTTGATGATTTACGAAGGTAAAGCCATCACGGTTAAAGAGATCGAAGGCGGGATCGCTCAGTTGAACTTCGACTTGCAGGGCGAGTCAGTAAACAAGTTCAACCGTCTTACTATTGAAGAGCTCCGCGCCGCGACTGACGCACTGAAAGCGCAGAAGAACCTGAAGGGTCTGGTAGTCACCAGCTCCAAGGACAGCTTCATTGTTGGTGCCGACATTACCGAATTCACCGAGCTTTTTGCAGGCTCGGAAGAGGATCTGGTAGCCAACAACCTCAAGGCTAACGAAGTCTTCAACGCTGTTGAAGATCTGCCGTTCCCCACCGTTACCGCGATCAACGGTATGGCGCTGGGTGGCGGTTTCGAAATGTGTCTTGCAACCGACTACCGCGTGATGGACAAGAAGGCCAAGGTTGGTCTTCCGGAAGTGAAGCTTGGCATCTTCCCGGGCTTTGGCGGTACCGTGCGTCTGTCCCGTCTGGTTGGCGTGGACAATGCCGTCGAGTGGATCAGCGGTGGTACCGAGAACCGTGCTGATGTCGCTCTGAAAGTCGGCGCTGTCGATGCCGTGCTCGATTCCGACAAGCTGGTCGATGCTGCTGTTGCCATTATTAACCAGTGCAACGAAGGCAAGCTGGACCACGAAGCCCGTCGTGAAGAGAAGAAGGGCAAGATCAAGCTCAATGCCATGGAAAGCATGATGGCATTCGAGATTTCCAAGGCGTTTGTTGCTGGCAAGGCTGGCAAGAACTACCCGGCTCCTGTCGAGGCCATCAAGGTTATGCAGAAGCATGCCGGCATGACCCGCGACAAGGCAATCGAAGTCGAAGCCAAAGGCTTCGCCAAGATGGCCAAGACCAATGTGGCGGCCTGCCTGGTTGGTCTGTTCCTGAACGATCAGGAATTGAAGAAGAAGGCCAAGGCCTGGGAAAAAGAAGCTAACGACGTGAACCTGGCTGCCGTTCTGGGTGCCGGTATCATGGGTGGTGGTGTTGCATTCCAGTCTGCCCTGAAAGGCACGCCGATCATCATGAAGGACATCAACCAGGACGGCATCGCCCTGGGTCTGAAAGAAGCCAAGAAGCTTCTGTCCAAGCGTGTTGAAAAAGGAAAGATGAAGCCGGATCAGATGGCCGACGTGCTCAACAGCATCACGCCGACCCTGAACTATGGCGACTTCAAGAATGTAGACCTGGTGGTTGAAGCGGTTGTTGAAAACCCGAAGGTGAAAGATGCGGTTCTGCGTGAAACCGAAGATGCGGTTCGCGAGGACACCATCCTGACCTCCAACACCTCGACGATTTCCATCGACCTGCTGGCCAAGAACCTGAAGCGTCCGGAAAACTTCTGCGGCATGCACTTCTTCAACCCGGTGCACATGATGCCGCTGGTTGAGGTAATCCGTGGCGAGAAGACCAGTGATCGCGCCATTGCAACCACGGTTGCCTACGCCAAGGCCATGGGCAAGACCCCGATCGTTGTAAACGATTGCCCGGGCTTCCTGGTCAACCGTGTTCTGTTCCCGTACTTCGGCGGCTTTATCGGCCTGGTACGTGACGGTGCTGACTTCCAGCACGTTGACAAGGTTATGGAAAAGTTCGGCTGGCCCATGGGTCCTGCGTACCTGCTGGACGTGGTCGGCATGGATACCGGCAAGCACGCTGGCGAAGTAATGGCAGACGGCTTCCCGGATCGGATGAAGCACGAAGGTACAACCGCCATTGACGTAATGTTCGATAACAACCGTTACGGACAGAAGAACGACAAGGGCTTCTACAAGTATGAACTGGACCGCAAGGGCAAGCAGAAGAAGGTTGTCGACGAAGAGACCTACAAGCTGCTCGAGCCTGTTGTTCAGGGTAAGAACGAGTTCAGCGAAGAAGACATCATCGCCCGTATGATGATTCCTCTTTGCCTGGAAACCGTTCGCTGCCTGGAAGATGGCATTGTCGAAGATCCGGCAGATGCTGATATGGGCCTGATTTTCGGTATCGGCTTCCCGCCGTTCCGTGGTGGTGCCCTGCGCTATATCGACGATATGGGTGTAGACAAGTTCGTCGAACTGGCAGACAAGTTTGCAGACCTTGGTCCTCTTTATCACCCGACCGAGAAGCTGCGTGAAATGGCCAAGACTGGCAAAAAGTTCTTTGGCTAACCCTGAACGAGATTTCCGAACGGAGAAAGATCTATGAGCCTTAATCCGAGAGACGTTGTCGTCGTCGATTGCGTGCGGACTCCGATGGGTCGTGCCAAAAACGGTTGTTTCCGGAACGTGCGTGCAGAGACCCTGTCCGCCAATCTGATCGAAGCACTGTTTGAGCGCAACCCGAAGCTCGACCCGAAAGAAGTTGAAGATGTTATCTGGGGCTGTGTAAACCAGACCAAGGAGCAGGGCTTCAACGTGGCGCGTCAGATTTCCCTGCTGACCCGCATTCCCCACGAGTCTGCCGCTCAGACCGTGAACCGCCTGTGTGGCTCTGCCATGAGCGCGATTCACACTGCAGCCCAGGCCATCATGACCGGCAACGGTGATGTGTTCTTCGTGGGTGGTGTTGAGCACATGGGGCACGTACCCATGACCGAAGGCTTCGACCACAACCCGGCTGCGTCCAAGTACTCCGCAAAAGCGTCCAACATGATGGGCCTGACCGCGGAAATGCTGGCCAAAATGCACGGGATTACCCGTGAGCAGCAGGACGAGTTCGGTGCTCGGTCCCACCGTCTGGCCCATGAAGCGACCTTAGAAGGCCGTTTCAAGAACGAAATCGTGCCCATTGAAGGTCACGACGAGAACGGCTTCAAGGTGCTGATCGAGGAAGACGAGACCATTCGTCCCGAGACCACGGCCGAGTCCCTGAGCCAGCTCAAGCCGGCGTTCGATCCGAAGAACGGTACCGTAACAGCCGGTACGTCTTCCCAGCTGACCGACGGTGCGGCAGCGATGGTGTTGATGTCTGCAGAGCGTGCGGAGGCACTTGGTCTCAAGCCGATTGCCAAGATCCGCAGCATGGCCGTTGCCGGCTGTGATCCCGCGATCATGGGTTACGGCCCGGTGCCGGCCACCAAGAAAGCCCTGAAGCGCGCAGGCCTGAAAGTCGAGGATATCGACTTCTGGGAACTGAACGAGGCTTTCGCCGGCCAGTCCCTGCCTGTCCTGAAGGACCTGAAACTTCTGGGCGTTATGGAAGAAAAAGTGAACCTGAACGGCGGCGCGATTGCCCTGGGCCATCCGCTGGGCTGCTCTGGTGCACGTATCTCTACAACCCTGCTGAATGTAATGCAGGCCAAAGGCGGTAAGCTTGGTGTTTCCACCATGTGTATCGGTCTGGGCCAGGGCATTGCAACGGTCTGGGAGCGTCTGTAATCCAGTAACCGGATTGCATTTCGCGGTTTCAGAAGGCCCGGCAAATGCCGGGCCTTTCTGTTTCAGCAGGCGGGACCAACAGGGTTCCCGAATGTGAAAAAAAGCAGGATTGAAACCAAAGAATGGGTTGTCTTGCTATTCTTGACCCTGTAAAACAGTGAGCCTATACAAAATAGCGGCGTATTTGTGTTTTCTAGCCGACTGATTTTACAGCGAGTTTACGGTTTGCTGATTTATTGACCGATTTATCGCCAAGGATACAGAACTCCGATATGGGTAAAAGTCTCGTAATTGTCGAGTCACCAGCGAAAGCGAAGACCATCAACAAGTACCTGGGCTCTGACTTCATCGTCAAATCGAGCGTCGGGCACATTCGTGATCTTCCCGTCAGTGGCAGCGGATCCCAGTCCGATCCCAAAGAGCGTGCCAAGCAGGCTGCTATCACCCGGAAGATGAGCCCTGAAGAGAAGGCGGTTCATAAAAAGCGCAAGTCCCGCGAACAGCTGGTCGCCCGGATGGGTGTAGATCCGGACCAGGACTGGAGTGCCCGTTACGAGATCCTTCCCGGCAAAGAGAAGGTGGTCAGCGAACTCAAGCGTTTGGCCAAATCAGCAGATCATATCTATCTGGCAACGGATTTGGACCGCGAAGGGGAGGCCATCGCCTGGCACCTTCAGCAGACCATTGGTGGCGAACCAGAGAAGTACCGGCGCGTGGTGTTCAACGAAATCACCAAGCGTGCGATTCAGGAAGCGTTCAAGGATCCAGGCACTCTCGACAATAACCGGGTTAACGCACAGCAGGCCCGTCGATTCCTCGACCGGGTTGTTGGCTATATGGTGTCGCCCCTGCTTTGGGCCAAGCTTGCCCGCGGCCTCTCCGCCGGCCGTGTTCAATCCGTTGCGGTGCGGCTGATAGTTGAGCGTGAACGTGAAATCCGGAAGTTCGTTCCGGAGGAGTTCTGGCAGTTGCACGCCGATCTGGCGTCTGCCAAGGCCGATCAACCGGTCCGTTTCGAGGTGACTCGCCACGAGGACAAGCCCTATCGTCCGGTCAATGAGCAGCAGAGCAGTGACCACGTCAGCCGGCTGAAGGCGGGTACGTTCAAGGTTGCCAAGCGGGAAGACAAGCCGACCCGTTCGCGGCCGTCCGCGCCGTTTATTACGTCTACGCTGCAGCAGGCTGCCAGTAACCGGATGGGGTTCAGCGTCAAGAAGACGATGATGTTGGCCCAGCGTCTTTATGAGGCCGGTTTCATTACCTACATGCGGACGGACTCAACCAATCTGAGTCAGGATGCGATCAACAGTTGCCGTGCGTATATCGAAAAGCAGTTCGGCGACAAATACCGGCCCGAAAAGCCCCGTGTCTACGGCAGCAAAGAGGGCGCCCAGGAGGCGCACGAGGCCATTCGCCCAACCGAAGTCAGCCGTCGTCCGGCGGATATCAGTGGCCTTGAGAAGGATGCCGAGAAGCTCTACGACCTCATATGGCGTCAGTTTATTGCCTGTCAGATGTCCGACGCCGAATTCCTGAGTACGTCCATCGTGGTGGCCAATGGCGACTATGAACTCCGTACCCGGGGCCGGATCATCAAGTTCGACGGCTTCCTGAAGGCAGCACCCCAGGCCGCCAAGAAAGACGAAGACATTGCTCTGCCTGACATTAAGGTGGATGAAGTGCTGGATCTCAAGAAACTGGATCCTACGCAGCACTTTACCAAGCCGGCGCCCAGGTACACCGAGGCCAGCTTGGTCAAGGAGCTCGAAAAGCAGGGCATTGGCCGTCCGTCGACCTACGCATCGATTATTTCCACGATTCAGGATCGCGGCTATGTGAGGCTGCAGAACCGTCGGTTCTACGCCGAGAAGATGGGTGAGATCGTTACCGAGCGCCTGTCGGAATCTTTTCCGAACCTGATGGACTTCGATTTCACCGCGAGGATGGAAGATGAGCTCGACGAGATTGCCGAGGGCGATGTCGAGTGGAAGAAAGTCCTGAATGACTTTTACGGTCGGTTCCGGCAGCAGCTGGAAAAAGCCGAGAGTGGTGAAGACGGCGGCATGAGGGCCAACACGCCGACTGAAACGGACATTCCATGCCCGAGCTGTGGCCGGAACATGCAGATCCGGGTGGCCAGCACTGGTGTTTTCCTGGGTTGCTCTGGCTATTCCTTGCCACCGAAAGAGCGTTGCAAGACTACCATTAACCTCGTATCCGGTGATGAGGTTGTCAGCGCCGACGATGACGTAGAGGGTGAGGGCGAAACCCGTCTGCTGCGCAAGAAACGTCGCTGCCCCAAGTGTGGCACCGCCATGGACAGCTACCTGGTGGACGAAACCCGCAAGCTGCATGTTTGCGGTAACAATCCGGATTGCTCTGGCTACGAGGTGGAAAAGGGCACCTTCCGCATCAAGGGCTACGATGGGCCGACTCTTGAGTGCGATAAGTGTGGCTCCGAGATGCAGCTTAAAACCGGGCGTTTTGGCAAGTATTTCGGATGCACCAATGCCGAGTGCAAGAATACCCGCAAGTTGCTGAAAAATGGCGAGCCCGCTCCGCCCAAAATGGACCCGGTGCCAATGCCCGAGCTCCAATGTCAGAAAGTCGATGATACTTACGTTCTCAGGGATGGTGCGTCCGGTTTGTTCCTGGCTGCCAGCAAATTCCCGAAAAACCGGGAAACGCGGCCACCGCTGGTGATGGAGATTAAACCGCACCGCAAGGAGATTGATCCGAAGTACGATTACCTGATGGATGCGCCCGAGCGTGACCCCGAGGGTAATCCGACGGTGATTCGCTACAGCCGTAAGAGCAAGGAGCAGTACGTCATGTCGGAAAAGGATGGCAAGGCGACGGGCTGGTCTGCGTGGTATGTGAACGGTAAGTGGCAACCACAGGACAAGAAAAAGTAACGTCTGCTGGTTTTCGGGGTCGTGGGCTGATTGCCGTCAAACGACCCCGGATTCAATACCTTAGCGGAATTTCCTCAGTCTCTGTATGAGAGATGAGGTATCCCACCGTTTACCGCCCATCGACTGAACATCCGCATAGAATTGATCGACCAGTGCGGTCACCGGCAGAGACGCATTCACTTTTCTCGCCTCCTCAAGGCAAATCCCGAGGTCCTTGCGCATCCAGTCAACGGCGAAGCCGTGTTCGAACTCTCCTGCAATCATGGTTCCCGAGCGGTTTTCCATTTGCCAGGATTGGGCTGCGCCTTTTGAAATCACGTCCACCACTTTCGCCACATCCAGTTCAGCCTGCTCGGCAAAGTGCAGGGCCTCTGAAAGCCCCTGGACGAGACCGGCAATCGCGATCTGGTTCACCATCTTGGTTTTCTGGCCACTGCCAGCTGGGCCCATTCGATTGAGTGCCCGCGCATAGTGCTCCATAACCGGCTCGGCTTTCGCATAGTCCTGTTCCGAGCCGCCGCACATGATGGTCAGTTTGCCGTTTTCAGCGCCTTGCTGGCCGCCGGATACAGGCGCGTCCACAAATCCCATGTTGTTTTTGCTGGCAGCTTCAGCGAGATACTCGGCAATGCCGGCAGAAGCCGTAGTGTGATCGACCAGCACAGCGCCTTCAGAGGCGTTGGCGAGAATGCCTTCATCACCCTCGTAAACGGCCATAAGGTCGGTATCGGCCCCAACACAGGTCAAAACAATATCCGCGCCCCTCACGGTCTCAGCAATGGTGGTGCAGCTGGTTCCCGAGTATTCGCTTGCCCACTGCTCGGCTTTGGCATTGGTCCGGTTCCAGACCCTGACGTCGAGCCCCGCCTTTGCCAGGTGGCCGGCCATCGGGTAACCCATGACGCCCAGGCCAATAAATGCTGCTGTAGTCATCGCTTTCTCCTCTTATGTTTTTATCGGGTTAACTTAGCACATTAGGGCAGGGCAGCACGCAATAAAAAAGGCCGCTGAATCAGCGGCCTTTACGTGCTTTACCCGGTAAGTCAGACTTATTTGGCCGGATAATCCCGGGAATCCGAGCCGGTGTAGAGCTGACGCGGACGGCCGATGCGATAGTCGCCGCTTACCATTTCGTTCCAGTGCGAGAACCAGCCAATGGTACGCGACAGAGCGAAGATAACGGTGAACATCG
Source organism: Marinobacter adhaerens HP15 (assembly GCF_000166295.1). NCBI lineage: Bacteria > Pseudomonadati > Pseudomonadota > Gammaproteobacteria > Pseudomonadales > Marinobacteraceae > Marinobacter > Marinobacter adhaerens. The sequence goes on from NC_017506.1 coordinate 1,595,880, forward strand.
AAGTCGGGATTCCGATTGCCTTGAGGATCAGGCCGGAATAGAAATCCACGTTGGGGTAGAGCTTGCGCTTGACGAAGTATTCGTCTTCCAACGCGATCTTCTCGAGACGCTGGGCGATCTTCAGCAGCGGGTCGTTTTCCAGGCCCAGCTCGGTCAGCACTTCGTGGGCAGTTTCAGCCATTACTTTGGCGCGCGGGTCGAAGTTCTTGTATACCCGGTGGCCGAAGCCCATCAGGCGGAACGGATCGTCTTTGTCCTTGGCCTTGGCAATGAATTTCTCGATGTTGGATTCGTCGCCGATCTCGGCCAGCATGTCCAGAACCGCTTCGTTGGCGCCGCCGTGGGCAGGTCCCCACAGAGCCGCGATGCCGGAGGCAATGCAGGCGTAGGGGTTGGCGCCGGTAGAGCCGGCGAGGCGCACCGTAGACGTTGAGGCGTTCTGTTCATGATCCGCGTGCAGGATGAAAATCTTGTCCATGGCCTTGGCCAGGATCGGGTTCGGCTTGTACTCCTCGCAAGGAACGCCAAACATCATCTGCAGGAAGTTCTCGGAGTACGAGAGGTCATTGCGCGGATAAATGAAAGGTTGACCAATGGCGTACTTGTAACACCAGGCGGCAATGGTCGGCATCTTTGCAATCAGGCGATGCGCGGTAATTTCCCGCTGCTCCTGGCTGGCAACGTCCATCTCACCGTGGTAGAAGGCGGACAGAGCGCCGACCACACCACACATGATCGCCATCGGGTGTGCATCACGACGGAAACCCTGGAAGAAGTTCCGCATCTGGTCGTGGAGCATGGTGTGGTTTTTGATGGTGTCGTGGAACTTCTGGTTTTCCTCGGCACTCGGGAGTTCGCCGTGAAGGAGGAGGTAGCAGACTTCAAGGTAGTCAGAATGTTCGGCCAGTTGCTCAATCGGGTAGCCGCGGTGCAGGAGAACGCCGTTTGCTCCGTCGATGTAGGTAATGGCCGATTCGCAGGCTGCTGTGGATACGAATCCGGGATCGTATGTGAAAACGCCTTCCTGGACTAGGCCTCGTACGTCGATAACGTCAGGGCCGACGGTGCCTGAATAAACCGGTAGCTCAATGGACTTGTCCCCCACCGAGAGCGTGGCTTTCCTGTCGGTCATGGTGCTCTCCTATTTATCAGCTTTGACAGCTTTATCTACAGTTATAGATGCGCTAGAAGGCGCGTATTATCGCAAAACTGGCGGCAAAATATAGGGCGTTGGCTTTTTTTGTCAATGGAAGAGTCGGGAAAACCCATAATTTGACATTGGCTGTAAATCAGGGATATCCCGAATGACAACGGATTCGGGCAGGAAAAGGATTTGTCAATCCTCCTTATAGCTGGCTTAACCCCCTGAAATACGCGGCCTGAGCGACGTTGCACGTTTGTAATTGGTTAGGGTACTCCTTATAATCCCTAGCCCGGAATCGGGGATAAACCTTTTATGGCAGCTTTCTAGACAGGCGGTTGTGGAAAAGGTTTCTTCTCTTCCAAGCCAATCGTATGCCGGTTTCGTAGCGGCATGCCGATCCTTACATACCAACCATCCGCACCCGGTTTTCCGGTCCCGCGGAACTAAGAGAGAGTGTGAGAGCGCTGTGAATAGCAAACGACCAGTAAATCTCGATCTCGGCAAGTTTCATTTTCCGCTGCCAGCCATTACGTCCATATTGCACCGCATCAGCGGCATCATCCTGTTTGTTGCTGTTGCGTTCATGCTTTACGGGCTCCAGCTTTCCCTGTCCGGGGAAGAGGGCTTCAGTCGCGTAAGTGAACTGCTGGACAGCTTCCTTGCCAAGCTGATTACCTGGGGCATCTTGTCTGCTCTGTTGTACCACCTGGTTGCAGGCATCAAGCACCTGTTCATGGACATGGGCATTGGTGAAGAGCTGGAAAGCGGCCGCCTGGCATCAAAGATCACGGTTGCGGTTTCCGTCATTCTCATCCTTTTGGCAGGAGTTTGGGTATGGGCATGAACAGTGTCACGAATATCGGTCGTAACGGAATTCAGGATTGGATCATCCAGCGCGTTTCGGCCTACGTATTAGCCCTGTACACGCTGTTTTTACTCGGCTTTTTCATCTCCACCGACGTCGACTACCAAACCTGGTCTGCTCTGTTCGATCAGGCATGGGTGAAGATATTCACGCTTCTGGCTTTGTTGTCGATTGCGGGGCATGCATGGGTCGGGTTGTGGACAGTTACAACGGATTACATGAAATCCGCTGGACAACGGTTGCTGGCCCAGGCAGTGGTTATCCTCGGTGTTTTTGTGTACGTCGTCTGGGGTATTCAAATTATTTGGGGGCTTTAATCGATGGCTAATATCAAGACCATGTCCTTTGACGCAATTGTTATCGGTGGCGGCGGCTCCGGCATGCGTGCCGCGCTTCAGCTGACCGAATCCGGCGTCAATACCGCGTGTATCACCAAGGTTTTCCCCACGCGGTCTCATACGGTCTCTGCGCAGGGCGGTATTACCTGTGCTATTGCCAGTGCTGATCCGAACGACGACTGGCGCTGGCACATGTATGACACGGTAAAAGGCTCGGACTACATTGCCGACCAGGATGCCGTCGAGTACATGTGTTCTGTAGGCCCTCAGGCGGTGTTCGAGCTTGAGCACATGGGTCTTCCTTTCTCCCGTACCGAGCAGGGTCGTATCTATCAGCGTCCTTTCGGTGGCCAGTCCAAGGGCCCGGATAACCCGACTCAGGCAGCTCGTACCTGTGCAGCTGCCGACCGTACCGGTCACGCGCTTCTGCATACCCTGTATCAGGCCAACATCAAGGGTGGCACAACGTTCCTGAACGAGTGGTACGCGGTTGATCTCGTCAAGAACAGCAAGGACGAAGTCGTTGGTGTGGTCGCCATCGAAGTCGAGACCGGCGAAGTTGCTTACATCAAGTCCAAGGCAACCGTTCTGGCTACCGGTGGCGCGGGTCGTATCTACGCCTCCACAACAAACGCCCTGATCAATACGGGCGATGGTATCGGCATGGCGCTGCGCGCCGGTTTCCCGATGCAGGACATGGAGATGTGGCAGTTCCATCCGACCGGCATCTACGGTGCTGGCACGCTGGTAACCGAAGGTTGCCGGGGCGAGGGTGGTTATCTGATCAACGCCGAGGGCGAGCGTTTCATGGAGCGCTATGCGCCGAACGCGAAAGACCTGGCAGGCCGGGACGTTGTTGCCCGCGCCATGGTTATCGAGATCCTGGAAGGTCGTGGCTGTGGTCCCGACAAGGATCACGTGCTGCTGAAGCTTGATCATCTGGGCGAAGAAACCCTGAACCTGCGTTTGCCGGGCATCTGTGAGCTGTCCCGCACCTTTGCACACGTTGATCCGGTGAAAGAGCCGATCCCGGTTGTTCCGACCTGTCACTACATGATGGGCGGTATTCCGACCAACGTTGGTGGCCAGGCGCTGACCCAGGACGAAAATGGCAAGGACAAGCCGATCCCCGGGCTGTTCGCCTGTGGTGAAGCAGCCTGTGTATCGGTACACGGTGCCAACCGTCTGGGTGGTAACTCTCTGCTGGATCTGGTGGTCTTCGGTCGCGCAGCGGGTCTGCACATCGAGGAGCAGCTTCGTGGCGGCTTTGAAGTGGACGGTGCCAGCGAAGACGACATCAAACGCGCGATGGCGCGGCTTGACCGCCTGAACAACGCCTCCGAAGGCGAGAGTGTTGCGGAAGTTCGGAAAGATCTCCAGAACTGTATGCAGCTGTACTTCGGTGTATTCCGTGACGGCAAGAGCATGGAAGAGGGTCTCAAGAAGCTGGAAGCCATTGGTGAGCGCGTTCGCAACACCAAGCTGGCTGATACCAGCAACGCCTTTAACACTGCTCGTATCGAGGCGCTCGAACTGGACAACCTTTATGAGGTTGCCCTGTCCACAGCGATTTCCGCGTTCGAGCGTAAGGAAAGCCGTGGTGCCCACGCCAGGAACGATTTCACTGAGCGTGATGACGAGAACTGGCTCAAGCACTCCATGTACTTCCCGCTGGAAAAGCGTGTGGGCAAGCGTGATGTGAACTTTGCACCGAAGACGGTGGACAAGTTCGAGCCGAAGGTCCGGACTTACTAAGGGGGATTCCGAAAATGTTAGTAAGCCTTTATCGTTATAACCCGGAGACCGACAACGCGCCTTATATGCAGGACGTGGATGTCGAAATTCCGGAAGGCAAGGATCTCATGGTTCTTGACGTGCTGAACCTGGTCAAGGAGCGGGATCCTTCAATGGCCTATCGCCGTTCCTGTCGGGAGGGCGTTTGTGGCTCCGACGGCATGAACATGAACGGCAAGAACGGGCTGGCCTGTATCACGCCTGTTTCCCAGGTGGTGAAGGGCGATAAGCTGGTTCTGCGCCCGCTGCCGGGCCTGCCGGTCATTCGTGATCTGGTTGTAGATATGAGTCTTTTCTATAAGCAGTACGAAAAGGTCATGCCGTACCTGATTAACGACAAGCCTGCGCCTGCGATCGAGCGGCTGCAGTCTCCGGAAGACCGCCAGAAGCTGGACGGCCTGTACGAGTGTATTCTCTGTGCCTGCTGCTCCACGTCCTGCCCGTCGTTCTGGTGGAACCCTGACAAGTTTATCGGTCCTGCCGGCCTGCTTCAGGCCTACCGTTTCCTGGCTGACAGCCGGGATACAGCCCAGGAAGAGCGACTTGCCAACCTTGATGACCCGTTCAGCGTATTCCGTTGCCGGGGCATCATGAACTGTGTAAGTGTCTGCCCGAAAGGCCTGAACCCCACAAGGGCTATCGGCCACATTCGGAATCTTCTGCTGCAAAGGGCTACTTAAGCAGCAGGATTTGCGACAGACGCTATACTGTTCTGATCAGGTTAGTACCCGGAAGGCCTCGCAAGTTTGCGGGGCCTTCAACCAAAGGCTTATAGTCAAAGGTCTTACCCGGGTGCACACTACGCAAGCCGTGGCGGGAACTTATAAAGTTTTCTCCCTGTTTTGCTGAGTATAAAAACCACCGGGGAATGGAAAACATCCATGTCGGGTGTGGTGGCCAAAGTCGATCCCGTAAAAACCCGTATTGACTGAGAAATACCCCTGGCCGACCATATCGGGCTCCCCGCACCAGCCCAAGGTGAGCTATTCAAGATGCACGAAAGCATAATGGAGCAGTTATGGCAGACTTCCCACCTCCAGGGTGGAAATCTCGCCTATGTTGAACAGCTTTTTGAAACCTACCTGACAGACCCCAACGCCGTTCCCGAAGAGTGGCGCAGCTATTTCGACAAGCTTCCCAGTGTCGATGGCTACAAGGGCCGTGACATTGTCCACTCTTCCATCCGCGAACAGTTTGAACACATTTCCCGCAATCAGCGCTTTCTTGCCAGCGGCGGCGTTCCCGCAAGCGCCACGTCTGATGCGGACAAAAAGCAGATTCGTGTTCTCCAGCTGATCAACGCCTATCGCTTCCGCGGTCATCAGGAAGCGAAGCTGGACCCGCTCGGTGTATGGCAGCGTCCCCGGGTCGAAGACCTCGATCCCGAATTTCATGAGCTATCCGACTCTGACAGGGATCTCGAATTCCAGACCGGCTCCCTGAACCTTGGCTCCGAGACCATGAAGCTCGGAGACATTGTCGATGGCCTGCGCCAGACCTATTGCGAAAGCATCGGTGCCGAATACATGCACGTGGTGGATACCCGCATCAAGCGTTGGTTCCAGCAGCGCATGGAGCCGGTTCGTTCACGCCCGGCCTACGAAGATAACACCCGTAAGCATATCCTTGAGCGCCTGACGGCCGCTGAAGGCCTCGAGAAGTACCTGGGGTCCCGCTATCCCGGCGTAAAACGGTTCGGTCTGGAGGGTGGCGAGAGTCTGATCCCCTGTCTGGACGAGCTGATTCAGCGTGCCGGCTCCTATGGTGCCAAGGAAATCGTCCTGGGTATGGCTCACCGTGGCCGCCTCAACGTTCTGGTAAACACCCTGGGCAAAAATCCGCGGGAGCTTTTCGACGAATTCGAGGGCAAGAAGCTCGCAGATTCTGGCTCCGGTGATGTGAAGTACCACCAGGGCTTCTCATCCAACGTGATGACGCCGGGTGGCGAAGTTCACCTGGCAATGGCGTTTAACCCGTCACACCTTGAAATCGTTTCTCCGGTTGTTGAGGGCTCTGTCCGGGCTCGTCAAACCCGCCGTAACGACAATGAGGGCACCAAGGTCGTTCCGATTATCATGCACGGCGACGCGGCGTTTGCCGGCCAGGGCGTGGTGATGGAAACTTTCCAGATGTCCCAGACCCGCGGCTTCGGCGTTGGTGGCACCATTCATATCGTGATCAACAACCAGGTTGGTTTCACCACCAGCAAGCAGGAAGATGCGCGATCCACGGAATACTGTACCGACGTTGCCAAGATGATCCAGGCGCCGATTCTGCATGTGAATGCGGATGACCCTGAAGCGGTCATGTTCGTGACACAGATGGCCATGGATTATCGCAATGAATTCAAGAACGACGTTGTGATCGACCTCGTCTGCTATCGTCGTCGCGGTCACAACGAAGCGGACGAGCCGGCAGCAACCCAGCCGGTCATGTACGAGAAAATCCGCAAGCTCAAGACCACCCGCAACCTGTACGTGGATCAATTGGTGGAAGCCGGTGTTATCACCGAGGAAGAAGCCAAGCAGATGGAGAACGACTACCGTGACGCCCTGGATAATGGCGAGCACGTGGTCAAGTCCCTGGTCAAAGAGCCCAACAAAGAGCTCTACGTTGACTGGACTCCTTACCTCGGCCACGAGTGGACAGCCAAGTGCAAGTCCAGCGTTGCGCTGAAGACGATCCAGAAGCTGGGCAAGAAACTGACCTCGGTCCCTGAAGGTTTCAGTATCCAGCGTCAGGTCTCCAAGATTGTTTCCGACCGCGAAAAAATGACCGCCGGCGCCCTGCCTATCAACTGGGGCTACGGTGAAGTCATGGCGTACGCGACGCTGTTGGACGAAGGTCACCCAATCCGTCTTACGGGGCAGGATATTGGCCGTGGCACGTTCTCTCACCGCCATGCCGTCCTTCACAACCAGAAAGATGGATCGACCCATATCGCTCTGGCGGAATTGTCGGAAGATCAGCCCAAGTTCGAAATTTACGACTCGCTGCTGTCGGAAGAAGCCGTAATGGCGTTCGAGTACGGCTACGCCACTACCGCGCCTGATGGCCTTGTGGTCTGGGAAGCGCAGTTCGGCGATTTTGCCAATGGTGCCCAGGTTGTAATCGATCAGTTCCTGACCAGCGGTGAGCACAAGTGGGGACGCCTTTGTGGTCTGACCCTTCTGCTGCCCCATGGTTACGAAGGGCAAGGGCCGGAGCACAGCTCGGCGCGCCTTGAGCGTTTCCTGCAACTGAGTGCAGAGCATAATATCCAGGTTTGCGTGCCCACCACGCCTTCCCAGGTATTCCACATGCTGCGGCGCCAGGTAAAACGCCCGTTACGCAAGCCGTTGGTAGCCATTACGCCCAAGAGCCTGCTGCGGCACAAGGAAGCGACGTCTGATCTTGATGATCTGACCAGCGGTACTTTCAAGACGGTGCTGCCCGAGAAAGAACCGTCCGATCCGAAGAAGGTCACCCGTCTGATCCTGTGCTCAGGCAAGGTGTATTTCGATCTGCTTGAAAAGAAGAAGTCGGACGAGCGTGATGACGTGGCCATTGTCCGGATCGAACAGCTGTATCCTTTCCCTGGAGACGATCTTGACGAGCTCTTGAGCGAGTACTCCAAGCTCAAGCACGTCGTCTGGTGTCAGGAAGAGCCGATGAACCAGGGTGCCTGGTACTGCAGCCAGCATCACATGCGTAATGCGCTGCACCGCCTGAACCCCAAGCTGTACCTTCAGTATGCCGGTCGTGACGCTTCGGCTGCTCCTGCCTGTGGCCATATGTCGGTCCACATTGAAGAGCAGAAGAAACTGGTTAACGACGCGTTTGAAATTTGACGAGCTACCGAACTAAGGATCTGTAATGTCAACTGAGATTAAAGCCCCCGTTTTCCCGGAGTCGGTCGCGGAAGGTACTGTCGCGACCTGGCACAAACAGCCGGGTGAAGCCTGCTCCCGTGACGAGCTGATTGTCGATATCGAGACCGACAAGGTTGTTCTTGAGGTTGTTGCGCCTGCTGACGGCGTGATTGAAGAAATCATCAAGAACGAAGGCGATACCGTTGAAAGTGGTGAGGTAGTCGGCAAGTTCAAGGAAGGCGCCAAGGGCGAATCCAAGCCTGCCGAGGGTAAGAAAGAAGAAAGCAAGGAAGAGGCTCCGAAGGAAGAAGCCAAGAGTGAGGCATCTTCCGGCGAAGCCATCCTGAGCCCGGCGGCCCGAAAGCTGGCTGAGGAAAATAACGTCGATCCGAACAGCATCAAGGGTACCGGTAAAGATGGCCGCGTAACCAAGGAAGACGTTCAGAACCACGTAGACAGCGCCAAGTCCTCCGGCGGTGCTGCCGCACCCCAGCCTGCGGCTGGTATGCCGGAAGTCAACGTCAGCCAGGGCGAACGTCCCGAGAAGCGCGTACCGATGACCCGCCTGCGTGCGAGCATCGCCAAGCGTCTGGTTAATGCCCAGCAGAGCGCAGCCATGCTGACCACCTTTAACGAGGTGAACATGGGCCCGATCATGGAGATGCGCAAGCAGTACCAGGACAGCTTTGTGAAGCGTCACGGTATCAAGCTTGGCTTCATGTCGTTCTTTACCAAGGCTGCCACCGAAGCCCTGAAGCGCTTCCCGGCGGTGAACGCGTCCATCGATGGTAACGACATGGTGTATCACGGTTACCAGGACATCGGCGTGGCGGTTTCCACCGATCGCGGCCTGGTGGTTCCTGTTCTGCGTGATTCCGACGCCATGGGTCTGGCCGACATCGAGAAGAAGATCGTCGAGTACGGCACCAAGGCGAAAGAAGGCAAACTGGCCATTGAAGACATGACCGGCGGTACCTTCACAATTACCAACGGCGGTATCTTCGGTTCGCTGATTTCCACACCGATCCTGAACCCGCCGCAGACAGCCATCCTGGGCATGCACAAGATCCAGGAGCGTCCGATGGCCGTGAACGGCAAGGTGGAAATTCAGCCGATGATGTACCTGGCGCTTTCTTACGACCACAGAATGATTGATGGTAAGGAAGCGGTGCAGTTCCTCGTTGCCATCAAGGAAATGCTTGAAGACCCGGCACGTATTCTGCTGGACGTCTGAGCCGACATTTAACGAATCGGAAACGGGATAAAAGTATGTCTGATAAGTACGACGTCATTGTCATTGGTGCAGGCCCCGGGGGCTACGTAGCTGCCATCAAAGCGGCACAGCTGGGTCTCAAGACCGCGTGTGTCGAGTCCTGGACTTCAGAAGACGGCAAGGCACAGGTGCTCGGTGGTACCTGCCTGAACGTTGGTTGCATCCCCTCCAAGGCGCTGCTGGAGATTTCCCACAAGTTTGAGGAATCCAGCCACGATTTCGAGATGCAGGGCATCATCGCCAAGGATGTCAAAATGGACATCGGCAAGATGATGGAGCGCAAGAGCGGCATCGTTAAGCAGCTGACCGGCGGTATCGCAGGCCTGTTCAAGTCCAACGGCGTGACTTCCATCCATGGCCACGGCAAATTGCTGGCCAACCGCAAGGTGGAAGTAACCGACAAGGACGGCAAGTCGAAGACCTACGAAGCCGAAAACATCATTCTGGCCACCGGTTCCAAGCCGATCCAGATTCCGCCCGCGCCCTTCGACGGCGAATACATCGTGGATTCCGAGGGTGCCCTCGAGTTCACCGAGGTGCCGAAGCGTCTGGGTGTGATTGGTGCCGGCGTTATCGGCCTGGAGCTCGGCAGTGTCTGGGCTCGCCTGGGCGCGGAAGTCACCGTTCTGGAAGCCCAGGACACCTTCCTGCCGGCCGTTGACCAGCAGGTAGCAAAAGATGCCCTGAAACAGTTCCAGAAGCAGGGACTGAACATCGTCATGGGTGCGCGTATGACTGGCGCGGAAGTAAAGCGCAAGCTGGTGAACGTGAACTACGAGGATTCCAAGGGCAAGCACGAAGCCAAGTTCGACAAGCTGATCGTGGCTGTTGGTCGTCGACCCTACACCGACAACCTGTTGTCGGAAGATTCCGGCGTCCAGATGGATGAGCGCGGCTTCATCTTTGTTGATGACAACTGTAAAACCGAAGCCCCGGGTGTCTGGGCGATCGGTGACGTGGTTCGTGGACCCATGCTGGCCCACAAGGCGTCTGAAGAAGGCATCATGGTTGCGGAGCGTATTGCCGGGCACAAGCCTCAGGTGAACTACGACTGCATCCCGAACGTTGTCTACACCTTCCCGGAAGTTGCCTGGGTTGGCAAAACCGAAGAGCAGATGAAGGCAGAAGGTGAAGAGTACAACGTAGGTACCTTCCCGTTTGCGGCCAACGGTCGTGCAATGGCTGCAAACTCGGCGTCCGGTCTGGTCAAGATCATTGCTGACGCAAAAACTGACCGCATTGTCGGTTTCCATGTAGTTGGTCCCCAGGCCTCTGAAATCGTTGCCCAGGGCGTAATCGCCATGGAATTCGGTTCCAGCGCCGAAGATCTGGCCCTGACCTGTTTTGCACATCCGACTCTGTCCGAGTCCGTGCATGAAGCAGCTCTGGCCGTCGGTGGTGGCGCGATCCACATCGCCAACCGCCGCAAGAAGAAGTAACGCAAACCAGGAATTTTTTAATTCGGGACATTAACTATGAATTTGCATGAATATCAGGGCAAACAGCTTTTCGCTGAATATGGCCTGCCAGTATCCAAGGGCATTGCCTGTGATACTCCGAAGGAAGCTGTAGACGCAGCTGGTGAAATCGGCGGTGATGCATGGGTTGTGAAAGCCCAGGTTCACGCAGGTGGCCGTGGTAAGGCTGGTGGTGTAAAGCTGGTCAAGAGCAAAGAAGAGATCCGCGAGTTTGCCGAGAAGTGGCTGGGCCAGAACCTGGTAACCTACCAGACAGATGAAAACGGCCAGCCGGTGAGCAAGATCCTGGTTGAATCCCTCACCGACATCGACCAGGAGCTTTACCTGGGCGCGGTTGTTGACCGTGGCACTCGCCGCATCGTGTTCATGGCTTCCACCGAAGGTGGTGTTGAGATTGAGAAGGTTGCCGAAGAAACGCCCGAGAAGATCCTGAAAGCCGAAATCGACCCGCTGGTTGGCGCTCAGCCGTACCAGGGCCGCGAGCTCGCGTTCAAGCTGGGCCTGGAAGGCAAGCAGATCGGTCAGTTCACCAAGATCTTCGTTGGTCTGGCCAAGCTGTTCGAAGAGTGCGATCTGGCACTGGTAGAAATCAACCCGCTGGTTATTACCCCGGCTGGTGATCTGCACTGCCTGGACGCCAAAGTCGGCGTCGACGGCAACGCACTGTACCGCCAGAAGAAGATCCACGAGATGCACGATCCCTCCCAGGAAGATTCCCGGGAAGCGGAAGCGGCCAAGTGGGAGCTCAACTACGTGGCCCTGGAAGGCAACATCGGCTGCATGGTCAACGGTGCCGGCCTGGCCATGGGTACCATGGACATCATCAAGCTGTCCGGCGGCCAGCCTGCCAACTTCCTGGACGTTGGCGGCGGTGCAACCAAGGAGCGTGTTTCCGAGGCATTCAAGATCATCCTGTCTGACTCCAATGTGAAGGCGGTTCTGGTCAACATCTTCGGTGGTATCGTTCGCTGCGACATGATTGCAGAGGGCATCATCGGTGCCGTGAAGGAAGTCGGCGTCAAGGTTCCTGTTGTGGTTCGCCTTGAAGGCAACAACGCGGAGAAGGGTACTCAGGTACTCGCCGAGAGCGGTCTGAACATCATTGCCGCTACCAGTCTGTCGAATGCGGCAGAGCAAGTTGTTAAAGCCGCAGGGGGTAAATAATGAGCATCCTGATTAACAAAGACACCAAGGTTATCTGTCAGGGCTTTACCGGCGCACAGGGCACCTTCCACTCAGAGCAGGCGATCGCCTACGGCACCAAGATGGTTGGTGGCGTCAGCCCCGGCAAGGGCGGTACCGAGCATCTGGGTCTGCCGGTGTTCAACACCGTGCGTGACGCCGTTGAAGCAACCGGCGCAGAAGCTACCGTTATCTACGTACCTGCGCCGTTCTGTAAGGACGCCATCATCGAAGCGGCGGATGCCGGCATTCAGCTGATCGTATGTATCACTGAAGGTATCCCGACTATCGATATGCTGTACGCCAAAGAATACGTGGATCGCAAAGGCGTCCGCATGATTGGTCCGAACTGCCCGGGTGTTATCACTCCGGACGAGTGCAAGATCGGCATCATGCCTGGCCACATCCACAAGAAGGGCAAGGTTGGCATCGTCTCCCGTTCAGGCACCCTGACTTACGAAGCGGTCAAGCAGACCACTGACTTCGGCTACGGTCAGTCCACCTGTATCGGTATCGGTGGCGACCCGATCCCGGGCTCCAACTTCATCGACATTCTGGCCCTGCTCGAGAAAGATCCCGAGACAGAAGCCATTGTGATGATTGGCGAGATCGGCGGTACCGCCGAGGAAGAAGCTGCGGCCTACATCAAGCAGAACGTCTCCAAGCCGGTGGTTTCCTACATCGCTGGTGTTACTGCGCCTCCGGGCAAGCGCATGGGCCATGCGGGCGCCATCATCTCCGGTGGCAAGGGTACAGCAGACGATAAGTTTGCCGCCCTGGAAGACGCTGGTGTTCGCACCGTACGCAGTCTGGCCGAGATCGGTCAGGCCCTGAAGGAAGTCACTGGCTGGTAAGCTGGCCTTCTTTCAGTAAAAACCCCCGTTTCTGCCCTGCAGAGCGGGGGTTTTTTATTTATAATGCCGGGTCGCCTGAACTATGATGGCGGTTCCAATACCAAATAAGGAGTTCGTGCTTTGAGTTCTGTAGATTCCCAGCAAAGGGTTTTGTCCGGCATGCGTCCGACCGGCAAGCTTCACCTTGGCCACTACCACGGTGTGCTGAAAAACTGGGTTAAACTCCAGCATGAATTCGAATGTTTTTTCTTTGTGGCGGACTGGCACGCGCTCACCACCAACTACGATGACCCCTCCGGCATTGAACAAAGCGTCTGGGATATGGTCATTGATTGGTTGGCTGCCGGTGTGAACCCGGGCTCGTCCACGATGTTTATCCAGTCGCAGGTGCCCGAGCACGCCGAACTGCATCTGCTGCTCTCGATGATCACGCCACTCGGGTGGCTGGAACGCGTGCCGACGTTCAAGGATCAGCAGGAGAAGTTGCGGGAGAAGGATTTGGCGACTTACGGGTTCCTGGGTTACCCGCTGCTTCAGAGTGCAGATATTCTGGTTTACCGGGCAGGAAAAGTGCCTGTTGGTGCAGATCAGGTTTCCCACGTTGAAATCACCCGGGAAATCGCGCGCCGGTTCAACCACATCTATGGTCGCGAGCCAGGGTTTGAAGAGCAGGCGGAAGGTGCCATCGTGAAGATGGGCAAGAAAAACGCCAAGCTCTATCGCAATCTCAAGAGGCGTTACCAGGAAGAGGGCGACATGGACGCCCTGGAAACGGCCCGTGCTCTGCTGAAAGAGCAACAGAATATCTCCCTGGGCGATCGTGAGCGTCTTTACGGTTACATTGAAGGTGGCGGCAAGGTGATTCTGCCGGAGCCCCAACCGCTGCTGACGCCGGAATCCAAATTGCCGGGGCTGGATGGGCAGAAAATGTCCAAGTCCTACAACAACTACATCGGCCTGCGGGAAGAGCCGGACAGCGTAGCCCAGAAGGTTCGCACCATGCAGACCGACCCCCAACGGGTCCGGCGCACCGATGCGGGTGAGCCCGAAAAGTGCCCGGTGTGGGGAATGCACAAGATCTATTCTGACGCCGACACTCAGGAGTGGGTGCAAAACGGTTGTCGCAGCGCCGGCATCGGTTGCCTGGATTGCAAGAAGCCGTTGATTGACGCGATTGTCGAGGAGCAGCGTCCGCTCCACGAACGCGCGCGGGAGTATGAGGGCAATCCGGATCTGGTTCATTCCATTCTCCAGGAAGGTCGCGAGCACGCCCGCGACGCCGCCCGCGACACCCTGGAGGAAGTCCGGGCCGCCATGGGGCTTCATTACCGCTGAATCCGCAGGAGTCGGTGCCACGAGCATACAGCCAGTGCGCCGACCCGGAGTGAAAGGTTATGACTGAAGAATCCACCGATCAGGCCACGCCCGAAGCCCAGGACGCTGCACCGGAGCAGTCGCCCCTGGCGCGGGTGTCCGGCAAGCCGGTGGTGGATCTTCCCAAGGATTTGTACATTCCACCGGACGCCCTTGCCGTCTTCCTTGAGGCGTTCGAAGGGCCGCTGGATCTTCTGCTGTATCTCATCCGTCGCCAGAACATGAACATTCTGGACATCGACGTCAGCGAAATTACCCGGCAATACATGGATTACATTGGTGCCGTGGAGGCCATGCGGTTCGAGCTGGCTGCGGAATACCTGGTGATGGCCGCCACATTGGCGGAGATCAAATCGAGGATGCTGTTGCCTCGACAGGAAAGCGACGATGAGGAAGAGGTTGATCCCCGGGCCGAGCTGATTCGCCGGCTTCAGCAATACGAACGGTTCAAGCAGGCTGCCGAGGACATTGATGAATTACCGCGCCTGGAACGCGATACCTTTGCCGCCTCCGCCGCGCTGCCGAAGATGCCCTCCAGTCAGCCCCATCCGGATGTAGACTTGCGGGAAATGCTGCTGGCTCTGCAAGGCGTGCTTCAGCGGGCAGACCTGTTCACCAGTCACCACGTTGAACGGGAAAGGCTTTCGACCCGGGAGCGCATGTCCGCAATCCTGTCGGTGCTTCAGGATGATCATTTTGTGACCTTCGAAAGCCTGTTTACGATTGAAGAGGGCCGGCTCGGCGTCGTGGTGACCTTCCTGGCCACGCTTGAGCTGGTCAAAGAGCAGCTGATCGAGGTTGTTCAGGCCGAGGTTCTGGGCCCGATTCATGTTCGAGCCAGGGCAGCCAGCTAGGGCCTCCCAACGTTCAAAGCACGGAAATACGGATCAGACACCATGAACGAAGAACACCTGCTTAGAATACAGGCGATTGCCGAAGCGGCCCTGCTGGCGGCGGGCAAACCCTTGTCTCTCGACCAGCTCCGGGACCTGTTCAGTGAAGAGGAGCGCCCCGCACGCCAGGTAATGGAACATGTCATGGTACTTCTGGAAGCGGCCTGCGAAGGGCGCGGTTTTGAATTGAAGAAGGTTGCCAGCGGCTACCGTATTCAGGTACGCGAGGAATTCGCGCCCTGGGTAGGGCGTTTGTTTGAGGAAAAGCCCCAGCGCTATTCTCGGGCGTTGCTTGAAACCTTGGCATTGATCGCCTACCGGCAGCCCATCACCCGGGGTGAAATCGAGGATATTCGGGGTGTTACGGTAAGCAGCAATATCATTCGCACCCTGCTTGAGCGAGAGTGGGTTCGCGTCGTTGGGCATCGGGATGTTCCCGGCCGTCCGGCCATGTATGCGACTACGAAACAGTTTCTGGACTACTTCAACCTCACGGGCCTGGATCAGATGCCGCCCCTGAATGAAGTCCGCGATCTTGAAGAGATCGGCCGGGAAATTGAAAAGAACATGCAGGCGGAGATCGAGTTCGAATCAACGACTGCCGAGAACGACGACGAATCTTCGAGCCAGACACTTCACTGACGCCATTCGGGTGTCAGTCAGATACTAAGGATTGATTTCATGGCGGCAGAACGCCCCAACAAACCAGCCAGACCAGCCAAGGACAACGCGAGCCAGGGTGGGCCAGAGCGTATTCAGAAATTGCTTGCCCGTGCGGGCATCGGTTCGCGCCGGGAAATTGAAGGCTGGATGGAAGCCGGCCGCCTGCTGGTCAACGGGCAACCTGTGGCGCCCGGGCAAAAAGCGACTGTTGAGGATCGCTTCGAACTCGACGGCAAGCGACTTGAAGTGTCCGGTGCGGCGGAAGTGATGCGCCGGGTACTGATCTATAACAAGCCGGAGGGTGAGGTTACCACTCGAAAGGATCCTGAGGGGCGGCCGACGGTGTTTGATCGTTTGCCACGTCTCAAGGAGCATCGGTGGATTTCCATCGGACGGCTGGATATCAATACCACGGGTCTGGTGCTCTTCACCACAGACGGCGAGTTGGCGAATCGCCTGATGCACCCGTCCAACCAGATTGATCGGGAATACGCGGTACGGATCTTCGGGGAAGTGGACGATGCGAAGATCGAGCGCCTGCTTCAGGGCGTTCTCCTGGAAGATGGCATGGCCAAGTTCACCGATATCTCTCCGGCCGGCGGTAGCGGTATAAATCGCTGGTTCCACGTGACCTTGCTGGAAGGGCGCAATCGGGAAGTACGTCGTCTGTGGGAATCTCAGGGTGTTCGCGTCAGTCGGCTGAAGCGCGTGCGCTACGGGCCGATCTTCCTGCCGAGCAGGCTGACCGTAGGAAAATGGGAAGAGCTGGATCAGCGGGCAGTAGACACCCTGAGTCGCACGGTTGGTCTCGAAGCGGTTGAAATTCCGCAGAAAACACCAAATGAGAAAGCGGCCCACGACCGCCAGAGGCGGAAAAGCCCTGGCCGGTCCGGTAAGAAAACCCCCGGCAACAAATGGGCGGTCAGCGACACCAAGCCTGCCAAACCGGCCGGGCGTGCTCCCCGGCCAGAGAGAGCCCGAAGCAAGACGCCCCGGGGCTGATCGTTACGAAATGGTGGCAAACACCCGGGTGCAGTTACGGCCCTGGTGTTTGGCACGATAGAGTGCCTCGTCCGCCCTTGCCAGCCAGGCCTGGGGCGCCTCCTTGGGCAAGAAAGTGGCAACACCACAACTCGTTGTGACCTTCAGCTCCTTCTCTCCGCCATCAACCCGGATAGCGGCAATCGCTTCGCGAACGCGCTCTGCTACATCCCTGGCATCCTGCTCCGAGGTATGCGGGAGCAGGATAGCAAACTCCTCGCCGCCAAAGCGGTAGACTGAATCCGAGGTTCGGATCGACTTCTCGATCTCGCACGCAGCCAATTGCAGAAGATGGTCGCCAACCACATGGCCGTGAGTGTCGTTCACCGTCTTGAAGTGGTCCAGATCGCAGAGGACGAGCGAGTAAGGCTCGCCATGGCGCTCTGATAAAAGGCTGGAGCGCTGCAGAGCGTCGTCCAGGGCGCGTTTGTTGGGTATGCCGGTCAGGGAATCTGTCAGGGATGCCTGTTCAATGGCCACGTACTGGCAGGCGTTGCGAATCGGGCAGATCGCCGCACTCAGAACCATCTCTACGCCTTCCAGCTCCTGTTCCGAGAACCTCTGCCGACGTTGCAGTACTAGGGTCCCATAATTGACACCTTCAAGGCTCAGCCGGTACTCGCAGCGGTGTGGGCCCCCCATGCCTGTGGCATAGACGAAATCCTGTTTACCGATCCGGTGGCGGTAGTTGAGCGCACTGAAAGGAACAATGGCGACCAGCTCTTCGGCCAGGATCGCCAGCTGCTGTTCCAGCGACAGGGTGGTGGACAGCCGGCGCGTTAGCCTGGTGAGTACATCCGGCGTGTTGTTCCAGTCCTTGTGTGCCTGACGCAGCGCAGCCAGTTTCTGGGGCTGGGAAGGAGACTGATGGATCGACGGTATGTTTTTCACTACGGTTCACTCTGTCGCAGAAGTTTACAGTGCTTTGCGTGTGCGAAGCAGAAACCGTGCCCAGTCATAAAAAACGAACAAAAACAGCGAGTAACGAGGATAACATCACTTGGTTTCTGATTTTTCGGCTGTCGTTCCTGATTCGCCGTCAAAAAACCGGCAGTGATTTGCCGCGATGTTCCTGAGCTGTGCAAAATGTCAGACAAGGGGTGGGGCTATAGATTCCCTGTGGTAAACTTCTGCGTTTGAAATCGTGCCGTCTTCAGGAATGAGTGACCAACTTTATGAGGTTTCAGGCCCCGGAAAGTCTGTCTGAACAAATTGCCCAGCATCTGGGGCAACGAATCATCACGCGAGATCTCAAGCCCGGCGAACGCATTCAGGAATTGAAGGTGTCGGGAGAACTGAATGTCAGCCGTGGCTCCGTTCGGGAAGCACTGCTCATTCTGGAGCGCCGCCATCTGATCGAGATTTTCCCCCGGCGGGGTGCGGTGGTCTCCAGCCTGACGCCAGAAAGCGTCAACAGCCTCTACGACATCTATATCGACCTTCTCTGCATGCTGGGACGCAAGGTACTTGAGCGCTGGTCTGGCAGGGAGCTTGGCGGTGTCATGGGCCAAGTCCGTGAATTGCAGGCAGTCATTGATGCGTTGAACGCCACCAGTGCCGACGCCGCCGAGCAGGTTATTGATGCGGGTTTCGGGGTTATGCGTTACGCCTACGGCCTGGTCGAGAACCCGTTTCTGGAAGAAACCCTCGAGAATTTCCGGCCAGCCATCAGCCGCACCTATTTTGTGGCGCTGGAACACTTCCGGGAAGAAATCGGTGAAACTGCCACCTTCTTTCGGCAGCTGGCGGATGCCGCCGTCAACGACGACACTGAGCGGCTGCAAGCCGTTATCCAGGCCTTTGGGGAGCACCAGCGGCAGCAGGTGTTGACGATCCTCCGGCAGGAAGCGAGCGCCTGATATGCGGCTGAAGTCCATCAAACTGTCCGGCTTCAAATCGTTCGTAGATCCCACCACGGTTCCGTTCCCCTCCAACATGACGGCCGTGGTCGGCCCCAATGGGTGCGGCAAGTCCAACATCATCGATGCGGTGCGTTGGGTCATGGGGGAGAGCTCCGCCAAGTACCTGCGCGGCGAATCCATGACGGACGTTATTTTCAACGGTTCCAGTGCAAGAAAGCCTGTGGGACAGGCCTCCATCGAACTGGTGTTTGATAACAGCGATGGGTCCGCGCCCGGTGAATTCGTGAAATTCAACGAAATCTCCGTTCGCCGCCGCGTTTCCCGGGAAGGGCAGTCCGAATATTTCCTGAATGGCTCCAAGTGCCGGCGTCGCGACATTACTGACCTGTTCCTCGGCACCGGTCTCGGCCCGCGGAGCTATGCCATCATCGAACAGGGCATGATCTCGCGGCTGATTGAGGCCAAACCGGAAGAGCTTCGGATCTATATTGAAGAAGCGGCCGGCATTTCAAAATACAAGGAGCGGCGCCGGGAAACGGAGAACCGTATCCGCCGGACCCAGGAAAACCTGGAGCGTCTGACCGATTTGAGGGAAGAGCTGGGCCGCCAACTGCAACACCTGGAGCGTCAGGCAGCCGCAGCCGAAAAGTACAAGGCCTTCAAGCAGGAAGAGCGCCAGAAAAAAGCCGAACTGACGGTGCTTCGCTGGCAATCTCTCGACAATGACTTGCAAGCCTGGCGAGGCAAGATCCGGGATACCGAGCTCGAGCTTGAGAAATACCTCACCGAGCGGGTCAGCCTGGAGACCTCCCTGGAATCCCTGCGCGACAATCACCAGGAACGAACCGAGCATTTCAACCGGGCACAGGCACGCTATTACGAAGCCGGGGCCGATATCGCCCGTATTGAGCAGAGCCTCGAACACCAGCGTGAACGGAGCCGGCAAATGGCGGCTGAGCTGGACCAGGCCATGGCGAACCAGAGAGAACTGGCCCGCGAGCTGGAGCAGGATGAGGACAAGCTTGCGGGAATCCAGGAAGAACTCGACATGATGGAGCCGGAGCAGGAAGCGCTGGCAGTTCGCTCCGAGGAATCTGGTGAGAAGTTGCAGCAGGCCGAAGACGCCATGAGCGACTGGCAGCACCAGTGGGAAGACTTCAGTGCCCGTTCATCGGACGCGCGGCGCCAGGCAGAGCTGGCCCAGTCCAGAATCCGCTCGCTTGAGGATGCCATTGAGCAACTGCTGGCCCGCCAACGCAAGCTTCAGGACGAACAGGAATTGCTGGAAGGTCAGATGGACCGCGCCGAGCTTGAAGAGCTGCTGGAACAGCAGGAAACGCTGGAGCTGAAGCGCGAAGAGGCGGCCGAACGGATTGCATCCGTTCAGGACGAGCTCTACGAAGCCCGGCAGCAACAGCGTGATGCCGAGCAGGCGCTCTCTGAAGAACGCCAACGGGTGCAGAGCCTTCGTGCGTCCCTGGAGTCCCAGCAATCCCTTCTGGATGAGCAGATGGGGGCCGGGGATGATGTTCTGCAATCCTGGCTGTCACAGAACGCCCTCAGCGATATGCCCCGGGTGGCCAGTCAGCTTCAGATTACCGATGGCTGGGAGTTTGCTGTCGAACAGGTTATCGGGCGGTTTACCCAGGGTCTCTGCCTTCCCGATATTGATCAGCTCTCGTCCGCCATGAAAGAAGCGCCAAAGGGGTTGGCGCTGGTGGAGGCAGAAGCCACAGACGGCAGTGAGCGTTCCGGGTTGGCGGCCAAAGTTTCCGGAGTGCCGGGAATTGCCTCGTTGCTTCGCGGCATCGATACCGTCGAAACCGTCTCTGACGCCATGGGTATGCGATCGGGGCTTCGGGACGGTCAAAGCCTGATGACACCCGAGGGCGTCTGGATATCCCGGGAGTGGGTCCTGATGCCGGACTCTGATGCCGGCCAGGTCGGTGTGATTGAGCGGCAGAAGAAGGTGACCGAACTGGCCGCGCAGCTGGCCGAGGCGGAGGAGGCGCTGGAGGCGGCTACCGAACGGCTGGAAGAGCTCCAGGAGCGGGCAGAGCGTTCGGAAGCAGCCCGGGATGAGGCGCAGACCCGTCTGAGCGAGGCCGATCGTGAACTGAGCACACTGGCGTCCAGGGTCAGCGGCCTACGAGCACGTGCCGAGCAGATTGATGCCCGCCTGCAGCGAATCCGGGACGATATCCAGGACGTGTCCGAAAACCTCGAGGGCCAGAAAGAGAGTCTTCAGGATGCCCGGGAAGACTGGCAACTGGCGCTGGCTTCCACCGAAGACAGCGATGAAGAGAAAGAGCGGTTGCTGGAGCAGCGTGATACCTTGCGCGAAAGCCTGGACCGGCTTCGCCAGGAGGCCCGGCACGACCGTGATCACGCGCATCAGCTGCAGCTCCAGCTGCAGACCCTGCACAGTCAACGGGACGGCCTCAGGCAGACGATTGATCGGATGCAGTTGCAGAAGGAGCGTATCGACGAGCGCCTGGAGATTCTGAGGGAGTCCCGGGAAAGCGCCGAAGAGCCCATCGAAGACCTTCAGATGCAGCTCGAAGGGCTGCTGGATCGGCGATTGGCGGAAGAGGAAAAGCTGGGCGCTGCTCGCGACGCGCTGGAAGAGATTGATCGGGAAGTGCGCGAAAAGGAACAGGGCAGAAGCGGAACCGATCATCGCATTCAGGAAGTCCGGTCCCGACTCGAAAAACTGAAAATGGAGTCCCAGGCCCTGGAAATCCGTTCCGGGAACCATGTCGATCAGCTCAAGGAGCTGGACGTAAAACTTCAGGATATCCTCGCCCAGTTGCCCGAGGGTGCGAATGAAAAAGACTGGGCAGACGAACTGGAGCGGATCGGCAACCGAATTCAGCGCCTGGGCGCGATTAACCTGGCGGCCATCGAGGAATATCAGGTTCAGAGTGAGCGCAAGACCTACCTGGATTCCCAGCATGAAGACCTGATGGAAGCCCTGGAAACACTGGACAACGCCATTCGGAAAATAGACCGGGAAACCCGGCAGCGTTTCAAGGAAACCTTTGACCAGGTGAACGGTGGTCTGCAGGCTTTGTTTCCCAAAGTGTTCGGAGGCGGAAACGCCTACCTGGAGCTTACCGGTGAGGATCTTCTGGAAACCGGCGTTGCAATCATGGCGCGGCCGCCGGGCAAGAAGAACAGCACCATTCACCTGCTGTCGGGCGGCGAGAAGGCCCTTACGGCGATCGCACTGGTGTTTTCGATTTTCCAGCTGAACCCGGCACCCTTCTGTATGCTGGACGAGGTGGATGCGCCGCTGGATGACGCCAACGTGGGCCGCTATGCCAACATGGTCAAGGAGATGTCCAAGCAGGTTCAGTTCATCTACATTACCCACAACAAGATTGCCATGGAGATGGCGGATCAGTTGATGGGCGTAACCATGCACGAACCGGGGTGTTCGCGCCTGGTGTCGGTCGATGTCGACGAGGCAGCGGCTCTCGCAGAGGCTTGAGGCTGTTCAGAATTCAGGCGACCATGACAATCACGCCATCTGGCCCGGGTGTGCGTTGTATTCATTACGGGCTTTTCTTAGAGTAGCAACGTTACGGGATCTGCAAACAGGACAGCAGCACTATGTCACTTAGGGAATGGTTAATTGCCATCGGTACCCTGGTTATTATCGGCATTGTCATTGATGGCGTGCGCCGCATGCGGCGTGCCCGGAAGGAATCCATGGCAATCTCATCGGGCATGGGCGCCGATGAGCTCGAGGATTCGCCACTCGATGACGAGTACAACCCGGAGTTGCCCAACGGCGGCGCACGAACCATCTCCCGCGACACACTCGAAGAGCGTGGCTATGTAAAGCGTGAAAAGCCCAGCCGATTTGGTTCTCCGAAACCCAAACCGACCCGCCCGGTGACAGCTGCTGCCAAGGAAGAACATCGGGAGTCGCCAGAACCGGATCTACATCTGGAGCCGGAAAGCGAACCGGCTGCCGAGTATCACGATGAACCTGTTGAGTCGGATCCCGATTTCGGGTTGTCCAGTCATGAGCCTGAAGAAACCGAGCTGGAATCAGGTTGGGGGGCCATCGAAGATGAGGCGGAAGCAGTCCCGCCTACGGTGACAACCGAAGTAGAGGAAGATACGGCACGGCGTGAACCTTCCCGAGCGGTGAGTGGTCAGCCGCTGGCAGGTGCGAATCGCCCTGAAGCCCGGGAAGTGATTGTGATCAATGTCCTGGCCAAGAGCGGTGAAGACTTCAAGGGGGTGGCCCTGAAGAAGTTGTTCGAAGCCTGTGGTCTGGAGCATGGTGATATGGACATTTATCACCGGCACGAGGAGTCCGATACCACCAGCCCGGTCCAGTTCAGTGTTGCCAATGCCGTGGAACCCGGCACGTTCAAGCCGGGCGATATGCCGACCCTGGCCACGCCCGGTATCAGTTTCTTCATGAGTATGCCCGGGCCCACCAATGCGCTGCAGGCGTTTGACTTCATGCTTGAGACAGCCCAGGCCGTGGTTCGTAACCTTGGCGGCGAGCTTAAGGATGAGCGCCGGAGCGTGATGACTCCTCAGACAATCGAGCACTGCCGCCAGAGGATTCGGGAGTTCGAGCGCAAGCAACGTTCCCAGCGAGTCTGAAACCTGGCGGTAAAAGAAGGCCAGATGCCCGGTTTGTTCCGGGCATTTTTTTGAGAGACGAGAGTGCCAGTCCATGAGCAAAGCCACGCCCGACATCATTCAGCGTGTTGAAGAACTCCGTTCGGCGATTGATGACCATAACTACCGCTATTACGTGCTGGATGACCCGCGTGTTCCAGATGCGGAATACGACCGGTTGTTCCGGGAATTGCAGGGCCTGGAAACCGATTATCCGGAGTTGGCTTCGGACACGTCGCCCACGCGGCGGGTTGGCAGCGCCGCGGAAACCAGCTTTGAGGAGGTAGTGCACAGGCTGCCCATGCTGTCGCTGGATAATGCGTTCAGCGAGGACGAACTTCGTGATTTTGACCGGCGGGTAAAAGATCGGCTCGGTATCACTGAGGACGTGGAGTATGTCTGTGAACCCAAGCTGGACGGGCTGGCGGTGAGCCTGCACTACGAGAATGGCGCCCTGACTACCGCCGCCACCCGGGGGGATGGCTATTCCGGGGAGGACATAACCGCCAATATCCGAACCATTCCCTCGGTACCGCTGAAGCTCCGTGGCGACGACGTGCCCGATCTGGTGGAGGTCCGCGGCGAAGTCTACATGCCGAAGGACGGTTTCGAACAGCTTAACCGCCGCCTGGCGGAGCGTGGCGAGAAGACCTTCGTTAATCCACGTAATGCGGCGGCCGGCAGCCTCCGGCAGAAAAAGTCGACGGTAACCGCCAGGCGCCCTCTCGAAATGTGCGCTTACAGCGTTGCGGTAACTGACGAAAGCCTCTTGCCGGATACCCAGTGGGAGGGGCTGAAGAGAGTCCAGAGCTGGGGTTTCCGTATTAATCCCGAGATGCGCAAGGCCAGGGGCGCGGAGGAATGCCTCGAAGCCTACAGCGAGCTGATGGACAAACGCGACGGTCTCCCCTACGAAATCGACGGTATCGTCTTCAAGGTGAACCGGCTTGACCAGCAAAAGGCCCTGGGTTTTGTATCCCGGGCCCCTCGTTGGGCGATTGCCCAGAAGTTTCCGGCTCAGGAGGAACTCACGGTTATCGAGGACGTGGAATTCCAGGTCGGTCGTACTGGCGCGGTTACCCCGGTTGCGAGGTTAAAACCCGTGTTTGTGGGCGGTGTAACGGTGAGCAACGCCACCCTCCATAACATGGACGAAATTCGCCGACTGGATGTTCATATCGGCGATACCGTGTTCATTCGCCGCGCCGGTGATGTGATTCCGCAGGTGGTCAAGGTGGTGGCCGAAAAACGCCCCTCAGGCGCCCGGGAAGTGGAATTGCCCCGACAGTGCCCGGTGTGTGACTCGGATGTTATCCAGATCGAAGGCGAAGCCGTTGCCCGTTGCTCTGGCGGCCTGTTCTGCCCCGCGCAGCGAAAGGAAGCCATTCGCCACTATGCCTCCCGCAAAGCCCTCGATATTGAGGGCCTGGGAGACAAGTGGATAGATATCATGGTGGATCAGGGCATGGTGGAAACCGTTGCCGATCTGTATCGCCTGACTACCGACGACCTCGTAAAACTTGAGCGAATGGGAGAAAAGTCGGCGGCCAATCTGGTGGCTGCCATTGATCGGGCCAGAAACCCCGTGCTCTGGAGGTTCCTGTATGCCCTTGGCATCCGGGAGGTGGGGGAGGCCACCGCTAAAGCCCTGGCGGGCCACTTCGGAACTCTGGAGGCCATTGCTGCAGCGGATGAAGAGAGCCTTCAGACGGTTCCGGATGTCGGGCCGATCGTTGCGGGGCATATCCGTAGCTTTTTCGAGCAGACCCACAATCGCGAAACCCTGGATGCCCTGCGTGAAGCCGGTGTGAGGTGGCAGGAAGAGGAAGTCCGGGAGGGAGAGAAGCCTCTGAAAGGCCAGACCTGGGTGCTGACCGGTACGCTTTCCGGAATGACAAGGGACGAAGCCAAAGAGAAGCTGGAATCCCTCGGAGCCAAGGTGGCCGGAAGCGTTTCCAAAAAGACGGCCTGCGTGGTGGCTGGAGAGGCCGCCGGTTCCAAACTGGCCAAGGCAGAACAGTTAGAGGTACCTGTTCTGGATGAAGCCGGGCTGGTGGCGTTGCTGGAAGAGCACGGCCTGGGCGCGGGCTAACCGAATCTGAGAACTCGCGCAGATCCCCTGCGTATCAAATTGGCTACCATGGCGTTGTTCTGTAACGGTGTGTAAACCGCCCGGTGTTCATGTTCCATCCGGGCGGTCGCTGCCATAACAACAACGATAGAAACGGATTTTTTCATGGGCGCCGATTTTCACTCCCGCATTCATCCTGTTCGCCAACTTGCCGTTCTGGCCCTGCTTTCACTGGGGCTTGCTGCGTGCAAGACGGAAAAGGATCCCGACCAGCCCACAATCCTTGGCGTACCTCCGGTGTTCGCCTATCTCGGTGTTGAATACTCCTACAACTTCGGGGCCTACGGTGGCGAAGATATCCTTGATTATTCCCTGACCAATGCGCCGTCCTGGCTGGCGCTCGAGGATACCAGTAACAAGGCCCGCCAGGGCATCATTATGCGCGGTGTCCCCGGCCTCACCGGCGGTAGTCGAGGAGAGGCGGACCTGGGCAAGACCGAAGGCATCAATCTGGTAACAACCGACGGCCGCATGGCCGGCGCCCAGCCGTTCGATATTGATGTGAAATACAATGTCATGTCTCTGGATGCAGAGCCGTTTACGGAAGGTGAAAGCCCGGAAATCCCTGCCAGTAACCGTGAACAATGTACCTTGCCCGATCTTGAAACCGAGGGTGAGCACAGCGTTACCATCAATCTCTACAACGATGACGGCTCCGTATCCGGTACCAGGGAGTTGACACTTCCGACGCGCCGCGTCTTCGTCAAGGTTACCCTGGATCAACCGTCGGTAACCCGGGTAGCGGTAGCGTTTGAGCTTTTGTCTGACTATGACGCATCCAGCTGCGACGTCGGATTCTCGCCTCCACACCAGAACTGCGATCACAGTGCCTCCAATGCGGGGGATGCCATCCTCGGCACGGACATTGTCGGGTTGGGCAGCAACAGTTCAATGCCTCGCGATGAGACGGGGGAAAGCGAGCTGGACTATATCGACTATGAGCTTGACGAACAGGGTTTCTATACGCGCGGTGTGATCACACTTGAGCCGGGTATTACCGAGTGTTATCTGCCATTGGAGGTGGTCGAGGACAGCTTTGCCGAGCCCGTCGAGTCCCTTCGCCTGGCACTGACAGAAGTGCGATCCGGTCTGGCCGGTCTTGGCAGCGGTAACGGTGGTGTCGTTACCAATTTGTCCATTCAGGACAACGAGCCGGTTCTGTCGCTGGAAACTGTAAACGGTGGCGGCAGGGATACGCTGAACGTGGGTGCTGTGCGCGAATACGTCGCGAGACTCTCTGGAGACAGAGACCGGGATATTTTGCGAAGCTCAGCCACACCGAAGACTCCACCGCACGTCTCGAATCCGAGTTCGTTATCGAGCGACTGGAAGACGGAAACTGGGTTGAGAATGACGAACTGATTTTTCCAGAAGGGACCGATGAAGTGCCTTTCCGGATTCGGGTACCGGAGGCCGGCTATACCAACCCGGCCTTCAGCGACCGGTTTATCCTGCTGGGCCTCAACGAGAACTTCCAGGCCGGTCGAGAGGATTATGCCCGAGCGGAGGCTGAAAACCTGATCCGGATCAGCCTCAACGAGCTGACGTCTCCGCTTGCTCTGAACCCTGGCGACGGCTTTGTGGCCACAGACATCTCGATGGGCCATGACGGCAGGCTGTTCGTTGCCGGCTACGACACCCAGGATAACGACAGGGTGCTGGTGCGAATCTTTGACCAACGAGGCACTCAGTTGCAGCAGGTTGACATATCCTCTGCGAGCGACAGCCTGAGCGCTCCGGATCCGGTCATAAACGTGGTGCAGCGGAAGGTGACCGAGGGTGGGACGAAGGTAGACCGGTTCGAATTTGTCGTTGCCTACAGCACCGATCAGTCTGTGGCGGGGACGTCCGGTCTGGGCGGCCTGGATTCAGTGACATCGCTTTACTGGTTTGATTCCGCCTCCAACGGTGGCGAATACGTTCGCACCTGGACCATCCGGACCGGAACGGATGCTGATGATCAGGTTCGCTGGGCCGGAATCAACCGTGACACCGGCTATGTCATCCTGGCCGGGGAAACGGAAGGTGTGTTTGATCAGCAGCAGGGATCGGGCGGCAGGGACAGCTTCCTGCAGCGAATTGATACCGAACTGGACGGCAACACGCAGCAGCCTGCGGTTGCCTGGACCCGCCAGGCCGGCTCAGCAGCCGATGACCGTGTTGCCGGCGGCAGCACAGAATCTGTGAACCCCGGGTTGTTTGGTTCGGCCGCGGGGTCTGTGGAAGGCGCTTCAGTCATCGGCGGCATTGATGCCTTCTTCTTTAACGCCTCCAGTGCCACCAGCGAACTTGATGTCAAACAGGTTGGCACCAGTGGCGATGAACCGGTTTCCAACGGACTGTATACCGGTAGCACGCTCTGGCTGATTGGTGCCAGTGATGGATCCTATTCTGTGCTGGAGCAGGACGAGGAAGACCCCGTTCTGGAGAGGGAGGCGCTCTCCAGTGCTGCCGGGTTCCTGCTGGGATATTCAGCCGCCGGGAATGTCAGTCGGGCCTTCACCCTGAATGACGAAGACGATCAGTCCAGCGAGGCATTTCTTGGGTTGGCTGATTTCGATGGCGACATGGTTGTGGCGGGTACCACGAACGGCGACTTCGCCAGCGGCGGTGTGGTGTCCGGAATGGAGCAGGGCATCGCTGCCCGGGTATCGCTGGTTCCAGAACCGGAGACGGAAGAGGAAGAGTCGGAATTCAGAAACAACTGGCGATACCAGCTTGCGGCCGATGACTCTGCCATAGTGGATCTCGAAAACTACCGCGATGACGAAATACCTGCATTAACCCGAGTAGGCAACAACTGGTATGTGCTTCTCTTCAGTCCAGAGGGAGAGCTGTTGACGCCTCTGAATTAGATGCCGTTGGAA
The DNA here is from genome assembly GCF_000166295.1 of Marinobacter adhaerens HP15. NCBI lineage: Bacteria > Pseudomonadati > Pseudomonadota > Gammaproteobacteria > Pseudomonadales > Marinobacteraceae > Marinobacter > Marinobacter adhaerens. The sequence continues at coordinate 1,624,137 of NC_017506.1, forward strand.
CTACACCGTTCCCTGATGGCGGCCGGCGCTGGCGTAAAGTCGCAGGTAGTCCGTGCTGGTAACAATTCCGGAGGCGGCGCCTTTGGCATCTACCACCAGGGCTGCGTTGAGCTGGTGGGCCAGCATGAGCCTGGCGAGCTGATGGGCATCGGTCTCGGGTGAGGCTGTCAGGAACGCGGGCAACTCGATGTGAACCAGGCTCTGGCTCATGGCATCGGCTTCGTTCTCGTGAAGCCAGCCCAGGAGCCAACGCAGGTCGACAAGGCCGGCAACGTTGTTATCCGCCATGATCACAAGGTGATGCACCTGGTGCTCGTCCATGACGGTTAAAGCCTCAGAAATCGTTGCAGACGCCGGAACGGAATACAGGGTTTGAGACGAGATGCTGGATACCGGCAGATAAGGGCGGTCTTCCCGGCGCTCGCCAGCGGCCGCCGCGCCGTATTCCTCAAGTGCTTTGTAGCGACCGGCATTGGCGGCCTGCTGGAACTCGGCGTCCGTTGCCTCACTTCGGCCAGGATTAATGCTCTGGGTTTCTGCCAGCTCTGTAACATCACCCACAGGCCTTGCCCGGAATGTTTCCGGTAGCCGGGTTCCGACCGGGCGGCCGGGTTCGCTGACAAAAATGGACATGGGTTCTCTCCGTGACTATGCCACCATTTCGATGGTTATCGGCAGTCTGACCGGAAACTTCAGCTGGAGTTTATTACGAAACCACCACATTCGTCTGATAGAGGCGTCGGGTTTCAAGGCGTTTGGCCAGGTTCGCGGGAAGGCAGGGAGGTTGTCCGGTAAGCAAGTCAGCCAGATATTCGGCCAGGAGCGGTGCGTAGGTCAGTCCTTTGCTGCCAAGGCCAGTAAGGAGGTAAAGGCTATCGAGATCGCCGCTCTCGCCGTCGAAAACGGGTCCAGCCACCGGCTGGTAGTCATGGGTGGTGCATCGGAAGGCAACCCGGCCACTGAGTTCCTGGCCGCTAAGCGCATCGCTTTCATCGGAAAACACCGCAGGCAGCATCGAGCCGAGTTCATCGATGTTCTCGTTATGACTTTCCACGGTGGGCGATGGGTTGTTGTCGCGTAGGTCGAAGGTTGCGCCGGTTACGGCAAACTCGCCCAGTGCAGGGTTTAGATACCGGTTCCCACAGACAACGGCCGTTGGGCTTCTGAGAGCTGTGGCTGGTAGGTGGCTAACCTGGCCACGAATGGCTTTCAGCCGGAAACGACCCTTTGTCGGGATAAGCTCCGGGCTGAGATGGCCCGAGCAGATGACCACCCGGTCAGCGGTGATCGATCTGTTGTTTTCCGTCGAAATGCTCCATGTTCCGTCCGAACGCCGAAGATTGTTGACCTCGCTATGGAACAGCGTGGATATCAGCGGGTGGTTCGCCAGTTCCTTGCAAAGGTTTGCGGGTTCGAGCCAGCCACTGCCTGGGAACCAGAGCCCGCCCGATTCCGTGGGCACGCCTGTCAGGGCGCTGGCCTGTTCCCGGGTCACCGGGTAAAAGATACTCCGGGGGTAGTCGTTCCTTTGGAGAAACCTCCGCTGCCGGTCCGCTTCCTGGGGATTGTGGGCCAGCTGTAGCAGGCCGGTCGGATGCCAGTGCTGGTCGCGCCAGTTGTGGTAGAAACGCTGCGCGAACGTGAGGGCTGTGAGCGCCAGCTCGGTCTGGTCGTTGAACTCTACGCCCAGCTTCACATACAGGGCGCCCTGGGCGTTGCCCGAGGCTGCTGCACCCGGACCATGGGCGTCGATCAGTGTTACCGGGTATCCCCGGTCTGCCAGGTTTCTTGCCAGTGCGCAGCCGGCAACACCTGCGCCGATGATTAAGATCGATTCCTGTTGTTCCGTGGGAACCGTTTTGATGGGTGCCGGGTTCTCCGCGACAAGAACGCCTTTCAGCATATCCCGTTTGCGACCGTATCCGGTGGTTTTTTCCATCCGGAATCCGGCCTCCATCAAGGCCCGACGAATCCGGCCAACGGAGGTAAAGGTCGCCAGAGTTGTGCCCGGCTTACTGTGTGCACGGATCTTGTTGATGGTGTTTTCCAGCCACATATCCGGGTTGCGGGACGGAGCGAACCCGTCCAGAAACCAGGCGTCGGCTTGAAAATCCAGGGATTGCCAGGCGTCGGTAATGTCGCCGAAAAACAGCGTCAGTCGAACCTGCCCCCCGGCCAGGAGCAGCCTGTGTACCCCGCGCACCAGGGGTGGGTAATTCAGAAGCAGTTCGTCGGCCAGCGCCGCCAGTTCGGGCCACTGTGCCAGGGCCCGGGCCAGGTCCTCGTGGGTGAGGGGGAAACGTTCAACGGAAACGAAGTGCAGCGTCGCCGCATGGGCCGGAGCGTGTCGCTGCCAGGCTTGCCAGGCAGCGAGAAAGTTCAGGCCGGTCCCAAAGCCGTTTTCGGCAATAACGAAATTGCCGCCCTCGGGAATCTGTGCGAAACGTTCGGGCAACTGGTTGTGTTGCAGGAAAACGTAGCGTGTTTCCTCGAGACCATTGTCACGGCTGAAATAGACATCGCCGAACCGGATGGACTCCGGGACGCCGTCGTGCCAAGCCAGTTCAGCGGGCTCTATTCCGGGCGGCAGGGGAGCACGGTCCACGGTGTCAGCCTTCGGGGTCGACCACGGTGACGGTTTCGATGATCACAGGTTCAACCGGCACATCGGCCATCCCCTGTTTGCGAGTGGTCTGTTTGCGGGCAATGGCATCGACAACGCCCATGCCCTCGGTCACCTTGCCAAAAACCGCATAACCCGGGCCGCGAACTCCGGCGTTCAGGAACCCGTTGTCGGAAAGGTTGATAAAGAACTGGGACGTGGCGGAATCAGGCGCACTGGTGCGAGCCATCGCAATGGTTCCACGAAGGTTCGGCAGTGTCTCTTTCGCTTCGTTGCGGATAGGGGCCCGAGTGGACTTGCGGGAGAGATCCCGGGTGAAACCGCCGCCCTGGATCATGAACCCGGGTATAACCCGATGGAAGATGGTGCCGTCGAAAAAACCGTCTTCGGCGTACTGCAGGAAATTGTCGACCGTTTCGGGCGCAACATCCGGGCGAAGCTGAAGCTCGATAGCGCCTTCACTGGTCACCATGCGGACCTTTGGAAGAGGATCACTGGCCGGTTGCTCATTGGTTTGCGCCTGCACCGCGGCAGTCGGCATGAGCAGGGCGAATGCCATAAGCAATACGGGTGTCACAGTTTTCAGGGGTTTTACCATGTTTGTCATTTGCAGCCGTTCTCCGTGTTATTAGCAGGTGTGTTTCCTGCGACAATTCGGCGAATTCTGTTATCAGGTGCCAGATCTTACCAGATGGTGATGGTAAAACGGGCACTGCATCCACGCACATCGTTGTGTGATCGGCTAACCTTCCCGATATCGGAAGTCATGGATCACACTGGCCGGGCCGGGTTGTACGGTTTTCACTGTTTAAAAGGAGACACTGGGTGAGAATCCGTCAGGGATTTGAAGAGAAATCACGCCTCGGGCGATTGCTTATCAATCGTGGGTATCTGTCTGAGGGGCAGGTTAACGAAGGCCTCAGGCTTCAGCGGGAAACGGGACAGCGCCTGGGTGAGGTATTTATCCAGGCGGGCTGGATCAGCGAGAAGGAGCTGCACCGTGTCCTCAAGCACCAGTCCCGCTATCGCAACGCTGCCGCCCTGGTAACAGCGGTCACGCTGCCATTCCAGCCCCTGGTAACCTTTGCGGCCAGCAATTCGGCCGAGGCGTCACAGGCAACGCTGGAAGCCGGCGAACTTTATGAGAGAGGCAATCTTGCCCTCATGAGTGAAGCCGAGCTGGCGGCGATTTCGGGTCAGGGCGATCCGACCCTGCTGCAGCGCATTGGTATTGTCAGCAATATGGCGGAGAACCCCGCAGGAAATGGGGAGCAAGGCACCGAGGCATCCGCAGATGTTATTGAAGGTCTCAAGCTTTCCGCCAATATCTTCGTGCCGGTTCTGAACTTCCTGGATTCAGATCTCAGCATTTCCGGTGTGCACTATCGTGAAGGGGAGCCGCGTTATCGGGTAAGAGAAGATGGCGCCCTGATGCTGGCGTTCCCTGAGCGCATCGAGGAAATCCGGATGGACAATATACGGGTTACGGGAGGCCAGGGAGCTTCAATGGGCAACGTGAGCATTCACGACATCCGGTTTCATCCCGACTCCCAGATGACCATCTACACCCGATAAAGTGGAAAGCATGGCTCGGCAGAGCCATGCGTCCGGGCTCAGGCGCTGGCGAGCACCGTGCTGCTTGATACCGTGGTCTGCTGACCCTGTGCACCGTACAGCTTTTGCTGGCCGGTGGCGCCGCGGAAAATATCTGTGAGCCTCGACAAACGCTTTTGCAAGTGGCTGATTACGCGACCGTTGGTCTGGTTCAGCGTCTGACAGGTTCGCAGCTTCTGGTCCGCTTCCTGCCAGAGTTCGAAGAGATCCGAGAATCCGGCGCTGCGAATAAAGCGGGAAGGCTCGCCACTTTCGGGGCGATATCCCATTTGTACGAGCGTTCGGATTTTCTGTTTGGCGCGTTCGCGGACTGCACCGAGGAGATCGTTCTTCTCTCTGGTCAGGGCGTCCAGCTGGCGGAGGTCGGAATTCGCAAGGCAGGTCTTTTCCTTGCCGAGAACGTCAGCCAGTGTTTCAAGCTGGCTGATATCCTGGGAAAGAAGGGTCTTCAAATCATCAATTGCGGCCATGGTCTACTCACCCGAAAATGCTTTCATCCATCTCAAGCATTTTCTGGGCCAGCTTCTCGGCGTCAATCTTGTACGTGCCATTTTCGAGGGCGGAACGGATCTGCTCGATGCGGTCGTCATCCATTTCCGGATAATCGCCCAGCTTTTGTTCGAGCTGCTTCAGATTCTTGGCCTGATTGCTCAGGCTAACGTTCTCACCACGGGCCCCCTGGGCCTGTGTCTTCGCCTGTTCGTTGGATGCCGGCTGGGTATTCTGTGCGCCGGAGCTTTTGTCGGCCGTAGTTCTCTGGGTGTTGACCTGGCCGGGGCCAATTCCATTTAAGTCAACTGACATATCTGTACCTGCTTGCCTGTCGCGCCACGAATGCGGCGCTTACTCGAGTTTATGTCTTCTTAACGGCGGCGCCGCGAAAACCTTTAGTACTTTTTAGCACTTTTTTCATCTGCTTTTACGACCGGTTTTGCGGCATTCACTTGCCGCTCCGGCAAGCCTCTGCCGCACGCGGCTCACATCGGAATCTCCACGTGGCCCGGCGCGACAACGCTGGCTCTTATCGTGCGCGATGAGCGCAGATTCTCAACCAGAACCTGTTCGCCAACGCTGGCGCTTGCCAGGGCTTTGCCCCGGGAACGTACTGAAAATCCACCGGTTTTGGCGGTGATGATAACATGATCGCCTCGTTCGACCGCATTCGGGGCCGAAAGCATGTCTGGTGTAACGAGCGATCCGGCATTCACTGCGCGCCGCACTTCCATGCCAATCGCCTGCTTCGAGTCCGTAATCACGCCACGTCTGGATGAATTGATTTCAACAGACTGCTTTGCAAGCAGCCCTTCGGTTATTCGCTCTCCACGCGTGAGTGGCCTCGCTGCTACCAGGGCTGGCCCATGGATAGAGACTGAAGCGGTAACAAACATTCGCCATGGGCGGGTTCCTTCGCAGGCTACCTGCAACGACGGGCTGGTGCTTTTCCATGGGTCACCGCTGAACTCTACACTCAAAGGCTTTTCGCACTCGGCGAGAGCGAGGCGGCTGTCGATGGAACCGGGTTCGAAGGAAACGGTGTAGCCATGCTCGGCCTGTTCAGACGCAAAGCTGTCCAGAAACGCCAGGGTTGCTTTCTGAATCTGTTCAGCCGTCGTTCCAGCAAGGAGCGGCGTGCTCAGGCCAGACATTAGCAGTAGTAGGGCGAAATTCGTGATGCGCATACGTATCAGTTTGTCCTATGCTGTCAACAACAGGGCAGAAAAGCCCGAATCAGGCTAAGGATTCGGTAAAAGTGGCCGTTAAATGGGCTGACCCACCCCTGATATGACGGGTTTCCGTCGATCAGGCTATTATTCAGTGAACAGCAAGATATATGCCGTTGTAATTCCGGCAAGCCAGGAGAATCGAAATGGCAGGGGTTTTGGACAGTGTCAACCAGCGCACTCAGATGGTCGGAAAGAACCGCCTTGAGCTGCTTCTTTTCCGTCTCAGAGGGCGCCAGATCTACGGGATCAACGTGTTCAAGGTGAAAGAGGTTCTGCAGTGTCCGAAGCTGTTCTCCCTGCCCAACAGTCGGCCGGTCGTTCGAGGCGTAGCCCATAGCCGGGGTGAGACTATCCCCATTATCGATCTGAGCATGGCAATCGGTCTGCCGGGTATCCCGCAAGACGAGCTCTCCACCAGCTTCGTCATCATCACTGAATACAATCGCAAAACGCAGGGTTTCCTGGTGAGCGGCGTCGAGCGAATCATGAACATGAACTGGGAAGAAATCCTGCCTCCACCCAAAGGGGCCGGCAAGGATGTCTATCTTACCGCTGTCACGAAAATTGATGATAAGCTTATTGAAATCATTGATGTAGAGAAGATTCTTTCAGAAGTTTCTCCGCTCGGGGAGGACGTAACCGAAGCCGTTCTGAGCAAGAGCGCGGACCGGGTGCCGGGGCATCTGCCCGTGCTGGTGGTCGATGATTCGTCCGTGGCCCGGCGCCAGATACAGCGGTGTCTCACCGCAATTGGCATGGAAGTGGTGCTGAAAAACGACGGCAAGCAGGCTATTGAACATCTGAAGGAAATCACTGCGGACGGTTCCCGGGCCAAGGATCACTTCTCTCTGATCATCTCGGACGTGGAGATGCCTGAAATGGATGGCTACACCCTCGTCACCAAGGTGAAAGAGGACCCGGCGCTTTCGGATATGTTTGTTATGCTTCACACCTCACTCAGCGGTGTGTTCAACCAGGCCATGGTAAAGAAGGTCGGGGCCGACGACTTTATGGCAAAGTTCAGTCCGGACGAGCTGGCAGAGCGGGTGATGGAAATCATCGACCAGGGTTGATGGAGCCGCTCAAAGATTCACTCAGAACAGAGACCCAATGAAAGCGGAAATAACGCCACAGGAATATGAAGCCTTCAAATCGTTCCTGCAGGACGCCTGTGGGATTTTACTGGGCGATAATAAACAGTACCTGGTCAAAAGCCGGTTGCGCAGGATTCTTGAAGAGAACAGCCTGAATACCCTGGGTGAACTGCTCGAGCGTCTTAAGCGCCCCGGGCGGGGCGGCCTGAAAGAGACTGTCATCGATGCGATGACAACCAATGAAACCCTGTGGTTCCGTGACAATCACCCTTTCCGGATTCTTCAGGAGAAACTGCTTCCCGAATTCGCAGAGCGCAACTCGATGCAGCCTTTGCGTATCTGGTCTGCGGCCTGCTCAACCGGCCAGGAGCCGTATTCGATTGCCATGATCGTCGAGGAGTTTCGGCGGGCGAGGCCCGGGAAGCTGCGGGATGTAAAGATCACCGCGACGGATATCTCCAAAAGCGTTCTTGATGTGGCTCGCAAGGGCGAGTATGAAATGCTTGCTATTGGTCGGGGGCTCTCGCCAGAGCGCCAGAAGCAGTTTTTCACGCCGTCCCTGAACGGTGGCTGGCAGATCAAACCCCAGATCAAGAGCATGGTGGAGTTCAAGGAGTTGAACCTGCTTGAGCGTTATATGCTGGGCAAGTTCGATATTGTGATGTGCCGGAACGTTCTGATCTATTTTTCGGCGGACCTGAAAAAGGACATTCTCACCCGGATGCACGCCACCCTGAACCCGGGCGGCTATCTGGTTCTTGGTGCCTCGGAATCGCTCAACGGCTTGCCCCATCTCTACGAGATGGTGCAGTGCCACCCCGGAATCATCTACAGGAAAAAATAATCCATGCCCCTCAATGTCTGGGTCCTGGTTGCCGCTCAGGCGCTGGCCATGTGCACAGCGCCTTTTATCGTTTTTATAGGCAGCATTCAGGGCAGAATGCTTGCCCCTGCGCCCGAGTACGCAACACTTCCCGTCGGTCTGGTGGTCGTAGGCACCGTTCTGGCTATCAAACCGGCAACCTGGTTAATGGAGCGCATCGGGCGCAAGCGCGTGATGCTGCTGGGTGCCATCATGGGCCTTGTTGCAGGTCTTATTGGAGGCCTGGCGTCCTGGACTGGTCTGTTTTCCCTTCTTTGTCTTGCGGCCGTGGTCGGTGGTACGGGGCTTGCGGTGGTTCACCAATATCGGTTTGCGGCCATGGAATCCGTGGCGCCGGGTATGGCGGGTTCTGCTGCCGCTCGCGTGTTGCTGGGTGGGCTGGTGGCAGCCTGGCTCGGGCCGGAAGTTGCGGGTCTGGGCAGCGGCGCGGCGGAGCAATACCCGTTTCTGGTCAGCTGGATCGCGCTGGCGGCCGTCCAGGGTGCGGCTTTGCTGATCCTTGCTATCGGTTACCGGGCAGGGGCCGAGCGCGTCCAGGAATCCCGGCCGGGAGGAGGCCGCCCACTACGGGAGATTATGGCGAACCCTTTGATCTGGGCTGCCATGAGTGCCGCGGCCATTGGCTATGCGGTGATGAGTTTCATCATGACGGCGACGCCGCTGAGCATGACCGAAATGGCCGGCCATGACCTCGACGATGCCAAGCGGGTGATCCAGCTCCACATAATGGCCATGTATCTTCCGTCGCTGATCAGCGGTTGGCTGACACGCGTGGTAGGCATTCCCCTGATGATGGCAGCGGGCCTGCTGGCCTACCTCGGCTGTATTGCCCTTGCCGCCAGTGGTGTCAGCTTCCACCACTATCTGTCAGCGCTTTTGTTGCTCGGCGTTGGCTGGAATTTCCTGTTCGTTGGTGGCACAACGCTGCTGCCCCGGGGGTATCGTGATGCCGAACGCTTCCGCGTCCAGGGCCTGAACGACATAATGGTTTTTGGCTCCCAGGCGACCGCGGCGCTGTCTGCCGGCGCAATTCTGAGCTGGCTGGGCTGGGGGGGTCTGGTCATGGTTGCCGTACCCTTCCTGATACTTCACGGGTTATTGATGACTTTGTGGCTGTTGCGCGAACGAACGCCCGAAGCTGCAGTTAACGGGAGAGAGTGATGCTTATAGATTTCGAGGGTATGGATCCGAAAGATGCCTACCACATCCTTACCCAGACAGTGATTCCGAGGCCAGTTGCCTGGGTGCTGAGTGAAAATCCGGATGGGGACTACAATCTGGCGCCATTCTCGTTCTTTACGCCGATCACCAGCAATCCCCCGTTGCTGATGATTTCCGTTGGTAAAAAACCGGCGGAGGGCGTGTCGAAAGACACCCGGGTAAACATTGAAGCGAGAAAGAATTTTGTCGTTCATATCGCCCACCGGGATCTCGCTGCGGCGGTCACAGAATCCTCGCGAACCTTGCCCCATGGCGAATCCGAACTGAAAAATCTTGATCTGGAGCTGGTGGATTTCGAAGGCTCGAGCCTGCCTCGGCTCAAGGACTGCAACGTGGCTTTTGCCTGCGAGCTCTACGACATCAAGGAAATCGGTGCCGGGCCCCAGTCACTGGTATTCGGAAAAGTCACCCGGGTATGGGTATCTGATGATGCAGCCCGTTACGATGACAAGAATCGCCTGACCTTCAATGGCGCTGCGATTGATCCGATCGGCCGTCTCGGCGGAAGCGAATACGTCACCTTCGGTGAAATCCTCAAAATTCCGCGGCCATCCTGAACCGGGGGCAGGGCAAAGGAATGGAACAGCTTAACCTCCGCCATCTCTACTATTTCTGGGTGATCAGCCGGGAAGGTTCGATCGCCCGAGCCAGTGAAGTCCTGGAGCTGGCGCCGCAGACCCTCAGTGGCCAGCTTGCCACGTTTGAAGCCTCAGTGGGTGGGCGCCTGTTCTCCCGGGAAAGGCGCAAGCTGATCCTCACAGACTACGGCCGGCTGATCCTCGGCTACGCCGACGACATATTCGCCCTCACCGGTGAGCTTGCCGAAACCCTGCGGCTTGATCCTTCCGAGCGCCCGCTGACCCTGCGAGCCGGCGTCTCCGCTTCCATTCACAAACTGATTGCCTACTACCTGCTGCAGCCGGCGATGGCGGGCGAGCGGTCCATCCAGCTTGAATGCCAGACCGGGCGCACCGAAGATCTCGTGCTCAGCCTGAAACGCAAGGAGCTGGATCTGGTTCTGACCGACCGGGTGCCACGGTTGCAGGAGGACGGCAATCTCACGGTACACCCTCTGGCGGGATCCAGCATGAGCCTGTTCGCCGCACCAGAGTTGGCAAGAAAGCTCAAAAAGGGGTTTCCCGAATCCCTGAATGGCCAACCGTTGCTGGCCAACGCCACGGATGCACCCTATTTCGAGCGACTGATGAACTGGTTTTCCCTGAATGGGGTTCGCATGAAACTTGTCGCTCGGGTAGATGACAGCGCACTGATCAAGGTATTTGGCAGCCAGGGCTATGGCGTGTTCGCTGCTCCAACCTCAATCCGCGAGGAGGTCTGCCGCCAGTATGAGGTAGAGCAGATTGCCTCAATTGAAGACGTCATGGATGAATTGTTCGCCATCACCCGTGGCCGAAAAACCGCCCATGAGGGCGTCCGTGCCATTGTCGATGCTCACACGGGTGATCGTGACGCCTGATTGCATCGAAAATAACGATCTTAAAAGCTCACAAAAGCTTATTTTATCGAACTCTGTTCCTGTCCATTATGGATTTGTGAAAGGCAGCAACCCGAAGAGGAGCAGTAGCTATGAAGACCATCCACAAATTCCGTCTGGAACCGGGCAAAGAGCCGACCACGCTCACGCTCAAAGAGGGTTACAGGGTGGTGCGCAGCGAATACATCGTGCCCCACAAGGCCGTCTACCTCTGGGTGGAGCAGCCCCTGAACGTAACCACACCAACCCTTGAGCGGCAGTTCCGAGTCGCTTATTCGGGCGAACCAGTGCCTGACAGCTTCGAATACCTCGATACCGCACTGGATCCATTTGGCCCTGAGGCGTACCACGTGTTTGCAATACCTGCCGGTGAAGAAGAGCTCTTCAATACGGCATCTGACGGTGCAAGCAACGACGCGTTCAGCAGGCAGAACTGGCAACACACAGCGATCTCTTGACCACTTCAGGGCCCTTCGGGGCCCTTTTTTATGGCGTCTCGATCGGCAGGTGGCCGGTTTTTACCCAGATGATTGTTTCCTTGTCCACGAACGGGTGATGCTGGCTCAGGTGGGGGCTCCGAATCCAGGTGCCCGCCGGGTAGCGACCATGTTCATCGCAAAACTCACCGGACAGCACGAATATCTCCTCGCCGCCGAAGTGCCTATGGGGTTGGAAAACCTCATTGGCCGGCCACTTCACCAGGGCCACATGCTCGTGCTCGAATTCGTGCAGCGGCATCACCTCAAGCCCGCCCATACCGGGCCGCCACGGCGCAGTGCGCGTATCGATGCGCACTGTGGATCCATCGCGTTCGTCGAACTGATGCAGCTTGACCAGCAGCGTGCAGCCTTCCTTACTGAAAGGGGCGTGTCCACTGCCTGGCGGGTTCCGTAAATAAGTACCGGCCGGGTAGTCGCCGGTCTCGTCGGAAAACACCCCATCCAGAACGAGGATTTCTTCGCCCAGTGGGTGCTCATGCCGGTTGAAGGAGGCACCAGGCTCGTACCTGACCACACTGGTCGCATGACCACGCTCTGCTTCCTCGCGGGCAAGAGGCTTTCTCAAAACACCACCGGCAGGGCTGGGCACCCAATCCTGCTCTTCGGTGCGGATGATGACTTTCTTGGAAAAGTCCATGTTGAGCATTGCGAACCTCAAAACCACCTGAAAATGAAGTGACTAATTACGTGGGCGCCAGCCTTCCGGATGCCTCTATTTGATCAGGGCCTGAATGTTCCGGAACTGCGGATGTTTGCAATGACGCATCCATTCAAACGCCACCATCTCAAGCGTTACAATCCTGGCGCCGCTCTCGTTCAGGCGGTCCAGAGCGACGTCCCGGTCAAACTCGTTGCGTGAGCCGGTGGCATCGGCCACCACCCATACCTTGTAACCAGCATCCAGCAGGCTAAGGGCGGTTTGCATCATACACACATGGGTCTCGCAGCCACCGATTACAATGTGCTGCCGGCCCTCCGGCAACTGGTCAACGAGCCCATCGGGGCAGGCATCAAAATGGTGCTTGGCCAGGGTCTGGTTGCAGAGCTCCCGGACCGCTTCAACATTATGTCCCAGCTTGTCCGGCAGCTGCTCGGTGCCCAGCACAGGAACTTCCATGAGCCCGGCAATGGTGGCCAGCACGATGCAGCGGTCCACCACCTCGTCGCCATGGCTAATGGCCGGCATCAGCTTTTCCTGGACATCGATGAGCAACAACGTCGATTGCTCGGCTTTCATCAGCATGAATAGTCTCTCCCCACAAACTGGATGATTATACTCGGCGTTGTACTAACGATAGTCCTGAATCTGCTCAACCGGTAAAGAGAAAACCCGTCTCGCCCGAATTTTTTTGACGATTTTCCCCGGGGGAGTTGCCAAGCGCCCGTAAAACCATTAAAGTTTGCGCCCTCAAATGAGCGACGACGTTGCTGATTTGAAACAGTTTATTGGAGAGGTGGCCGAGTGGCTGAAGGCGCACGCCTGGAAAGTGTGTAAACGTTAATAGCGTTTCGAGGGTTCGAATCCCTCCCTCTCCGCCAATACAAAACCCCAGCAGAAATGCTGGGGTTTTTTATTGGGTGATTGGCAGGGTAAGAAGAACCCTCGCGGGTTCGACCTAGGATTTCCTCCAAACCAACAACCGATTATTAGCCGGCATCCCGAAATCCTTTTCAAGCTTCAGCCCGGTTTCTTCACCCAGAGCCTCGAGATCCTCCATATCCCGAATTCCCATATGCGGCGCCTGTGTTCTAAGCGACAGGTCGAACCGTACATTGTTTTCACTGGTGTGCCGACCGCCATAGCTGAAAGGCCCATAGAGGCAGAAGATGGCGCCCCTGGGTAGGGCCTCCGCGAGGCCGCGAAACATTGCCTGCACTTCTTCCCAGGCCATGATATGCGCCGTATTGGCGGAGAACGCGCCGTCGATGGCGGGCAGGCTGGACCAATCTCCGTTCAATACCTCCAGGGCAATGGGCGGGTTGATATTTGTAAGGTGGGCATCGTCGATCCACGCCCGGGAAAGCTGGGCGTTCTGAGGGTGATCGGTGGGCTGCCAAACCACGTGGGGTAGGTGAGCGGCAAAGTGAACGGCGTGCTGGCCAGTGCCCGTGCCGATTTCCAGAATGGTGCCCGGCTGTTTGAAAAGCTCGACAAGTTTTTCCAGAATCGGCGCTTTGTTATTCTCGCAGGCTTGAGAAAACGGCTTGTCTTTTTGCATGCTCCGACCTTTCGACAGGGGGTAGTTTATGGCGGTTTCAATACGCCGGCTCAGCGGTGACCAGATTAAACCATACCTGGATGATCTCGCGCGCCTGAGGATCGAGGTGTTTCGCCATTTTCCCTACCTGTACGACGGTGATATGGACTACGAGCGCAAGTACCTCGATACCTACGCCCGCTCGCCAGAGAGCCTCTTCGTGCTGGCCCTGGATGGCGAAACGGTTGTTGGCGCCGCCACGGGCATCCCGATGGACCACGAAACGGACGAGTTCAAAGGGCCGTTCATCGAGCAGGGTTATGAGCCAGACAAGATCTTCTATTTCGGTGAGTCGGTGCTGCTGCCGAATTACCGGGGGCAGGGCATCGGGGTGGCCTTCTTCGACCACCGGGAAGGCCATGCCCGGGAACAGAGCCGTTTCACGCACTGCTGTTTCTGCGCGGTCGAGCGGCCTCAAGATCATCCCCTGAGACCCGCCGATTATCAGCCGCTGGACTCGTTCTGGCACAACCGCGGCTACCGAAAGGTACCGGAGCTGACCACCACCTACGCATGGAAAGATGTGGATCAGGCGGAGGAGACCGCCAAGCCCATGACGTTCTGGCTGAGGCGTATTGCCTAACGAACGCTGAAGTTGCTGAATTCCCCGGTTGGCGATTCCGGCGCAATATCCACCGCATCCACACGCGCATCCGGTGGGCCTTCGGCGCACCAGGTTCTGAGTTCGTCCAGGCGTTCCTCCGGGCCTTCGGCCACAATCTCAACTCGTCCATCGGGCAGATTGCGAGCGAACCCCGTCAAGCCCAGGGAAGAGGCCTTCTGTTCCGTGGAGGCGCGATAGTAGACCCCCTGTACGCGGCCGGATATCAGAAGTTGCCAGCGTTTGGTATCCATGGTTTGCTCCCGCTCGTTCTGTCGTGTCAGGCTTTATTTCAATCTACCGGTTCGGGCACGACCACTTCAAGGAGAGAGAACGCCGATGGCCTCCACCCACCTGAAACACAATGCAACTGGTTATGCCGATGCCCTGGTCTGCGAGGCGGAGGGATTGGAACGCCTTGCCAGCGCGCTTGATGAGGCCGGGGTGACTGACGTCGGTGTGCCGCACGTTTATCGGGTGAACGAAACCGAACTCGAAATCACCGCCATCCGGTCTTCCGGTGGCTCAGATCGGGCGCGGGAGGTGCTTGGTGAAGGGCTGGCCAGAATGCATGCCCTGCGTCAGGAGGCGTACGGCTGGGGCAGGGACAATTACATTGGCCTGGCACCGCAACCGAATCGCTGGTGCGACAACTGGGGTGAGTTTTTTGTCCACGACCGCCTTGGCTACCAGGTCTCACGTATTCGTGACGCCAGCCAGAGGACTCGCTTCGAACAGGTATTGGACCAGCACGGGGGCTTGCTGATGGACTGGCTGAACGCCCACTGTGAGCACCCGAGCCTTCTCCATGGTGATCTCTGGAATGGTAACGTGCTCTATGGCTCTGACCGCCCCTGGCTGATTGACCCGGCCGTCTACTGCGGTGATCGTGAAGCAGATATCGCCATGACACAGATGTTTGGTGGCTTCGGCGAAGCGTTCTATCGGGCCTACGACGCGTGTTGCCCACGAACACCGGTTTATGGCATCAAGCGTGAGGTCTACAACCTCTACCATTACCTGAACCACTACAACCTGTTTGGAGGTGGTTACCTGGAGGGTTGCCAGGTGGGTTTTGCCGCGATTGAAGCAATAGGCCGGGGCAGGGCCTAGATCAGGCCGGTACTGCGAAGCACGAAGACTCCCAGAGTGACAGTGATGCTTGCCAGAAGGGTCGTCAGGGCGATGATATTGGCCGCCAACCGGTCATTACCGCCCAGCGCCTTCACCATCACGAAACTGGCGGCCGCCGTCGGGCTGGCGAAGAACAGGAACATCAGGCCCAGCTCCGAACCCCGAAAACCGGCCAGCCACGCTGCGGCGGTGCAAAGCGCCGGCAGTATCACCATCTTGAACAGGCTGGAACCCAAGGCCGTTTTGCTGTCACTCCGGATGGCGCTCAGGGATACGGTCGCGCCGATGCAAAGCAGCGCCAGGGGCAGCGTGAGTGAGGCAAAGTAATCACCGCTGGTCATGACCCAGCCCGGCAGTGAGATATCCAGGGCGGCGAAGGGAATCGCCACGAAGACTGCCAGGATGAGCGGGTTGCGGATGATGTCATGGAAGATCTTCGTCCAGTCCGTTGTTTGCCCCGGTTGGTAGGCCACCAGCACGATCACCGAAAGTATGTTGTAGGAGATGATCACCAGGCCAAGCAGGATGCCACCTGCCGACAGGCCGAAGTCGCCGTAGAGATTGGCAGCAAGCGCCAGGCCGACGATTCCGCAGTTACCGCGAAACGCGCCCTGCACGTAAACGCCACGATCCTCCCGAACCACACGCCAGCGGGCCCAGAGCCAGGTGATGGCAAAACTCGCGAGGGTCGCACCCAGGTAAAACACCAGAAGCCCGGGATTGAACGCGGTATCCAGATCGGCCCGGATGATGCTCAAAAATACCAGGGTCGGCAGGGTGGCCTTGAACACCAGCGCCGAAGCAGTATTCACAAACGCGTTATCGATCCAGCCGATCCGGCGAAGTCCCAGGCCGATAAAGACCATGGCAAACACGGGCAGTGTCGTTTCCATGGTTTGCAGGAACAGATCGATCAGGGTCATCAAGGGTGGCCGTCGGGTCGAAGAGAGTGACTGGGTTCACCTGAATTATAAGCGGGGAGAAAGCTAGGATGCTATGGGAATACCACGAAGGTATGGGGCGGAGAGGGGGAGTGCCGTAAAAAAACAGGGCCCCGAGGGGCCCTGATCACTTTCAGGCTTTCAGTTGGTCGCCAACGGGCAGGCGCCGGATGCGTTTGCCGGTTGCGGCATAGATCGCATTGCACAATGCCGGCGCTACCGGAGGCAGGCCTGGCTCACCAACACCACCCATGGCCTCATCCGGGTTATCGACCAGGTGAACCCGCAGGGTTTTGGGTGCATCCGGCATGCGCGGGATCAGGTACTTGTCGAAGTTACCCTGCTGCGCCACACCGTCTTCGAATGTCACCTCGCTTTGCAGCGCGATGCCAATGCCCATCACTATGGCACCTTCCAGCTGTGAGCGAATCCGCTCCGGGTTGGCCTGCGGGCCGCAGTCGAAGGCGATGTCTGCCCGGTGGATGGTGAGTTCGCCCTGATCATCCACCTCCACATCAAAGACAATCGCGGTGTACGACACGAAGCTGTGGTGGAAGGCGAGGCCCAACCCACGATTCTTGCCGGTGGATTTACCCCAGTCCGCCTCCCTGGTTACCCGCTCGATTACGTTACGCATGCGCCCGATGTCGATCGGGTATAGATCCGGGTCTTCGCCATAATTCCAGCCATCTCCCACGGTGAGATTGTGGATCTCACGGTCCGGGCCGAGCAGGTCCAGCACGTAATCGCGATGGTCCTTGCCGGCGGCTACAGCCATCTCATGGGCAAAGCTCTGGATCGCCCATGCATGGGGCAGGTTGTAGACCGAGCGGAACCAGCCGATTCGCACATGGGCGGGTGCAGGTGGATTCTCCAGCCTCAGGGCCGGCACCGAGAAAGGCATGGTGTTAAAACCCATGCCCAGTTCGAATTCGCCCTTGTGTTTCGGGTCGGGCGCAAACAGCGAGCCGATACTGGGAGAGAGGGTCCGGTGCAGCCAGCCGGTGGCCTGCCCGTTGTTGTCCAGTCCCGCTTCGAGATAATCCACAGACACGGCGTGATAGTAGGCGTGGTGAATATCATCTTCCCGTGACCACTGCAGCCGGACCGGCCGACCTTTGAAGGCCTCGGCGATACTGGCCGCTTCAATCGCAAAATCCGGTTTGGACTTGCGACCGAAGCCGCCGCCCAGCAGGGTAACGTGGACGGTCACGTTCTCCGCATCCAGACCCAATCGCCCGGCCACGGTATCCCGGGTCGCCTGCGGATTCTGGACGGGCGCCCATACCTCAGCCTTGCCGTCCTTGATCCGCACGGTTGCCACCGGGGGCTCCATGGGAGCCTGGGCCATGTGGGGCATGTAGTAGGTGGCGGAAACCCTTTTGTCGGCATTTTCCAGAGCTGTGTCCAGATCGCCATGCTGACGGACGACCTTGCCAGGTTGCTGCGCCGCTTTCTCAAGGGATTCTCTGTAAGTGGCGGACGTATAGCTTGCGTTGTCGCCGGCAGGCTCCAGATTCCAGTCGATCTTCAGAGCCTTGCGACCCTCCATGGCGGCCCAGGTATTCGATGCCACCACGGCAATACCACCGAGCGGGCTGAAACCTGCCGGTTGGCCGGTGCCCTCAACCTTGAGTACTTTCTCAACACCGGGCACCTTGAGGGCCTCGGTGTCGTCGAAATCGCCAACAGTAGCCCCGTAAACCGGTGGACGGGCGATCACTGCATACAGCAGGCCCTCGAACGGAACATCAGCGCCATACACCGCCTTACCGGTGACAATATCCTCACCGTCGATGGCTTTAGGGTATGCGGACTTCAGCTCGCCGTTAATGAGGCCGGTTTCCTTGCCGACAAATCGCAGCTCGTCGTCGCGCTTGAGTACCAGTGCATTGCGCCCGGGAACGTCGAGCTCCCGAGCCTTGGCTGCGAGTTCCCCAAAGCCGAGTTCCTTGCCGGAAGGCCTGTGAACGATGGTGTGTACGCCAGCCTGCACCTCACTAACCGGCACGCCCCACTCATTGGCGGCCGCCTGTTCCAGCATCTGCCTGGCCGCCGCTGCGGCTCGGCGCATGGGCTGGTACCAGTGGCGCATGCTGCGGGAACCGTCAGTGTTCTGGTTGCCGTATTTGTCGTGATCGCCTTCCGCCTGCTCGACCCTTACCTGATCCCAGTCCGCGCCAAGCTCGTCGGCACCGACCATCACCAGGCTGGTCCGGATGCCCTGACCCATTTCGGAGCGGTTGTTCACAATGGTAACCAGGCCATCAGCATCGATATGGATGAACACGTTCGGGTCGTCCACCCAGCCGCCGGGCATGGCTCCCGCACCGAATTGAGCCTTTTCATTGCCAGCCAGGGCCACATCCCAACGGGCTGCAAGCACCAGGGCAGAGCCACCCGCCAGGCCCATCAGGAAGCGCCTGCGGCTCACGTTGGCTATCATCAAGTTGTCATCGGCGCTCATGCTTCACCCTCCTTGCCGGAAGCCCGTTCGATCGCCGCCAGAATGCGGTTGTAGGTGCCACAGCGGCAGAGATTCCCTGCCATGGCATCCACAATCTCCCCGGTTTCAGGGTTCGGTGTTCTTTTGAGCAACGCTGTGGCGTTCATGATCTGGCCACCCTGGCAGTAACCGCACTGGGCCACCCCGAGATCGAGCCAGGCCTGCTGAACCTTGCTTCCAACCGGGTCGTCGGCCATGGCTTCAATGGTGGTGATCTCGCCACTGGCCGCAGAGACCGGTGTGACGCAGGAGCGGATTGCCGTTCCGTTGAGATGAACTGTGCAGGCACCGCACTGGGACATCCCGCATCCGAACTTGGTTCCTTTGAGGCCGACAACGTCGCGGATTACCCAGAGCAGGGGCATGTTGTCGGGGACGTCGAGCTCGTAGCGCTCGCCGTTAATCGTGAGGGTAGCCATAACGTCCTCTCGTTTATGAGTTTTGCGTCTCCTTCACTGTAGCCCTACGAACTGGCAGAGTAAAAAGAGCAATCTGGATGAAAGGTAATAAAATCGCTTGCACGCTCGCCTCGGGCCTGGGCTATAGTAGGCCCCGGAAACAAGAGAAGAAGAGGATAAGGATGGACGCCGTTAATCCCACCCCCGAACAGCTGCAAAAAGTCCTGGCGGATACCCCGAAAGACCAGCCCGTTGTCATGCTGAATCTGCTGCGCTTCCGTGATAGGGCCAATTACAAGGAAGAGGCGCCGGAGCGAAGCGGCCGCGAAGCCTACAAGCTCTACATGGAAGAGGCTGCCGCCTGCGTAAAATCGGTCGGCGCAGAAGTCATCTGGTCTGGCCGCAGTGTTGGATCGCTGATTGCGCCCCCGGATGAATCCTGGGATCAGGTGCTTCTGGTCAGGTATCCCTCAATCGATGCCTTCATGGCCATGATCGAAAGCCGGGAATACAAAGGCGTGGTCAAACACCGCACCGCTGCCCTTCAGGATTCACGGCTCGTCGCCAATCTTGAAACCAGGATGTAAATAAAACCGGATCAAAGCCCGGCTTGCTGGATGGCCATGTCGCTGATGGTTCCTGCGGCGATAGAGAGCAGGGCATTGCGGCGCCAGAGGTGAATAATCACCACGAGGACGCCGGGAAGCAGGGCATCGAACCCCATCCATGAACCGGACCAATCCGCCGAGCGCTGCAGAAATACCGTGGCCAGCAACGCCATCACGGCCGCGGGAAGGTAGCGCCCCAGGTGTCGCACCAGTGGATGTTCCGTGTGCCTCTCGAAAAACAGGAAGGGAATCACCCGCGTGGCAAAGGTCGCGACTGCCGCTACCGCAATGAATGCCGCCAGATAGCCGGATTCACCCATGGCTGCTCTCCTCGCCCGGTGCCTGCCCGCGATGCTTCCGGTATTCGAACAGCAGGACGGCAGTGACCAGCGCAATGGCACCGATCAACTGGTGTGCCGGTGGCAAAACCAGCATGGCGACGCCCGCGGCCGCTGCTCCGAGCCAGATTGGGAAACCCTCTCCCAGGGCTTTGAATTGCTCCAGAGTCAGAACAATGAACAGAGCCACCAGCGCGAACTCGATGCCGGTGCTGTCAAAGGCGACATTGTCTCCAAGCAATGCACCAATTGCGCAACCCGCCACCCAGTAACACTGGTTAAAGCCGGTAATTCGGAAATCGACCTCCTGTTCGTGGGCCCGGTCGCTTCCTCGTGGGCGGCTGGTGAGCAGGGAATAGGTTTCATCGGTCAAACCGAAAATCAGATAGAGTTTTCGCCAGCCAGCGCCCTTGAACTGGCCCAGCAATGAAAGCCCGTAGAACAGATGTCGGGCGTTCAGAACAAACATCGCAATGAAGACTTCCAGCAGGCCCGCGTTAACGGACAGAAGACTGACGGCCAGTATCTGGCCGGCTCCGGCGTAAATCACGATTCCCATCAACGGCGCAGCCCACCAGGCATACTCGAGCTGGGTTGAGAACAGCACACCAAAGGCCATGCCCAGCGGAAGATAGCCGAACAAGATGGGCAGCGTGAGTCTGAAGACGGACTGGTTCATTAGCATCCAAACGGTCAGAAAGCGGCGATCATAGAGAATCGGTGGAATTTTTTGAAGTGGTTAACACCATTAACGAGGGCGAGCGATGAAAAGCTGACGCTGAGAGTGCAATAAAAGTGTCACAAAATCGGCATACCATCCGCGACATAGCCCGCTGTTGGAGTTGTCATGTTCGGCACAGTAAGAACCCGCATCCTTTTTTTCGCCTTTCTCTCGGTCTTTGCCGTCGCAGGACTTTCCGCTCTGTCCTGGAGCATCATCCTGAAAGCGGAAGACGCCTCCAAAACCCTGATCCAGACTAACCTTAACGAAGCCTGGCTACTGGCGGACCTCGAACAGGACCATCGGCACCTCCAGGATCTTGCCTACAAGATCAAGGCTCAGCTTCTGCTGTGGGATGAAATCGAGACCGAGTTCAGCCGTTTGGAGACCGCTTTGCCGGCACATTGGCAGAGTCTGGAAACGGATCCGGGGTTGAGCGAGTGGGCAGAGGCACATCGTGAGGATTTCGAGCGGGTATTGGCGCTTATCGCCCGGATGAAAGAGGGCATTGCAGAGAAAAGCTATTACCGTGTCGGGCAGGTCGTGGATTTCGATCTGTTCCCGGCCATGGAGCCGATGCTCGAAGCGATTGCTGGTCGACAGTTTCAAAGCAGGACGTCTGTATCTGACGGCGCCGACGAGTTGCTGTCGTTTCTGGCAGGCCAGCAGACCTTTGTGATTGCCGGTTCCGTATCCTTTCTGGTTATTGTTATCGCCATGACCTGGTGGCTGAGGCAGTCGGTTATTCTGCGCTTGCAGGGTATGCAAAACGATCTGGTTGCCATGGAAAAGAACGCGGATCTTACACGGGTGCCAGTCCTGAAAGGGCGGGACGAAGTGGCTGGCGTTGCCAATGCACTGGGTGGGTTGGTTTCCCGGTTCGAGCATTTCATCGCAGACATCCGGTCGGCTGCCGGTGGTCTGGATGAGCGTTCCGGCGCCCTGGATAACGGTGCGGAATCTCTCCAGGCAGCATCAGAGAAGACTCGGTCGCAGATCCACGACGTCAGCCAGTCCATGGCCGCCATTGCCGATCAGGCCTCGGCCATTGAGCGAGCCACAGGTGAGTCGGCCAATACCGTGAAATCTGCGGTGGCGGCCAACGAAGAAGTCCAGCATCGACTCACCACCAGCGAGGGCGCTGCGGAACATACGGTGGATGTCATTTCGCGCGTTTCGGGATCCATTCATGCCCTTAACGAATCCACGGGCAAGATTGAGCAGGTCATCGGAGTGATTGCCGATATTGCCGAGCAGACCAACCTGCTGGCTCTGAACGCAGCGATCGAAGCGGCTCGAGCAGGGGAGCACGGTCGTGGATTTGCCGTGGTAGCCGATGAGGTTCGGACCCTGTCCCGTCGCACCTCTGACTCTACCCGGGATATATCCCAGTGGGTGCAGGACCTTGTATCCGGCGTAAGCAGCGTCGATGCGCTTTTGGAAGAAATGCGCGATGCCGGCAGCAGCAACCGCGAGCATCTGGCTGCGCTCAAGGGACACCTTCAATCCCTGCAGGGCCAGTTCGTGGATCTTGAGAACCACAGCGCCGAGATCAGCTCTGCGGTTGCGTTTCAACGGGACGAGATCGGTCGGGTAGGCCGCCGTTCCACAGCGCTGGACGAAAGCGCCGATTTCCTCATTGAAACTGTCGAGCAAACCCGGACCATCAGCGAAGCGCTCAGGCAGGAGTCAGTCTCAATGCGGCAATTGATCGCCCGTTTCCGAACGGCCGCAGAACCAGCCTGATCAAGGATTGTTTGCCCGGATCCCCTCTCCGGGCTTCTACCTCGCCACCATAACTCGTAACATGGTTGCGTCAAAGGAGGTAGTATGACCGACAGCGCCGAAAACCAGCCCGAGCAAGACCCCAGACAGGAAAAATTCGTTGTCGACACCGAGTTGCTGACCGAAGACCAGCTTCAGGGCCTGGTGGAAGAGTACTGCACCCGATACCACGGACTGAACGACACTGAAAACCCCATGGGCGAGCAGAGCAGGGTAATGTCTGCGGTGCGCCGGGGCGATCTGGTGGTCTGGTTCGATCCCGTGGAAAACACCGCCGGGCTGGGTGTGCCGGCTTAGGCGTCAGGTGTGTCACGGTATTTGTGTTTGCACCTACCCGGGGCAGGAACTAAACGTTACAATCGCGCTGTTTTCCGAAAGCCGTGTGCGAGGTGAATTTTGATCAGGGTACTGGTTGTAGATGACCATGAGCTGGTGAGGTCCGGTATTACCCGGATGCTGGCTGACAACCCGGACATTGAAGTCATCGGGCAGGCGCCATCCGGAGAGGATGCCATCGATTTCGTCCGCCAGGAGCGGCCGGACATCGTGCTCATGGATATCCGCATGCCAGGCATTGGGGGCCTTGAGGCGACCCGTCGCATACTCCGCATTGATGATTCCATTCGCGTGATCGTGGTAACCGCCTGTGCGGACGACCCTTATCCGACCCGCGTCATGCAAAGCGGTGCCACCGCCTACATCACCAAGGGCGCGGATATCAAAGAGATGGTTCGCGCCATTCGTATGGCTCACACCGGCCAGCGCTATATCAGCCCGGAAATTGCCCAGAAGATGGCCCTGAAGCAATTGGGCGGCGGCGATCGCGACGAGGACGGCGAGCTCTCGCTGTTCGACCGGCTTTCCGAGCGGGAAATGCAGATCGCGATGATGGTGGTGGATTGCCAGAAGGTGCAGGACATTTCGGACAAGCTGTGCCTGAGCCCGAAGACCGTGAACAGCTACCGCTACCGGATCTTCGAGAAACTGGAGATTTCCAGTGATGTCGAATTGGCCCTGATGGCAGTGCGGCTCGGGTTGCTTGATGCCGACAAGGTCTGACCCTGAGAGCACCCACATCGGGGAGTTTGACAGCAAGAGCTTCCTGAAACAGTTGACCGAGCGGCCCGGCGTCTACCGAATGTACGACGAGGGTGGCTCGGTTCTTTACGTGGGCAAGGCCCGCAACCTGAAAAAACGGGTTGGCAGCTACTTCCGCAAGACCGGCCTTGCGCCCAAGACCGAAGCCCTGGTTGGCAAGATTGCCTCTATCGAGGTGACGATTACCGGCAGTGAAACCGAGGCGCTGCTGCTCGAACAGAATCTCATCAAATCGTTACGGCCGCCCTATAACATCCTGCTCCGTGACGATAAGTCCTATCCCTATATCTATTTGTCGTCCCACAGCGATTACCCCTCGCTGACGTTTCGTCGTGGGCGCACCAAAAAGGGCGGTGGCACCTGGTTCGGGCCGTTTCCGAGCTCGGGTGCGGTCAAGGAAAGTCTTAATGTATTACAGAAGATATTCCGTATAAGAAACTGTAGTGAAAGCTTTTTCAGGAACCGAACAAGGCCTTGCCTGCAGTACCAGATCAACCGTTGTACGGCACCGTGTGTTGAATACATCACGCCCGAGGAGTACCAGCAGGACATCCGCCACGCCACCATGTTTCTCGAGGGGAAAAACCCTGCGATCCTCCACGATCTGATGAATGCCATGGAGGCCGCTTCCAAGAACCTGGAGTTCGAGAAAGCAGCGGCCTATCGGGACCAGATCAATCATTTGCGCCATGTTCAGGAACAGCAGTCGGTAGACGGTGAGGGCGGCGATGCGGATGTCATCGCCATTGCCCAGGATGCGGGTATCGTCTGCATCGTGGTGATCATCGTGCGCGGCGGCCGTGTGCTCGGCACCAAGGACTATTTCCCCCGCTACTCCATCGAGCAGACCGAGGGCGAACTGCTCAGTGCCTTCCTCGGGCAGTATTATTTCGGCGGCAACACCCGGCGGGAGATTCCGCGGGATATCCTGGTGCCGGTTGAGGTGGAAGGTCAGGAACTGTTGGCCCAGGCCCTCAGCGAGTCTGCAAACCGGGAAACCCGGATTCGGGGCAATGTTCGCGGTGAACGCCGCCGGTGGCTGGAATTGGCCATGACCAACGCCCGCCAGACCCTGCTAACTCACCTGGCGAGCAAGGAGACCGTATACCGGCGCCTGCTGGCCCTGAGGGATCTTCTGGAGCTGTCGGAGACGCCGTCACGCATGGAGTGTTTCGATATCAGCCACAGCCACGGGGAAAATACCGTCGCATCCTGTGTGGTTTTCGATGAGAATGGCCCCCTGAAGAGTGATTACCGCCTGTACAATATCGAGGGCGTGACCGCCGGCGATGATTACGCCGCCATGCGCCAGGTGCTTTCCCGCCGTTACAAGCGGATGGTGGCCGGTGAGGGCAAGCGGCCGGATCTGGTCTTCATTGACGGTGGTAAAGGGCAGTTGAACATTGCCCGGGAAGTATTTGACGAGCTTGAGATTTCGGACATCCCGCTGATCGGCGTCGCCAAGGGCGTAACCCGTCGTGCAGGCATGGAGCAACTGATAGACGCCATGACTGGGGATGTCTTCCGGGTGCCGGCTGATTCGCCCGCGTTGCACCTGATCCAGCACATTCGGGATGAGTCCCACCGGTTTGCTATAACCGGGCACCGGGCGCGCCGTGATAAAAAGCGCCGGCAGTCTACACTGGAAGGCATTGAGGGCGTGGGACCGAAGAAACGGCGCGACCTGATTCGATACTTTGGCGGGATACAGGAACTCCGCAAGGCCGGGGTCGACGAGATGACCAAGGTTCAGGGCATCAGCAAATCACTGGCCGAAACCATATACGCAGCATTGCACGACGAGTAAGGACAGCATGAATTTACCAAACATCCTCACCCTTTCCCGCATCATCATGATTCCGGTGTTCGTGGTGATTTTTTACCTTCCGGTGGGGTGGAGCTACCTCGTGAGCGCGGCGATTTTCGGATTGGCGGCGGCCACGGACTGGCTGGACGGTTATCTGGCCCGCAAGCTCGACCAGAGTACGCCGTTCGGCGCGTTTCTCGATCCGGTCGCGGACAAGTTGATGGTGGCTGTTGCGCTGGCGGTGTTGATCGAGGAGCACTCGGCGATTCTGCTGACGATCCCGGCCACTGTGATCATCGGTCGTGAAATTGTCATTTCCGCATTGCGGGAGTGGATGGCAGAGATTGGCAGCCGCGCCAGCGTAGCGGTTTCCTACATCGGTAAGATCAAGACCACCGCGCAGATGGCTGCAATTGTCGGCCTTTTGGCGTTTCCTCCCGGCGTGCTCTGGGCTAATGTCGCCCTGGGTCTGCTCTATATTGCTGCAATTCTTACGCTCTGGTCCATGGGCCTTTACCTCAAGGCTGCCTGGGCGGATCTGTTTCCGGAGAAGGCCTCAGTTCAGACGGATAGTCACACGTCCTAGCCCATTCAATCACCCGGGTGGCCAGTTCGCTGCCCGCGGTACCGAAGGCCTCAACAATCTGGTCAACGGATGTGCCTGAGGCCGGCTCTACGATCCGGATGCTGCGAGTACACAGGGTGGCCCTGGAGCGGTCGTGAATCATCTGCAGGTGCAGCTCAATGACCACCTCCGGTCCGGATTCCGGGATTTGCGAATGAAACCCCGAGAGTTCGGTGACCAGGGTCAACTCAGCCTGTGCCGGATTGGTGTCGGTAATGACGTTTGTGTAGGCACCACTCTGACGAAGGCTATTGACCAGTGTGTCCCGAACCACCACTGGCCCGGTGTCCCTCCAGCGTGTTCCCTCATAGGCCCGGAACTCACTGGGTGCGGGCTTGGCCAGAATCCGCGATCCGGCTAAAGGCTCTGATGCGTAGGGCGTGTCCACGCGAAGCGATGCCATAACGGGTTGCCCGACCGCCGGTACCGCCCGAACCACAGCCAGGTCCATAACCCTCGGTGGCTCCGGGTTCGGAAACACCGTGCAGCCACTGCTGAGGGCAGCACCGAGGAGGAGCGTCAGGTTCCTGATTGACCTCAATGTCACTGTGCCATCTCCTTCATGGTTTCGTTGCCGAACAGAGTGCCTGTGGGGTCCTGCTCCAGGCGGTGCGTAAACTGATTCAGGCTACGCAGGGTTGCCCGGAGCTCCCGTAGCGCGGGCGCCAACTCTCCCATACCCTGCAGCCCGGCATCCATCGCCCCCTGGTTGTTTCGGGTCAACTCATCAATTCGCTCCATGGTGGTGGTCATTACCGCGAGCGCTTGGTCCATGGATTGCAGAACCCGCTGGCCATCGTTTTGCAGCAGTTCGTTGGCGTTATCCGAAACGTTGGACACTTTGATCGCAGCTTCTTCAGCGCGAATGGCGGCGGCATCGAATTGTTCGAGCAGGGCGATCAGCTGGTCCCGGCGGTCGAGCAGGGCGTCTGTGGCTTCCCGTGTGTTTTCCAGGATGGCCGATGCGTTGTCGATGTTGTCAGCCGATAACAGCGCCGTCGCGCTGGTAAGCAGCTGGTCGGCTTTGGCCAGGAGTTGCTCGCCGTTGGAAAGCAGGCTGGTGAACGCCGAGGGCTCGGCAATGATCACCGGCGGGTTGTCCTCGTCACCTTGCAACGCGGGTTTGTCCGGGCTTCCACCACTGAACTGCACGCTCATGCTACCGGTGATGTTGGCGAGCACCAGGCCGGCTTTCGTGTTCTCCCGAATGGGAACCGACTGATCCACCCGAACCAGAACCCGCACATGGCCGGGATTGTCCGGGTCCAGCTTCATCTCCACCACATCACCAATCTGAACGCCGCTGTAAAGCACAGGGTTACCTTCGGACAGGCCGCCGACGGCGTGATCGAACACAATCTCGTAGTAGCCCCATTCCCGATCGGCGGAGGATTTCGCCAGCCACAGAGAAAAGATCAAGGCGGCCGCAAAGGCCAGGATGGTAAACAGGCCAATGATCAGGTGGTGGGCCCTTGGCTCCATGGTTACTGCTCCTGATTCCGTTTTTCCAGATGATCCCTGAATGCGTAACTCGCTGCCCGGCCACGGGGCCCGTTAAAGTAGTCCTGGACCCAATCGTCCTCCGTGGCGGCGACCTTTTCCAGCGTATCAGCTACCAGCACCTTGCGCTGTGACAGTACCGCAACCCTGTCACAGGTTGAGTACAGGGTGTCCAGATCATGGGTGACCAGAAACACCGTCAGCCCCAGCGCATCCCGCAGCGTGACGATGAGTCTGTCGAAGGCGGCTGCGCCAATCGGGTCCAGCCCCGCGGTGGGCTCATCCAGGAACAGTATCTCAGGATCAAGGGCCAGGGCCCGTGCCAGGCTTGCGCGTTTCACCATACCGCCGGAAAGCTCGGACGGATACCGAACCGCTGCGTCAGGCGATAACCCGGTCAGCGCCAGCTTCATGCGCGCCAGCTTTTCCGCTTCTGGCCGTTTCAGGCCCGCGTGCTCGATCAGCGGAACGGCGATATTCTCCTGCAGGTTCAGGGACGTAAACAGGGCGCCCCCCTGGAACAGCACACCGAAGCGCTGCTCTATGCGCGAACGCGCCCGTGCCGAAAGCTGGATAAGATCCTCGCCAAATACCCGGATGTGGCCAGAGGCTGGCGTATTCAGGCCGACGATGCTGCGCAAAAGTACCGTCTTGCCAGTACCGGAACCGCCGACCACGCCCAGAATTTCACCCCGCAGAAGATCCAGGTCCAGATCCTCGTGGACAATGTGATCGCCAAAGCGGTTGCACAGGTCCCGCACCTCAATGACTGGCTCATTGCTTGTTTGAGGATTTGGAGACGCTGCCATATCTGCCATGATCACCAGCCCATTTCCATAAAGAATAGTGCAGCAATGGAATCCAGCAGAATCACCATGAAGATCGACTGAACCACGCTGGAGGTGGTGTGCTCACCCACCGATTGGGCGCTGCCCGCCACCTTGAAGCCTTCCAGGCAGCCAATCACCGCAATCAGGAAGGCAAAGATCGGCGCCTTAACAATGCCCACAACGAAATGCTGAAGGGCGATATCCCGCTCAACGATGGCCATGAACTGCGTCGGCGTTATATCCAGCACCAGCGCACAGACCATGGCGCCGCCCACCATACCCGAGATCATCCCCACGAAGGTGAGAATGGGCAGGCTCACCATCATGGCCATTACCCGGGGCAGCACGAGCAGTTCAATGGGGTTCAGGCCCAGGGTGCGGATGGCATCCAGCTCCTCGTTAACCTTCATGGCGCCAATGTGGGCGGTGAACGCGCTGGCGGTTCGGCCGGCCAGAAGGATCGCGGCCAGCAGCACCCCGAATTCCCGCAGGAAGGAAAACGCCACCAGGTTCACCGTGTAAATGGTGGCGCCGAAATCGTCCAGCACGGTTGCACCCAGAAAAGCCACCACAGCGCCCACCAGAAAAGTCAGCAGTGCCACGATAGGCAGGGCATTCAGGCCGGTGTCATGAACCGCAGCCACAAAGGGCGTCATCCGCCAGCGCCAGGGCCGGGGAAGGTTCCAGGCCAGGGTGCCGAGGGTCTGGCCAATAAAGCCCACAAGGATCCACAGCAGCCGGAAGATGCTTTCCACCTTCTGGCCGGTTCCGGTCACAAAGCTCCACACGAGGGAAGGCGA
This sequence comes from Marinobacter adhaerens HP15, assembly GCF_000166295.1. NCBI lineage: Bacteria > Pseudomonadati > Pseudomonadota > Gammaproteobacteria > Pseudomonadales > Marinobacteraceae > Marinobacter > Marinobacter adhaerens. The sequence continues at coordinate 1,653,241 of NC_017506.1, forward strand.
GCGCCGATCCGCCTCAGGCTGATTTTTCATGGCCTCGCAAACAGCAGCAATCAGGGCGGATGTTTCCCGGGGTAATTCGCTATCGGCCGAGGCGGCTTCGAGCAAACGTTCTGGGCCGATCAGGGAGGCCAGTTGTGAGGCGCCGGCGGTATCAATCCGCGTCAGCCCCGAGAGGTTGATCGACAGTTTAATCAAATCCCTGGAGGACATGGATGACGCCAGGGACGACAGAGACCGGTAATGGCTCAACAGCCAGTCGCCGTTCACACTCAGAGTGCCGGCTTCAACGCTGACGGATCCGGGGCTGGACGTCGGTTGTTGTGGATTGGTCTGTTCGGATGAATCAGGACTGGGCACGTTCTGTCGAATCCCTGAGTGATTTTGCCTGCCAATCCCTAGCTTAAAGAGTGCGGGGGATCTCTGCCAGTGACGAAGCTGCATGTTTGCATGCTGCCGCGCAATTGGCCAAACTTTGCCCACAATCTCCAGTAAAACAAAAACTTGATAAAAAACTATTGACGCCCGAACGGTAATCCGTAGAATACGCAGCCGTTGACGAGGCAATGCCCCGGAAACAAAGAGCGGGAATAGCTCAGTTGGTAGAGCACAACCTTGCCAAGGTTGGGGTCGCGAGTTCGAATCTCGTTTCCCGCTCCAATTTCAAGTCTCTCATTGCCCACCTGAGAGCACAAAGATCCGATCCCTTCGATCTTTTCCGGCGCGGTGGCAGAGTGGTTATGCAGCGGACTGCAACTCCGTGTACGCCGGTTCGATTCCGACCCGCGCCTCCATTATTTTTCCTTCTTTCTATCATTTCAGCTTCAGGCCAGATTCGTCTCGCTGTGCAGCAAATGTCCGATCATCTGGCGCCTCAACACCCTGATATGCTTCAATGACTTGTATCTTGTCAGACCAGCCACCACGGCTGTCTGCTGTATCTCGGTGCGTGGTCGAAAATAATGAAAACAGACGAACAGAAGGTCAAACGCAGGCGTTCCGGCCTTCGTGGCCGACAGCTGGAGCCCACTGTGCTGTCGGGGCTTCGGGAACTGATCGGTGACGAACGCGTTGATTCGTCATTGCGTCATCGCGATCGACTGATCGAGCACCTGCATCTGATTCAGGATGCCGACGGCTACCTCTCCATGGCCCGTCTGCGGGCCCTTGCGTCTTTCATGAACCTGCCCATGGCCGACGTTTATGAAACGGCCACGTTCTACGCACACTTCGATGTTGTTCACGATGAACAAACGCCGCCACCGGCAATCACCCTGAGGGTCTGCGATTCGCTCTCCTGCCAACTGGCGGGTGCAAGCGCACTCCATAAAACACTGGCTGACGGGACTGACCCTGCCCAGGTGCGTGTGGTTCACGCGCCTTGCATGGGCCGCTGCGATACGGCGCCCGTGGTGGCCGTGGGGCACCATCACGTGGGCAACGCGACTGCCGAAACGGTTGGCGCCGCAGTGGAACAACAGCAGGTGCAACCCGACGAGATTCATTGGCAAAAGCTGGCGGATTACCGCTCCGCGGGTGGCTACCAGTTACTGAAGGATTGCCGCGAGGGCCGGGTTACCGTTGATTCCCTTGCGGAAGAGCTGGAGCACGCCGGCTTGCGGGGCCTCGGCGGCGCCGGATTCCCCACCTATCGCAAATGGCAGGCCGTGCGAGCCGAACCCGGGCCACGTTACGCGGTGATTAACGCGGATGAGGGAGAGCCTGGCACGTTCAAGGATCGCTATTACCTCGAACGTGAACCCCACGGATTCCTGGAGGGCGCCCTGGTCAGTGCCTGGGCGGTTGAGGCTCAGGCTCTGTACATCTACCTCCGGGACGAGTATCCCGGCCTCCTTGTTGTGCTGAAAGACGCCATTGCCGAATTGGAAACTGCCGGCATCGTAGAACCGGGCTTTGTGATCCTGCGCCGTGGTGCCGGTGCTTACATTTGCGGCGAGGAATCGGCCCTGATCGAGTCTCTGGAAGGAAAACCCGGCAAGCCCCGCCACCGCCCGCCTTTTGTGGCCCAGAAAGGCCTGTTTGGTCAGCCCACCCTGGTCAACAACGTCGAGACCGTTTACTGGATCCCTCGCATTCACGCCCAGGGCGCCGAGTGGTATGCGAGCCAGGGGCGGCATGGTCGTAAAGGGCTTCGAAGCTTTTCGGTCTCCGGCCGGGTGGCTCGCCCCGGCGTTCATGTTGCGCCTGCAGGAGTCACCCTTAATGAGCTCATTGAGGAGTACTGCGGCGGCATGGCTGAAGGTCATCGCCTCGTGGCTTACCTTCCCGGCGGCGCTTCCGGCGGCATACTGCCGGCCAGCAAAGCCGATATTCCACTGGATTTCGACACCCTGCAGGAACACGGCTGCTTCATCGGTTCGGCCGCTGTGATTGTTCTGTCGGATCAGGACGATCTGCAAGCCGCGGCCGCCAACCTTTTGGGCTTCTTTGCGGACGAATCCTGCGGGCAGTGCACGCCCTGCCGTGTGGGTACTGAAAAAATGCTGACGCTGCTGGAGCGGGATACCTGGGATGAACAGACGCTCCAGCAACTGGCCGCCGTGATGGCCGATGCGTCCATCTGTGGTCTTGGCCAGGCCGCCCCCAATCCGGTGCTGAGCCTGCTGCGGGATTTTCGCAGCGAACTGGCCAGCCAAAACCTGATCGCCAAGGGGTAGGGAGGCAGCCATGAGCGAACCGAAAACAGCCATGAGTGATTCCAGTACAAGTTTTACCCTCACCCTCGACGACGTGGAGGTTCAGGCTTACCCCGGCGAAACCCTCTGGCAGGTCGCCAAGCGAGCCGGAGAAATCATCCCGCACCTGTGCTTCAAAGACGCGCCGGGCTACCGTGCCGATGGCAATTGTCGGGCCTGCATGGTGGAAGTCGAAGGCGAGCGGGTGCTCGCCGCAAGCTGCATTCGGGAAGCTGCGCCCGGCATGGTTGTGCGAAGCGCTGGCTCTTCGCGTGTTCAGGCAGCCCGCAAAGGGGTTCTCGAATTACTGCTGGCCGACCAGCCTGAGCGAGAAAGCAGTCCCGATCGGTCCAGCCATTTGTGGGACACGGCGGACCAGCTGGCCATCGATGCCGCTGCCGTGCGCCAGCGCCTGCCGGCACGTTCAGACCGGGACGGGCCCACGGTACACCACGTTGAACCCCGCTCCGATTCACTGCCTCACGCCGGGGGCCATGACGCCACCCATTCGGCCATGAACGTGAATCTGGACGCCTGCATCACCTGCGGCTTGTGCGAGCGGGCCTGTCGGGAAGTGCAGGGCAACGACGTGATTGGCCTGGCACATCGCGGCGCCGCTTCGAAAGTCATCTTTGATTTTGATGACCCCATGGGCGACAGCACCTGCGTTGCCTGCGGCGAATGCGTGCAGGCCTGCCCGACGGGCGCGCTCATGCCCGCCACCCTGATGGATGCCCGGGGCCGCGGAGACTCCGCCACGGCCGACCGCACGGTGGATTCCGTTTGCCCCTATTGTGGCGTGGGCTGCCAACTCACCTATCACGTGAGAGACGAGCCTGCGAGTGCCCAGTCAGGAGCGGGCGAGCAGCGAGGGCGTATTCTCTTTGTGGAGGGTAAAGACGGCCCCTCCAACCAGGGCAGGCTGTGCGTGAAAGGCCGCTTCGGGTTTGATTATCCGTCCCACCCGGCGCGGCTAACCCGGCCACTGATTCGCCGGGAGGGCGTTCCCAAAGGGCTCGATCCACACTTTGATCCGGCGAATCCGTTGACCCATTTCCGGGAAGCAAGCTGGGAAGAGGCACTGGAACTGGCGGCAACTGGATTAACCACACTGAAAGACCACCACGGCCCCAGCGCGCTGGCCGGCTTTGGCAGCGCCAAGTGCTCCAACGAAGAAGCCTGGCTGTTCCAGAAGCTGGTGCGCACCGGTTTCGGCTCCAACCACGTGGACCACTGCACCCGGCTCTGCCACGCCAGCTCCGTCGCAGCGCTGATGGAGTGCCTGGGGTCAGGCGCGGTAACTGCCTCCTTCATGCAGGCGCTCCAGGCAGACGTGGTAATTCTCACCGGCTGCAACCCGGCGGTGAATCACCCCGTCGCCGCTACCTACTTCAAACAGGCAGCGCGCAACGGCACCAAACTGATCATCATTGATCCCCGGGGCCAGTCGCTGGACGCCTATGCCTGGCGCAGCGTGCGTTTCTCGCCCGGTGGCGACGTATCGCTGTTCAACGCCATGCTCAATGTGATCATCAGCGAGGGGCTTTTCGACAAGACCTACATTGATACCCATACCGAAGGCTTCGAGGCGCTCGCGGCAAGTATCGAGGGCATGACCCCGGAAGTGATGAGCCCCGTATGCGGCGTCGACCCCGACACGATCCGGGAAGTGGCCCGCGCCTACGCTCAGGCCGAGAACGCAATGATCTTCTGGGGCATGGGCATCTCCCAACATGTGCACGGCACCGACAACGCACGCTGCCTGATTTCACTGGCGCTTGCCTGCGGCCATACTGGTCGGCCCGGTACCGGCCTGCACCCATTGCGGGGGCAGAACAACGTGCAGGGCGCCTCCGATGCCGGCTTGATCCCCATGGTACTGCCAGACTACCAGCCCGTCGGCGATACCCAGTTGCGAGCCGCGTTCGAAGAACTCTGGAACACCCAACTGGACCCGGAGCCGGGGCTGACCGTGGTGGAGATCATGGACGCCATCAGGGCGGGCACCATCAAGGGCATGTACATCCTGGGTGAAAACCCTGCGATGTCCGATCCGGATCTCACCCACGCACGGGCCGCGCTTGGCGCCCTGGAGCACCTGGTGGTTCAGGATCTGTTCGTCACCGAAACCGCCCAGTTTGCCGATGTCATCCTGCCGGCGGCTGCCTGGTCAGAAAAATCCGGCACCGTCACTAACACCAACCGGCAGGTGCAAATGGGCCGGGCAGCCCTCGCGCCCCCGGGTGAAGCAAAGGCGGACTGGTGGATTATCCAGGAAATCGCTCGGCGTTTCGGGTTGGGGTGGAACTACAGCGGCCCCGAGCAGGTGTTCGCCGAGATGAAGCAGGGCATGCACTCACTGGATCATATCTCCTGGTCCCGGTTGGAGCGCGAAGGGTCTGTGACCTATCCGTGCCAGGCCGACGACGCGCCGGGCGATGATGTGGTCTTCGCCGATGCGTTTCCCAGGTCCGGGGGGAAAGCCAAGTTCTCTCCGGCCAGCCCCCTGCCACCCGACGAGCCGGTGGATGAGGCCTATCCCACGGTGCTGACCACCGGGCGTTTGCTGGAGCACTGGCACACGGGCGCCATGACCCGCAGAAGCCGGGTACTGGACGAGCGCGAACCCGAAGCGGCGGCATTCCTGGCGCCCTCAGAACTGGAGCGCCTGGGCGTTGCCTCTGGAGAGGAGATCCACATAGCCACCCGGCGGGGCAGCATCACTCTTACGGCGCGGGCCGATCAGACCATGCCCGAAGGCATGGTGTTCGTGCCTTTCGCGTTCGTGGAAGCAGCGGCCAACCTGCTCACCAACCCGGCTCTGGACCCCTTCGGGAAGATTCCGGAATTCAAGTACGCCGCCTGCCGGCTGACCCCGGCCTAGTGCCGGGCTAGTGCTGGGCTAGTGCGGGGATAGCCAAGCTTGTTCAGAACGACGCGCATTGTCGCCTCGTGTCTGTAAAGTATCGTTGGTTGGTCTAGAATGGCGCCAAAATTCCCCGAATTCTCAGGTAGATAAAATGCCCAAGTTTTTGCACACGGCAGACTGGCAGATGGGCCGGGCGTTTACCCGTTTTGAAACCGAAGACGGTGCAGCCCTGGTCGAGGCCCGGTTTGAGTCCATAGAAACGCTCGCACAGCTTGCCAATGAGCATCAGTGCGATGCCGTTCTGGTCGCCGGTGATGTGTTTGATGCCCAGACGGTGTCCGATCGCACGATCCGGCGGGTGTTCAATGCCACAAGGGCGTTCGCCGGCCCCTGGGTCATGCTGCCCGGCAACCACGATGCCGCCCTGGCAGAGAGCGTATGGACCCGGGCCCAGCGCCTGGGCGCAGTACCTGAGAACGTACACCTGGCGCTGCAGCCTGGCGTTATCAATCTGGAGCAGCAGAGCCTCAGCATCCTATGCGCACCGCTGACCCAGCGCCACACCTACTGCGATCTGACTGAGCCGTTCAGCGGCTACGAGTCACCGGAAGGCTTCCTCCGGGTTGGCCTGGCCCACGGCAGTGTCCAGGGCCTGCTGCCGGACGAGATTGACTCCACCAATCCCATCGCGCCAGACCGTGCCGAGGCCAGCCGGCTCGATTACCTCGCCCTGGGCGACTGGCACGGTACCAAACAGATCGATGAACGCACATGGTACAGCGGCACCCCCGAGCCGGAACGCTTTCGGAATAACGAAGCCGGCAACGCCCTGATTGTTGAAGTGGCTGAGGCAGGGGCGACGCCGACGGTAACCCGAATAACCACCGGTCGGTATCAATGGCATCAGTGGCGGGAAACCCTGGCTGTGCAGTCTGATCTGGACCAACTGCTGGAGCGGTTGAATGCCTTGCCCGAATCCGCCGTTGTAGACCTGCGACTCGAGGGTTCGATAACCCTGGCTGGAGAAGAAACGCTCCTGCAGGCGCTTTCGGTGGCTGAAGCCCGGTTTAGAAGCCTGCGATGCGAACGGAGTGGGCTTCAGCTTGCGCCGACCGACGAGGACATCGCAGCCCTGAAGGCGGACGGGTACGTGGGCGAAGTCGTCGAGAGCCTGCGCGAGCGGCAGGTGGGCGCGCAGGATGATGCCGCCCGGGATGCGCTGGCGATTCTTGCGGGCTTGCTCAGAGAGCGGGAACAGGAGGCCAGCCAATGAAACTGCAGCGCATGCGCATTGAGCAGCTACGCCAGTTCCGCAAACCTTTTGTTCTGGACAACCTGCAGCCCGGCCTCAACCTGATTCACGGCCCCAACGAATCCGGCAAAAGCACCCTGGTGCGCGCCATCCGTGCCGCGTTTTTCGAGCGCTATCGCTCAACCGCCGTTGACGACCTTCGGCCCTGGGGCGATTCTGCAGCGGCACCCACCGTTGAACTGGATTTCGAGCACGAGGGCCTTTCCTGGCATCTCACCAAGAGCTTCCTTCAGCGTAAGCGCTGTGACCTGAAAGTCGGCACCGAGACCTACAGCGAAGACGACGCGGAAGAAAAACTGGCGGAATTGCTCGGCTACCAGTACCCGAAACGCGGCGCCAGCAAAGCCGAACACTGGGGCATACCGGGACTGCTGTGGGTGGAGCAGGGCACCGGGCAGGACATCGAACAGGCCATCGAACACGCTGGTGACCACCTGAAGTCCGCCCTGAACTCCATGGTGGGCGAAGTGGCCAGCTCCGGCGGCGATGACCTGATCGAGACCGTCCGCAGCCAACGGGACACGCTGCTTACCGGAAAGGGGAGTGCTCGTGGGGAGTACCTACAGCTTAAGAACGACCGTGCCCAATACGAGACCGAAATCGAAGGACTGAAGGACCGGGTGCTTAAGTACCAGGAGCAGGTCGACCGGTTGAGTAAATTGACCCAGGACTACGATCAGGCCGAAGCCGAGCGCCCCTGGGAAGAGGCCCAGCGCCAGTTGGAGCAAGCCCGCGCGCATTATCAGCAGGTGGAGCGACTGGAAGAACAGCAAGCCCAGGAGAAAGCAACGCTCGGCCAGCTGAAGCAGAACCACCGATTGTTGCAACAGAACAAGGAACACCTTGAGGGCCTGAGTCGCCAGCTTGAGGGCCGAAAAGCCGACCTGGACCGCGCGGAGCGAGACCTCGCCACCGCCCAGGCGCAAACGCCGGTGATTGCAGGCCGTTTGCAAGAAGCCAGAACCGCCTATGAACAGGCAGAGAAGCAACGCAAGCTCGCCGGCTTGCTGCAAACCCGTGAACGGCTGGAACAGGACGTCCGGCGGCTTGAGCAACAGAAACAGGTGCTGACCCAAAACCTTGCCAAAGCCAAGGACTACCACCAGCAGCTGGAGCAGGCCAGGCAGCAGGCCAGAGACAACCGCATTGATGCCGCCGCGGTTAAAAACCTGAAAACGACCGCGAACCAGCTGAACGAAGAAACCATCCGTTCACGAACCATCGCCACCCGATTGAGCTGGCAGCTGGAAGCCGGCGCTTCGTTAACGCTGAACAACGAGCAACTGACCGGGGAAGGCGAGCAGCAACTCCTGGAAGAATCCACACTGGTCATCCCGGGCGTGGGTACCCTGGGCATAACCCCCGGTGGGGAAGAGCTGGCCAGCACCCGCCGGAAGCTCAAAACCCTTGAGGACAGTTTTGCCGAACAGTTGAAGACCCTCGGCGTAGCATCCGTTGAACAGTCCGAAGACCGGCTTTCAGCGTTTGAAAATGCCGAAAGAGCCCAGAAGCATGCCGAAGACTTGCTGAAATCCGTGGCACCGGCCGGCATTGAGCAGCTTGTCTCCGAGCAGAGTGAGGCGGAAAGCGGACTGGAGAAAGCCAAAAGCCAGTTGCAGGCCACGCCAGAACCGGACCAGAAAGAGAGCGTGCCCGCCCTGGAAGAAGCGGAGGCCGCTTTCGTTCAGGCGAGCACCGCGCTGGATAAAGCCGAAGCTGATGAGCGAGAGCACCAGTCAACGCTGTCGACTTTGAAACAGGCCCGGGATAACGCCAAAACCGAATGGCAGCGGCTGGCGGATGAAGAAAAGAGCCCGGAACGGCAACAGCAGCTTCGCCAGATAACCACCGACCTGGCGAACCTCGAAAAGCAACAGACCGAACTGCAAGCCAGCCTAGAGAGCCGCGAACGGGAAATCCGCGAAGCCCGACCGGACTTTCTCAAGCAGGACATCGAACGCTACCAGAATGCGGTCAATCAGCTACGCCAGACCCAGGAAAACCGCGGGCGTGAGCTCAGGGATATCAAAGTCAGGCTTGAAGCCTGGGGTGCCGAAGGGCTGGAAGAACAGCTCAATGAGAAAGAGGCGGAGTACGACCAGTGCAATCGCCGCTATCAGGAATTGCACCGCCGCGCCCAGGCCCTGGATCTGCTGCTGAACCTGCTCACAGAAAAACGCCAGGCCCTCACACGCCGCCTGCAGGCACCGCTGCAAAAGCACCTTAACCACTACCTGTCGGTGCTTTTTCCGGAAGCCTCACTGGAAGTCGACGAACAGCTCCGCCCCGGCACCTTCAGCCGGGGCACCGAACTGGGACAGATCACCGAACTGAGTTTCGGGGCCCGGGAACAGATGGGCCTGATCAGCCGCCTGGCCTATGCCGATCTGCTGCGCGAAGCCGGAAGGCCAACGCTGGTCATCCTGGACGACACCCTGGTGCACAGTGACAGCGAGCGCCTCGAGGACATGAAACGCATCCTGTTTGATGCGGCCAGCCGGCATCAGATATTGCTGTTTACCTGCCATCCGGAGAAGTGGCAGGACCTGGGGGTGGCGCCTTTGGATATTCAGGCATCGAAGGAACAAAGCAGTCAGTTTGTGTAGCCGAACTAGTAATAGCCAGTGCCGAACAGTCCGGTTCGATATCTCACCATGCCCTGATTGGTGTCGCGGTATCCGAAGTCGATCGCCACAACCGGATTGGCGAAAAGGCTTCAAGCGCGAAGCCAGCCCGTATCCGCACTGCTTGTGTGCGAATATCCGGGCTACTTGGACTTTCCGAAAGGCTTCTGGCGGTTCTCTCTCAACAGGCAATTAGTCCGCGCGCAGTGTCGTGTTCGGGAACATGTCTACGAAATCGTTGGAGATCTTGGAATCTGCGGACATATCAAGCAGTATTGGTTCTATTACAAAAATGACGCAGCCTATCTAGTTGCCCCAAATGGTGAAGTGATCCGCGAACATATAGGACTTATGCCCAGCCAAACAATAGGAAGTAGAGATGAATGTTAGGCAAGCTTTGTGCCTACAGATTTGCTGCGGAATCTAAACTCCGAAAAGAGAATTTTGAGGGGGTGCCAATGGCTGAGAGCGATTGGTGGATTAATCAGGCCCTCTCGTGAGATAGCCGTAAACTCATTTTTATTCTGGCCTCGGGCCAAACGAACTAATCCAAGCACCAGGAAGTCTAAATGGATCACAGCGCACACAACAAACTTGTCTCCTTTATATGGAACATCGCCGACGACTGCCTGCGCGATGTGTATGTGCGGGGTAAATACCGCGATGTCATCCTGCCCATGGTAGTGCTGCGCCGTCTCGATACCCTGCTCATGCCGACTAAGGAGGCGGTGCTGGAAGAGGTGCGCTTCCAGAAAGAGGAAATGGACGCCACCGAGCTGGACCCGGCCCCGCTGAAGGCCGCATCCGGCTATGTGTTCTACAACGTCTCCAAGTGGACGCTCACCAGCCTGTACAACACCGCCACCAATAACCGGCAGATCCTGCTGGCCAACTTCGAGGAATACCTGAAGGGCTTCAGTCCCAACGTACAGGAAATCATCGAGTGCTTTGAGCTGAAGAGCAAAATCCAGCACATGGCCCACAAGGACGTGCTGCTGGATGTGGTGGAAAAATTCGTCTCGCCCAAAATTAACCTTACGCCCAAAGATGCTCTGGACCCGGACGGCTACAAGCTCCCCGGCCTCTCCAACCTGGGCATGGGCTATGTGTTTGAAGAGCTGATCCGCAAGTTCAACGAAGAAAACAACGAAGAGGCGGGGGAGCACTTTACCCCGCGGGAAGTGATCGAACTGATGACCCACCTGGTGTTCGATCCCATCAAGGACGACCTGCCGCTCACCCTGACCGTGTACGACCCGGCCTGCGGCAGCGGCGGCATGCTCACTGAATCCCAGAACTTCATTGAAGAGAAGTATCCCTCCGACAATCGGGATATCTACCTCTACGGCAAGGAAATCAACGACGAAACCTACGCCATCTGTAAATCCGACATGATGATCAAGGGCAACAACCCGGAAAACATCAAGGTCGGCTCCACCCTGTCCACCGATGAATTCGCCTCCGATCGTTTCGACTTCATGCTCTCCAACCCGCCCTACGGCAAAAGCTGGGCATCGGAGCAGAAGCACATCAAGGACGGCAGCGACGTCATCGACCCGCGCTTCAAGATCCAGCTCAAGGACTACTGGGGCAATGAAGAGGACTGCGACGCCACGCCGCGCTCCAGCGATGGCCAGTTGCTGTTCCTCATGGAAATGGTCAGCAAGATGAAAGACCCGGCCACGGGCTCAAAAGGCAGTCGCATTGCCTCGGTCCACAACGGCTCCAGCCTGTTCACCGGCGATGCCGGCGGAGGCGAAAGCAATATCCGCCGCTACCTGATCGAGAACGACTGGCTGGAGGCCATCGTCCAGCTACCCAACAACCTGTTCTACAACACCGGCATCACCACCTATATCTGGGTGCTGAACAACAACAAACCGGCAAACCGGCGTGGCAAGGTACAGCTGATCGATGCCAGCCTGCTGTACCGCAAGCTGCGCAAGAACCTGGGCAACAAAAACTGCGAATTCGCCCCCGACCATATCGAGCAAATCACCCGCACTTACCTGGACTGTACCGCCATCGAGCGGGAGCTGGACGCCAACAACGATCCCGTCGGCATCGCCAGCCAGGTGTTCCGCAACGAAGACTTCGGCTACCACAAGGTCACCATCGAACGCCCGGACCGCCGCAAGGCCCAGTTCTCCGAAGAGCGCATCGCCGGCCTGCGCTTCGACAAACAGATCAGCGAGGTCATGGAACATCTCTACGCCGAACACGGCGACAAGGTCTACGACAGCACCGGCCATGGCAAAGACAATAAGCAGAGCTTCCTGAAAAGCATCGAAAAGCCGGTCATGGCCTGGTGTGACGACAACGACATCAGCCTAAACACCAAAGCCAAAACCAAACTGCTGGACGTGAAGCGCTGGGCCAGTCTCAAGGCGATCTATGAAACTGCCCGCGAACTGATGGCCGCCATCGGCCAGGACGAGTTCGACGACTTCAACCAGTTTAAAAAGCAGGTGGATACCGAACTCAAGGCCAGAAAGCTCAAGCTTTCTGCTACCGAAAAGAACGCCATTCTTAATGCGATAAGCTGGTACGACGAAACCGCCGAAAAAGTGGTCAAGAAAGTGGTCAAGCTCAATGGCGACAAGCTGGACGAGCTGCTACACCGCTACGACTGCAGCGCTGAGCAGCTACCGGACTACGGCCTCTATCCCACCGGCAAGGCCAACGAATACATCACTTTTGAGTCCAGCTCAGACCTGCGCGATAGCGAATCCATTGCCCTATTGAAAGACGGGGAAAAGCAGGGCATTCACGGTTACTTCCTGGCAGAAGTGAAACCCCACGTGGAGGAGGCGTGGATCAACCTGGATTCCACCAAGATCGGCTACGAAATCAGCTTCAACAAATACTTCTACCGCCACAAACCGCTGCGCTCACTGGAAGAGGTGGCCCAGGACATTATCAGTCTGGAGCAGAAAGCTGAGGGGCTGATTGCACAGATCCTGGGTGTGGATGTTGAGCAGGTTCAGGGGTAGGTGGCTATGTTGAATGTTCATCAATTACACAAGTACGAAGCATATAAAGACTCAGGTGCTGACTGGCTTGGAATGATCCCAATAAATTGGACCTCGAAAAAGTTTAAGTATTTAGCGCGAGTTAAAAAGGGGAAGGTTCCAAAAAGAATTGTTTCAGAAAATAGATCAGGTCTCCCTCCATACTTAAGCATGGAGTATTTGAGGGGGGCGGAAGCCAATCAGTTTGTTGAGGATAGAGATGCTATTGTTGTCTCGGATGGCTCAATATTACTGCTGTGGGACGGTAGTAACGCAGGGGAGTTTGTCGTTGGAAGAGGAGGCGTAGTTTCATCTACATTAGCCGCCATTGACTTTTTTTCAGTAGATAGAAAGTTTGCCTGGTACGCCTGCCAGGTAACAGAAATAGAATTAAGGTCAACAACTGTTGGCATGGGTATACCGCACGTTGATGGTGAACAGCTGAAAAATTCATTTTTGGCAATTCCATCACTTGACGAACAGAGCCTAATCGCTAAATTCCTCGACAAAAAAACCACCCAAATCGACGAAGCCATTGCCATCAAAGAGCAGCAGATCGTCCTGCTGAAAGAGCGTAAGCAAATCATTATCCAAAAAGCCGTCACCCAGGGGCTTGATCCCACTGTGCCCATGAAACTTTCCGGCGTGGACTGGATTGGGGAGATTCCGAAGCATTGGGAGGTAGTGAGATTCAAAAATCTATTTTCGCAAAGCAGACTGCCAGTTCGTATTGGTGACGGTGTTGTCACTTCATATCGTGACGGGCAAGTCACGCTTCGAACAAATCGCCGGTTAGAAGGGTACACCGAAGCAATTATTGAAGGAGGTTATCAAGGTATTAGAAAGGGGCAGCTTGTTCTGAATTCAATGGACGCATTTGAAGGAGCTATTGGTGTGTCTGACTCTGATGGAAAGTGTACTCCCGAATATGTGATTTGTGACCCTAATAGAGGCGGAATATCTCAATACTATTTTGCCTATTTGCTTCGTGAAATGGCATTGGGAAAGTATATTCAGGTAATTTGTAACGCCGTTAGGCAGCGTGCAGTAAGAATACGATATAACAATTTGGCACCTAGGTTCATGGTGGTCCCACCGGAGAGCGAGCAGGAAGAAATTGTTAAATTTATCGAGTCAGAGAAGGTCAAGATAGGTGACGGGATTGATCACCTTCAGTCCCAAATCGAAAAACTGAAAGAATACAAAACCACCCTAATCAACAGCGCCGTCACAGGAAAAATCAAGATCACCCCCGACATGGTGGAGGCCTGATCCAGCATGACAGTTCAGGTCGCCACTTGCAGTGCTGCCCAGCTTTTCTCGGGGTGTTTGTTTCCAAGTCATTCCGCAGCATCGGATGCCATTGCCACCAGCGATGGTGCAACGGTGACCGGTGAACTGACCATCCCGGAATACCAGCGCCCCTATTGCTGGCAGGACAAGCAATTGCATGGCCTGTTGCTGGATATTGAATCCCATGTGGCCCGAAAAACTGATGGCAATGTCGAGTTGTCCTACTATCTGGGCAGCCTGATCCTGCATCAGGATAACGGCAAGCTGAATATCATCGACGGCCAGCAGCGCATTACCACCCTGGCGCTTATGGCCTGCCTGATCGATCCCGGGCTGCCGCTGGTGGAAGACCTGGTTTATGAACACCCCACCGGCCAGCAGCAGATCAAGCATAACCTCAAGTGGCTCCGTGATCGTCTGGATCGGGTGAGGAATTGGGTTGACTTCAACAAGCTGCAATTCACTCTGGTGATCACCCAGTCCGAAGACGATGCCTACCGCTTCTTTGAAACTCAGAATACCGGCGGGGTACGGCTGGGTGGGCCGGATATTATCAAGGCCCACCACCTGCGGGCGGTGGAGACACTGCATCAACCGCAGTTCGCCAGACAGTGGGAAGCCATGGGCTCGCTGGACAGCACTGTCAGTGCTTTGCTGAAAGGCCGCTACTGGCAGGGCGTGAAACCACGGGAGCTACCGTCTCACAATCAGCAGAAGCGGATTCGTGACTGTATTGTCTTGGAACTGGCACAGGAAACCGGTGAGGGCGACGACATTGCCTATGGCCGCATTCGCCGCCAAATCGGCCTGGCGGGCGACGTCAGCCAGCAGGCCGACCAGCAAGGCTACGAGGTGCGCCAGCCCCTGAACGCGGGCATCAACAGCATCCGCTACCTGGCCTACTTTCAGGCACTGCACAAACGCTACTGGCGGCAACCTGATTTACCGCACCTGGCAGGCTATCAGCAGTTTGTTGGGTGGCTAAAAGGGCTGGAGGGCTGTGGTTACCTGGAAAAACTCTATGAGGCCTGCCTGCTGCTCTATATCAGCCAGTTTGGTGAAAACCAGCTGGATCTGGCCGCCAGGAAGCTGTTCCGGGTTGTCTACGCCCGACGGGTCAGTAACCAAAAGTCCGTGCGTGAAAATTCCATTCCCGCCTTTATCAAGGAACAGCCTGTACTGGACTGGATCGCTGCCAGCTATACCCCAGACCAGGTTTTTGCCTTTCTGGACGCGTTCAAGCTGACGGTCGATCCCAGCAATCTGGACAAGAACAGTGTGAAGCGGCGTTTTGTGGAAAGGGTCTGCAAGGAATTCGGCCTGGACCTGGAGGCAGGGCAGTATGAAAAGGCGTTTGCCGCTGCTTTGAACCAAAAGATAACAGGAGTGCAGGGATGACCGCAGTGGCTGAGCATCAGGTCAACACAGAGGTATTGACCCTGAAGAATGTCAGCGACAAGGAAGTGGGGTTCGTAATCCCCAGCTACCAGCGCCCTTACGTATGGCGCGATGAGGATGTGATCAAGCTCTTTGATGATATCCGCGAAGCCTTTGTAACGGATGAACCCCAATACTTTATCGGCAGTGTGCTGTCTGCGGTGCGGGTTGAGGAAGGGACTCGGATTTATGAGTTAATTGATGGCCAGCAGCGCACGACCACTCTGATGTTGCTGTCCTTGGCCTTCAAGGCTGCTGAGGTGCAATCGGAACTGGCAGAAGCCTCCATTTTGGGTGACCAACCGAGGTTAAGCTTCGAGATCCGGGATGCTGTGCGCAACTTGTTGGGCAGCTATGCCGGCCTGGAGCGCATGACCCGCCCCGGCCCAGATGCTATCCAGAATGACGCCTACCTAACCCATCTGGATGCCAACCTGAGGGTGTTGAAGCAGCAAGTTGCTACGCTTCGAGAAGACAATGATTTCGATCTAGAAGCGTTTGCCGATTACGTGTACCGAAATGTGAGCTGGGTAAACAACATCGTCCCGGAAAGCATGGACCTGAATCGACTGTTCGCCAGCATGAATACGGCAGGCATCCAGCTTGAGCCAGTGGACCTGTTGAAGGCCAAACTGTTTCGCAAGATCACCACGGACAAAGCCCTTTACAGAGTCATCTGGCAGGCATGTGAGCACATGGAGAACTACTTTGAACGTAATCTCCGGCAGTTATTTCCCAATGCCAACTGGAATGCGATCGAGTACAAGGATCTTAAAGCCTATAAAGGCAAGATCATCGAAGGTAAGGCGGGCGAAACTGAGGACATTCAGGGCGAGGAGTCCGGAAAGACACTTTTACAACTGCTCGATGAAGTAAAGGCCGGTGACGAGCCCGATAACCTCACGCCAAAAATGGAAGAAGACACCCAGGAAGGAATCGAGGACGAAACCGTCTACTGTCGCTCTATCGTGGGCTTCGAGTTGTTATTGATCCATGCCCTGCGGGTTTTCTGTGTCCGAAATCAGTGGCCGGATATAGAGGCTCGAATTAAGGCCTCAAACCTGATGGCTTGCTTTGACTGCCTCCTCGAAAAGGATGAGTCCACAATAAAACAATTCGTCGAGCTTCTGTGGCAGGTGCGCTATCAGTTTGACACCTGGGTGATGAAATGGGCCGAGCATGATGATCAACCTGATCCACAACTGCGACTGACCAATATCAGCCGCTCTCAATCCAATGGCAAGTATTACATCAATCGTAGCGCTAAGGATTTGGGGAGCCTGGTACAACTCCAGGCAGTTCGTAATTTCACCGGTGACCGCTCGGCGCATTACTGGTTAACGGCGCTTCTCGCTCAGTTGGTAGAAAAACCTGAAATGGATTCTGAACAGGTATTGTATGTACTGGAGAAACTGGACAATCAGCTCTCGCTGACCACCGAAACTCAGAAAGAAGCCAGCTTCAAGATCGCCAGAGGAGAGTTCCCCGCTACCTTGGGATGGGCGTACATGGAGGCCCATCTCAATAGCGCCAAAGGCACCAGCTTCGAGCACTACTGGTTCCAGAAACTCGAATACCTGCTTTGGAAGCAGGGTGACCATAGCGATGAAAAGCTTAAGCGATATCGCATTACTTCAAAGAACTCCGTGGAGCATGTGCACCCTCAGAACGAAGAGTACAAAAATGCCATGCCAAAAGGATCTTTGGATGCTTTTGGTAATCTGGTGTTGCTGAGCCCGGGTGAAAACTCGTCCTACAGCAACCAAACCGTTGGCAAAAAAAGGGAAGATTTCAAGGATAAGCCCCGCTATGACTCATTGAAGCTCAAGGCCATTTTTGAGGTTTATGATGACGCTGGCGGGGAGTGGGGAGAAGAGCAAATCGCCTTACACCAGAAGCGCATGACCGCGTTGCTGGAAAATCATTACAGGCACGGAGGGGAACATGGTCAGCCAAACCAATGAGCAGGCGCTGGAAGCTGCCATCGAGAGGGCATTAACGGGCTTGACCACAGAAGCCGTGAAGCAGGCCGGCAAGGTAAAAGAAACACCGGCGGATGATCTGGTTGCCAATAATGGGTTCCAGCTGGGATTGCCTTACGATTTCAACGCACAGTACGCCATTGATGAGAAACTTTTCTGGCGCTTTCTAGAGCAGACTCAGGGCAAAGAACTGGCGAAACTAAAAAAGCACAATTCCACTGATTGGGATCGCAAGCTTTTGGAGCGTTACGACCGGCTCATCAAGAAGCACGGCATCCTGCACCTTCTGAAGAAGGGCCTGGCGGTAGACGATGCGCACTTCCACCTGATGTACCCGGCCCCGCTGGCGAGCAGTAGCGAAAAAGTAAAACAAAATTATGCCGCCAATATCTTCAGCTGCACCCGACAGGTTCGCTACTCTCTCGCCAATCCGCTTCAGGAAATCGACATGGTGTTGTTCCTGAATGGCATCCCGCTGGTGACGATGGAGCTGAAGAACGCCTGGACCGGACAGACCGCCCGTTACCATGGCCAGAAGCAGTATCGTGAGAATCGTGACACCAACCAGCCCCTACTGAATTTTGCGCGGTGTCTGGTTCACATGGCGGTAGATACGGATGAGGTCTACATGACCACCAAGCTGAACGGCAAATCGACGTTTTTCCTGCCGTTCAATAAGGGGCACAACCATGGTAAAGGGAATCCGCCAAACCCTCATGGACATAAGAGCAGTTACCTCTGGGAAGAGGTTTTCACCAAAGACAGCCTGGTGAACATCATCCAGCATTTCGTGCGACTGGATGGCAGCAGCAAGGACCCGCTGAGAAAGCGGACCCTGTTCTTCCCTCGTTATCACCAGATGGATGTGGTGCGAAAGCTTGTTGCCCATGCTGAGGACCACGGCGTGGGCCATACCTACCTGATCCAGCATTCCGCTGGTTCGGGCAAATCCAATTCCATTACCTGGGCGGCGTATCAGCTGATCGAGACGTATCCGAAGAACGACGCGGCGGCTGGCGGTAAGGACCAGGATCAGCCGCTGTTTGATTCCGTGATTGTCGTCACCGACCGGCGCCTGCTCGACAAACAGATTCGGGAGAACATCAAAGAATTCTCTGAGGTTAAGAACATTGTTGCCCCGGCCTTTAAATCATCAGAGCTGAAAAGTGCCCTTGAGAGCGGCAAGAAAATTATCATCACAACGATCCAGAAATTCCCGTTCATAGTGGAGGGGATTGAGGACCTGGGTGACAAGCGTTTCGCAGTCATCATCGACGAGGCACACAGCTCCCAGTCCGGCTCGGCCCACGACAATATGAACCGTGCTATGGGCCAGGAAGACGACGAGGATGAGCAGGACAAGATTCTAAAGGCTATGCGCTCGCGCAAGATGCGTGGGAACGCCTCCTACATGGCTTTCACGGCCACTCCCAAGAACACCACTTTCGAAAAGTTTGGCGAAAAGCAGGACGACGGCACTTTTCGGGAGTTCCACCTTTACTCGATGAAGCAGGCGATTGAGGAAGGTTTTATTCTCGATGTGTTGGCCAATTACACCACTTACAAGAGCTACTATGAGATTGAAAAATCCATAGCCGAAAACCCGCAATTCGACACCAAGAAAGCTCAGAAAAAGCTGCGGGCCTATGTAGAGAGCAGCCAGCAGACCATCAATACCAAAGCCGAGATCATGCTCGAACACTTCATCCCTCAGGTGGTGAACACTAAGAAGCTGAAGGGTAAGGCCAAGGGCATGGTGGTAACCCAGAACATTGAGACGGCCATCCGCTACCACCGGGCAATTTCGCGGATACTGGAAAAGAATGGCAACCCATTTAAAGCTCTTGTGGCGTTCTCAGGCACAAAGGAAGTGGACGGTATCGAGTATACCGAAGCCGATATCAACGGCTTCTCAGAGAATGACACCAAGGACAAGTTTGATACGGATGAGTATCGCCTTCTGGTAGTGGCCAACAAATACCTGACTGGCTTCGATCAGCCCAAGTTGTGCGCCATGTACGTGGACAAGAAGCTGGCCTCAGTGATGTGTGTGCAGACCTTGTCACGTCTGAACCGCGCAGCGCCTAAGCTGGGTAAAAAGACGGAAGACCTCTTCATTCTCGACTTCTTTAATACCACTGACGATATCAAAACCGCTTTTGATCCTTTCTACACCGCCACATCCCTTTCAGGCGCGACGGATGTGAACGTGCTCCATGAACTCAAGGATGCGATGGATGAGGTAGGCGTTTACGAGTGGCATGAAGTCGAAGATTTTGTGGCGCGTTATTTCGACGGAGAGGATGCGCAGAATCTTAGCCCAATCATCGATGTGGCGGCATCTCGCTTTGAGCATGAGCTGGAACTGGAAGACGATGACAAAGTCGATTTCAAGATAAAAGCGAAGCAGTACGTGAAGATCTACGGGCAGATGGCCGCAATCATGCCTTATGAAATCGTTGCCTGGGAGAAGCTCTTCTGGTTTCTGAAATTTCTGATTCCGAAATTAAAAGTCAAAGACCCGGACACAGATGCCATCGATGAGCTTTTGGAGTCTGTAGATCTTAGCTCATACGGCCTGCAACGAGTGAAACTGAATCACTCAATTTCGCTGGATGAAGAAGAGTCAGGTGTTGATCCTCAAAATCCCAATCCCCGTGGTGCTCTCGGAGACGGCCCGCAGGAAGATCCTCTGGACGAGATAGTGCGGACTTTTAATGAGCGCTGGTTCCAGGGATGGACTGCGACGCCTGAAGAGCAAAAGGTCAAGTTCGTGAACATTGCTGAGAGCATCAGGCAGCACCCCGATTTTGAGGCTAAGTACCAAAACAACCCTGATCCGCATAACCGTGAGCTGGCGTTCGAGAAAATGCTGAAAGAGGTGATGTTACGCCGCAGGAAAGATGAGTTGGAGCTTTATAAAATGTTTGCGGGGGATGCTGCATTCAAGACTGCTTGGATGCAGAGCATGCAGCGGATGGTTGATTACTGAGGCTTGTGGAAAGGGCTGCATCGTAATTCTGTTGTTTTGCAGTTGTCTTGGTTAACTCACTTCGCAGCAGGAAGTCCGGTCACCACATACCCAAAGGATTAGGCAAAGGAGCCATTATCAATGCCTTTACAGAACCGAGTCCTCCCTCAGGGTCTCATTGAACGACACAGTGCCAGAGGCACGTTCATGGGAAATCGGGGCGTTCTTCATGGCACTGACAAAAAACTCAAGCGATTGTTTAAAACTAAAGCTTGGATTATTTGTTTGCTGGAGTTCAAAGGTCGGAAACGGGAGTTGATGTCCCCGAATGCCTATACAGAACTTTTCTTTCTCGACGAGGTTACGGCTCTCGCGGCAGGCCATCGGCCCTGCGCAGAGTGTAGGCGTAGCCGCTACAACGAGTTCCGTAAGGCCTGGATGGAAGGGAATCAATGGGAGAGAAGTTCTGTTATCCGTGCACCGGAGATGGATGAAGTCTTGCACCGGGAGCGAATTGAGGGCGATAACAAAGTAACCTGGAACGGCCGGTTGCTGGATCTGCCCCACGGCACAATGTTTGAGTTTGATCAGAAGAGCTACGCTATTTGTGACGGCGACATTCTGGAGTGGAACTTTGACGGATATAGCAAAGCTGATCCGGTTACGTTTCCGGAGGAGGTTGATGTTTTGACTCCGCGTTCAGTGGTTAATGTTTTGTCTACTGAATTCAGACCGGAGTTTCATGTGAGCGCGGCATCGTAAATGCCAAGCTAAACCGAGGGATAGCGTTAGTGTTAATAGACTCAGAGTGCGCGCGTGCCTGGAACTCTTGGCTGGAAGCTTGAAATATGAAACAGGGCTGCCCTTTTTGCACCGTTGCTGAAACGCTTGATAAGGGCTCAATGCCGTCAAACGCATTGGCTCATATCCGCCTAGATGGCTTTCCGGTTTCTGAAGGCCATTTATTGGTCGTCCCCAATCGCCACGCCGCCGATTGGTTTGATCTTACAGCTGCTGAACAACAAGCGATCATGGAATTAGTCGGGCAAGGAAAGCAGTGGCTCGAAGAACGTTATCAGCCCGATGGCTACAATATCGGCATGAACTGTGGAACGGCGGCAGGGCAGACCGTTCTACACATGCATTGTCACCTGATCCCCAGGTATGCGGGCGATCAGCCAGACCCACGTGGTGGCGTACGATGGGTCATCCCGGAGAAAGCGGATTACTGGAGTGGCCGGTGAGTTTGCTTGATTACGAGAAGCGCTTCTCAACGCTCCGAGTGAACAGGGGTGCCGCTAATAAGAGCCCTCATAAAGTGGCCATGTTGCAGGCGGTGATGGATCTCGTTGAGTCGGGTGAAGTTGCAAATAATCGTTTCTATTTTGACGACAACCTTAGAAGTCACTTTACCAAGCGCTTTCAAGAACTGGCGTCTCCTTCGGATCGGAACAATCCCCACTTACCGTACTTCCATCTCCGAAGCGAAGGGTTTTGGCACCTCAAAGTTAGACCCGGTCAGCACGAGTCATATGCTCAACTTACAACGGCAACATCGCCGGGCGTCATTGACGCTCACATTGACCACGCATTTCTTGAAGATGAGCTGTTTGAGCTGATGGGTAACCAGATTGGCCGCGAGCTTCTGAGATCAGCTCTCCTGGTTAATCTTGATGACACGTCGATTCGTGAGCTCCTCAAACCTAAGCGTGGGGGCTGGGACTGGCTGGAGTGCGAGTTTCTAGTCAATGATTACGTAAAGATGTTGGAGAAAGAGCTCGCCGGGGCAAAATACAACAAGTCTGCACATCGCAGGGCTCTCCAACCCCGCCTGAATGGTCGCTCTGAGAGATCAATCGAGGACAAGCATCAAAATGTAAGTGCCGTGTTATTGGAACTAGGACTTCCATACATCCCTGGCTACAAACCTTATTTCAACTACCAGAAACAGCTCAAATCCGTGGTTCTGTCTTATCTTGCCGGCCATCAAAAGCTCGTTGCGCACTTACACGTGGTCGCGGATACCGTTGCCGAAGAGCCGGAATATTATGACCGAGGCTGGGATTCGGTGTTTGATCCGGAACCTCCAGAGCGCATCCCTAATGTCGATGAGATCCGTCCCAGTTATCTTGCCAAGCACATCGATTTCTCTGAACGTGAGCGTCGCAACCGTCAGTTGGGTGAGAGGGCGGAAGAATTCGTGCTTCGGATGGAGAAGCAGCGGCTCACTGCGCAAGGCAGGCCTGACCTGGCTGCGGAAGTTGAATGGTCGAGTAAAGACCGTGGCGACGGATTAGGTTTCGATATTCGGTCTTTTGACTCGAATGGGGATCAAGAGCGTTTCCTGGAGGTCAAGGCGACGAACTCAGGGAAATATTTGCCGTTTTTTATTAGCGAGAACGAGCGGGCATTTTCCAATGACTATTCAGACGCTTTTCGTTTGTATCGGGTCTACGAATTTACTACTGCTCCGAAATTTTTCATCTTGCCAGGGTCGATTGAGCAACATGTGCATTTGTTGCCGCAAAATTACAGAGCTCGGTTTTAATTCGAAATATTGCCAGTCGCCTTGTTCGAAGGTAGAAAACTCTAGCAGCCATGCGCTGATCCCAATAGACACGTCGCAGTGATAGTGCCTATCAGGCCAATAATAGTCCGTTACCTTTTTGCCGAAAGAAGGGTCAGAACCTTATATCACTGGGACAACACAATCTCCACGGGAAGTTCATTCATGCAAAACGTTCGCATCGCCATCGTTGGCGCCGGCCTGGCGGGTTTATATGCCGCTTATGTCCTGGAGAAAAAGGGCGTCAAAGACTATATCGTTCTTGAGGCGAGGGACGTTCTTGGTGGGCGTATTGCGTCTACGATCCACGCTGAGGGTCAACCTGATGTGTCGGGTGAGGGCTTCGATCTGGGGCCCGCCTGGTTCTGGCCTGCATTCCAGACCGATATGGCGCAGCTGGTGGATGAGCTCGGGTTAGAGACCTTTGAGCAATTTGAAACCGGCGATATGCTTCTGGAACGTTCATCCAATCAGCCTCCTGAGCGAACGGCCGGGTACGTCAACTCTCCACCTTCAATGCGAATCGCCGGTGGCATGTATTCGCTCATTGATGCGTTGTATCAGCGGCTTGATCCAGCGCGTGTTGTGACGGGCCAAACGGTTCGCAGCCTGCGCATTTCAGAGCCCTCTATCGAGCTACTGACCGAAGATGCTCAAAGCCAAAGTGTGAGCTACAGTGCGGACCATGTGTTGCTGGCAATGCCGCCCCGATTGGTTGAGTCTCAGCTAACGTTTTCGCCTGCCTTACCGGATGAACTTGCCAGGCAATGGCAGGCGACAGATACCTGGATGGCCCCTCACGCAAAATACATTGCCGTGTTTGATCAGCCTTTCTGGCGAGCGCAAGGGTTATCCGGTGAGGCTCGAAGTGCCGTTGGGCCCATGGTTGAGATTCATGATGCCTCCACTCAGGGAGGGAAGGCGGCCTTGTTTGGTTTCCTGGGTGAGCCTGCGGACGTGCGCCGTCGTGTTTCTGAGGAAGAGCTTATGACTGCGTGCCGCACACAGTTCGTGCGACTGTTTGGTGCGCAAGCGGAGAATCCAGAGGCGGAATTTATCAAGGACTGGGCTAAAGAGATTTACACCGCGACCCATACAGATGAAAGATCCTCTGGCAATCACCCTACACCTGCCTTGTCGCCGAGCTCAGGTGCATGGGCTGACCGATTAACCGGCATTGGCAGTGAGTGGTCTCGTGAGTTTACGGGCTATCTCGCCGGCGCTATTGATGCAGTAAATCGCGGTTTAGAACACAAAAACTCAAACCATCAGGATGATGCCATGCCCGAATCAC
The DNA here is from genome assembly GCF_000166295.1 of Marinobacter adhaerens HP15. NCBI lineage: Bacteria > Pseudomonadati > Pseudomonadota > Gammaproteobacteria > Pseudomonadales > Marinobacteraceae > Marinobacter > Marinobacter adhaerens. The sequence goes on from NC_017506.1 coordinate 1,677,293, forward strand.
CGCTTGCCCAACCTCTGAAGCTCCCTTGCGGAGCAGTCCTGCCGAACCGACTTGCCAAGGCTGCCATGACCGAGGGGCTGGCAGACAATCAGCTACACGCCACCCACCGCCATGAAACCCTCTATGGTCGCTGGTCCGATGGCGGGGCGGGGCTGTTGATTACTGGCAACGTGATGATTGATCACCGGGTGCTGGAGCGGCCGGGTAACGTGGCGATTGATCCAGCGCCGGCTGAAGGCGAGCCGGAGGGTATGGCCCAGTTGCGTGCCTGGGCTGAAGCCGGCACCCGCAACGGCAACCATTTGTGGATGCAGATTTCCCATGCTGGTCGCCAGTCGCCGCGTTACGTGACCACGCGCCCGATGGGGCCGTCGGAAGTCCAGCTATCGCTGATGGGCAACTATGCCCGCCCACGGGCGCTTTCGGAGCCGGAGATCCTCGACTTTATCCAGCGCTTTGCCAATGTGGCCCGGATCGCCAAAGAGGCGGGCTTCACCGGCGTTCAGGTGCACGGGGCCCATGGGTATCTGTTGTCGTCTTTTCTGTCTCCGGTGACCAACCAGCGCACCGATCGCTGGGGTGGATCGCTGGAGAACCGCGCCCGTTTCCTGCTCGAGGTGGTGCGGGCAACACGCGCCGCTGTGGGGCCGGAGTTTCCGGTGGCGGTAAAGCTGAATTCTGATGATTTCCGCAAGGGCGGTTTTACGCTTGATGAGTCCGTGAAGGTGGTGCGCTGGCTCAATGAGGAGGGTATTGATCTGCTGGAGGTTTCTGGCGGCACTTATGAGCAGCCGCGGCTGCTTGGCTACAGCGGTGATGCCGACACGGCAAGCGATGGGCCGGCCATGCGGGAAAGCACTCGCAAGCGGGAGGCTTACTTCCTGGATTACGCCCAGACGATTCGCGAGGTGTGCGATTGCCCGCTGATGGTCACCGGTGGATTCCGGACGCGCGCGTTTATGGAAGAGGCAGTCGCCAATGGCGAAACTGACGTGATTGGCCTTGGCCGGCCGCTCTGCACGGATCCCGATACCCCCAAGGATCTGCTTGAAGGGCGCATTGATAAGACGGTTTGCCACGAAGACCACATCAAGCTGGCTCAACGAGGGTTTTTCTCGCCGGCGAGTCCGCTGATGCCGCTTAAAGTCATTAACGTGTTGGGCGGCCAGGCGTGGTACTACCAGCAGATTTTCCGGCTGGCGGATGATGGTAAAGCTGATCCGGACCTGGGTATTTTCAAGGCCATTGGGGCTTACTTGAAGGACGAAATGGGCCAGGCCCGGCGGGTGAAAAAGGCCCGCCGCCAGAACGGCGGGACCTGAGAACACTTACAAGGAGATAACGGCGCCGTTTGATTCCGCTGATTCGAACAGCGCCGACATCACCCGATGACAGGCCAAGCTGCGCTTGGGCCATTGATCGTCTATCTCGCCAGTCAGAATGATGTTCGAGAACTTCTCAACCAGCTTCACCACGTGGTCACAGGGCTCTACCTCTTGCTCTGTGTCTTTGCCATCGGCATCACCCAGCACGTAGTGCGAGCTACCGGTGAAGCGTTCACCGTAGGCCGCGAAATTCCCGGTTCTACCCTGGCCACCCACCAGGTCGTCGATGCGTATCAGGCCAGCGTCGCCAACCGTTTCTACCTGCGATCGATGAGCGAGTTCGCAGCCTGCATCAAAGGTGGCCATTCGGCCATCAGAGAACCAGAGGGTGCCGCCACAGGCGACGATGGTGTCGATGGAGTTCTTGGAGACGAACGTCATCTGTACGCGTTCAGGCAGTTCGTAACCAAAGCTCCACATAGTGGCGCTGATCGGGTACCAACCCTGGTCGCCAAAGCAGCCCATGGGTTCCCGAGACTTGTCGGTTCGGCCATTGCCACCTTCGTACCATTCCTTGTTGGGGGCCTTGAAGGTGAAGGCACTGGTTACTCGACGCACGTCGCCAATATCGCCATTGGCAATGCGCTGCTCGATGTCTTGCGTGCGGTTGCTGTGCAGCCACATGGTTCCATCCATGAACTGCACGCCGTTTTCTTTGCAGACGTCGATGGCCTCTTCAATGCCGTCGGCCAACGGCTTCTCGGCGTACACGTGCTTGCCTGCGCGGGCGGCTTTCTTGATCCATTCGTTCCGAAGAGCCGTGGGGACCGGAATGTAAACCCCGTCGATACTCTCATCCGCCAGAAGTTCATCGTAGGAGCCGAGCGCCTGCGGTACATCGTGCTCGTCTGCCCAGGCCTGGGCCCGATCGAGGGACCGACTTGCCACCGCAACAACGTCGGCATTTTCCGCATCGTGCATTCCAGCCACGACCTTGGTGGCAATTTCGGCGGTGCCTATGATGCCCCACCGGACTTTGCGATTTTCCATGTTGGGTCTCCTTGAACAGGGTTGGCTTGGGGTGTGTGCTTACACTAGCTGAACAGAATGCGCTGAATCGACCGGGGAATAAACCGGGTGATGAATTCGGCAGCGTAGGTCTGGGGTGTCACCAGGTATCGAGGTTTGGGCCGTGTCACCTCTGCAGCCTTGTAGATCTTTTGGGCAACATCCGACGCACTGGCGGTAAACGGCTTGATGCTGGCGCCTGGCGCGAGCGCGGCTTCCATGGCTTGGTATTTTTCCCGGTGCACTGCGCTGGCTCGCCCAAGCACGGGCTGTAACGCGGCCAGGGCATGTTCCCTGAACCGGGTTTTCACGGGCCCAGGGAGCACCAGCGAGACGCTTTCCAGGCTCTTGCTGCCCTGTTCATCAAACCAGAAGCTCTCATGGGCCGTGTTCATCGCGGATTTGGCGGCACAGTAGGCGCCTTTCATTTTCTGGGGCACGATCGAGAGCACGGAGCTTACGGCGATGACCCGCAAGGGTTTACCGTGTTGTTCGCAAAGCCTCAGGCACAGGGCGGCCAGTTTGATGGGGCCGAATACGTGGGTGCTGAATTGCTTTTGCCACATGGATTCGGAGAGGTCGCGAAGCGCGCCGAATTGCCCGTAACCGGAGTTGTTGACGAGAATAACCCGCTCGGCTGCCGCAATTTCTGCCTCCAGCGTGCCGGCAAGTCCTTCGATCTGCTCAAAAGACTCAATATCCAGCGCCAGCTCCAGGTCGGCAGACTCGACGCCGGTTGGCTTTCGCGACAGGGCGACAACCCTGCAGCCGTTGCGGGCAAAGAGGGTACAGGCCTCGTTGCCAATGCCTGCGCTGGCGCCGGTTATCAGGGCGAGTTTGGTCATTGCATCAATCCCCAATCCAGTTGGCTTTATCTACAATGCGCTTCAGCTTGTAGCCGAGAAACCGATACTTGCCCCAGTGTTGAAAAGCGCTTTGGGCGTACTTCGGGTCAAACCCTTGTTGGCGCAGATAGGCGCTGACTTCGGAGTCGACCGGCAGCGTCTCAAAATTTCTCATCAGCATCATGGTGTGAGAAGCAGCATAGGGGCCGATGCCTTTCAGGGAAATCAGGTAGTCGTAGTCGACCATGTCACCATGGGCAGAACCATCGGTCTGGATGGCTTGATCCTGGAGTAATTGATCGGTCACCGTGTCGACGGTCCGGGCTCTGAACCCCAGCTTGCACTCGTCGGCCAATCGCTCGGGGCCAATCCTCTGGATTTCCTCGGGTTCAGGGAAAAGGCCGTCGCCCAGGGCAACCAGGGAGGCGACCATGGATTTGGTCTGCTTCCAGGTGGTGTTGATGGTGCAAACCGTTTTAATAAGATCCTCAAAGAAGGTGTCGCCGCGCAGGAATCGGCCGCCACCGGATCGTATAAAGCGGGCAATGTCCGGATCGTTCCTGTCGCAGAGCGCAAGAAACTCTGAGGGATCCCAGTCGAGCTGCAGCCATCGGGCGACGCTTTCGGAAACCGCGGCGGTGCTGGATGAGGAGGTTTCGATAACAAGCTGATCTTCAGAGTGCTGGTGGACCCGGGCCCATGCCGCGTTCTCGCCAATCCTAACCGTTCGCTCAAGACGCTCACCGTCCCAGTGCCAGGGCGCAAGCTGACACCAACCGTGGCTTTCTACCGTCATGCGCAGGTTGAATGGCTGCCGCAGGTCCAGGGCAAAGGTTTGTGTAGTCATGGCCGGTTGAGCTCCATCAGTACAGAACCCAGTCCTGCATCTTCAGTTGAAATTCACCAGCCTGTCGCCCTGATACGAAAAGGCTGACTGAAGCCAGGTACGAAAGATTCAGGGCTGCCTCATCGCTCAATGTTTTGCCGCGCCACGTAGGGATGAATTCACTGAACGGCAGGCGTATGCGGCTCCAGTCCTCTGTATCAGGTGTGAATGCATGCTGATAAACAATGCTTCGCCGGTTGGTGCTATTGCGAAGGCCGATCTTGTAGGTTTTTCCGTCGGCTTTTGCCAGCAATTCGATTCCTGTGAAATCGGTAGCATCGACGGGTTCTGGCAAGTCTGCTTTGACAGAGGCAAAGCCGCCGCCGTTATCCAACCGCACAATGCCATGGAAGAGGCCGACTCCTTCGTCAGAATGAATCAGCTCGCCATCAGACTGTCCGCCCATGACCTGGTCACCAAGGGAGTCCCATTGCAAGCGCTGGCCCTTGGTATCGAACGTAACCAGGGTATGATTGCCGCGGCTGTTACTGTGCATGTCTTTCATTGGCTTTCCTTTACGCGCTTTGCAAAGACTTAGGGTAGCATTCTGGATTTAAAGCCCCCGATACAGTAAGCGCATGATGACGTTACACTATCTGCCAAACCTACGTTTATAAACACAGTTCAGAGTGTTTATTATGCGGGTGGTCTGCAAATGTTCGCGACGGTGGCGGCCTCGCTCGTTGGCGGAGGGGCATCTTTATGGCCCTCGCAGAGACCTTCCGGGCAACCGGCAAATTCATGGAACAGGAGATGATTCTGGATGAGTGACTCCCAGGGGAGCCCAGGCAATTTCAATTTTGGTATTCGCCGTCTGGTGTTGGTGGATTCCGCCGGCTTCTGTTACGTGGAAATTCCGGTGGATAACCATGGCCTCATCCTGGGGCCGGGCAATCTGGGCAAATCCAGCCTCCTGAACTCCCTACGCTTGTTTTTGCTGCCGGAGAACAACTTCAAGAACAGCCGCAAGAAATTTGCCTTCCGTAATGCCAGCGCCGGTAGCTTTTACACCAACGAGGAAAGCTACCAGCATTACTTTCCCAGCCAGTTCAGTTTCCTGATCATGGAAGCCGAGAACCGGGCCGGGGTGCATTGCCAGATCCTGTATCGGGACAGCGCCAGCCAGCTCAGCTACGGCCGAGCTTTTGTGCCGGTGGGCTACGATCAGCTGCGGCCACTGTTCTGGGATGGAAATGATGAGGACGGCATTGGCCAGGCGGTGCCGGAGCTGTCGTTCAGCCGCTTGTCCGAAAAGCTGAAAAAGCTCTCCAAGGAAACCCGGCTGGTGAATGACCCGGCCAAACTCAAACAAATGCTGTACAGCAGCGAGCTGATGAACGCCGATGCGGTGCGTTATTCCGTGCTGCCCCTGGGTGAGTCGGATGAGCGCCGGGTGCAGTCTCTGCGCACCTTGATCCTGCTGCTGTTTGAGATGAAGGCAGACGATCAGGCCATGTCCAATGCGGTGGCCAGCATCATCGAGGCAGACAAGAAATTCGCCGACGATGCCTTTGATTTCAACATCGACGACTTCCTTAATCGCCACGACCAGTTGAAGCAGCAGCAAACCCAGCTCACGAGAATCGAGAAAGAGCGTTCACGGTTTGAAAAGCTCCAGAAGGATTATCAGGCCTACCAGACGCTGCTTCGCAGTCAGCATGATTTTGCCGCGTTTCGCGATGGTGTGAGCGATGCCCTGCAGGATATTGGCGCAAGGCGTAAAGCCGCGGTGGAGGCTTTCAACGAGCAGAACGAGACGCTGCGCCATGTGCTGCAGGCTCTGAAAAAGCTGGAGCAGGACGCCAGCGGCCTGAAAGGCGAGATCCGTTCCGCCGATCGGCGTATCAAGCAGGCCGAGCAAAATCAGAAAGACGGCGATTTGTTGGTTTCCCAATACGGTGAGATGACGCTTCAGGAAATCGAGGAGATCCAGAAAGAGGAACTCGATAGCAAGAAAGGGCACCTGGCCGCCCTGAAAAGTGCCGCCCAGGCCGAGATCCGGCTGGAACAGATCCAGAAAAAGAAGCAGGAGCTTGAGCGCAAGCTGGAATCCCTGAAGGAACGGGAAAGCAAGCAACATTGGCAGCTTCAGAACCAGCTGGACGAGGCCACCGCCGCACCGCTGCGGGCGGTGGACCCCCGATTGGTGATGGCGAGCCCCGGCCAGGATCTGGACGCCGACAGCAAGGCGGCCATCGAGGCATTCGCCGGGCTGTTTGTGCCTACTGAGAAAGGCTTTGACTGGTTCGATGCCGAATATCAGGCCCAGCCAGCGCGGCAGACTGACTTTGCAGAGCAGCGCCGGCATATTGAAGGTGAGCTTCATGGGCTGGAAAAGGAGCGGGCCGAGCTGTCGGACACTGCCAATCAGGAACACGATCGGCCACGATTGATCGAGCGCACCGAGAAAGAGATCCGTGCCATCGAGAAAGATCTGGAAACGCTGCAGCGTTACCCGGCGACTGCGACCACTCTTCGGGACGCAACCCAGGAAAAGCAGGCGGCGGAGGAACAGCTGGCCAAACTGGAAGAGCAGGCCCGGCTGGAGCAGGAAAAGCAGGATGCGGTGCAGCAGAAGGCCGCCAAAGCCAGGGCCGAAAAAGAGCGGATCGAGGAGCGGGAACGGGAGCTGGCGGGCCTCAGCCGGAGCGTTGGCACGGTAGAGCACCGGTTCCCGCATCTGAAAGCGGTGGAAGCGGAACAGCCGTTGGACACCGAACAGGTGTCTGTGGCGGCATTTGACGACCTGCAAACCCAGCTGGACGACCTGGAGGAGCGCCGTCGCAGTATCCTCGACCACCTTCGCCAGTTCGTGTATCTCGGCATCCACGAAGATACCGAAGGCGAACTACAGAAAGACAGCCCCGCGTCATCGGCTATTCGGGAAACGTTCAAAGGCCTCTCAGATCTGTTTGCCGGCATGGCAGAGCGCTGGAATGTGCTGGAGCAGCAGGTGGGTATCCACAATGAAACCGTGGCCAGCTACCGACAGGCCCTGAAATCCAATCACGAGCACATTTCCCGTTTCGAAGCGCAGCTGAACCGCGAGCTGGAAGGCGTGCGCATCAACGATCTGGTGGAAATCCGCGTGGATATCCACACCGATCCGAAATTCCGCAATCTGGTGGAAGAAGCCAACAACATCGACCCCTATGGCAACCAGCTGCAGTCCGACGCGTTCTATGATCGTTTGCGGGTGTTTGTGGCGGACTTTTTCGGGGAGGGCGGCAGCAAGCGCCTGACCATGGACAAGGTGATCACCGGCATTTCCTACCGTACCCGCAAGGAAAACGCCACAAGCCTCGACAAGAAGGGCCAGTCCACCTCCACCACGGCCCTGATCAATCTGGAACTGGTGTACCGGCTGCTGAAACGGGTGTTGTACCCGGGCGTTCAGTTGTCGTTCCCCATGGTGCTGGATGAGCTGGCCAGCGTGGACATCAGCCAGATGCCGTCGCTGCTGGAGCGTCTCCGCAAGCAGGGCTTCAACCTGTTCTCTGCGGCCACTCACAGTGCCAGCGCGGAAGTGATTTACCTGATCGGCCGGCACCTGGAAGTAGGGCAGATGCGCACCGCGAAGCCGTACAGCCCGCAGCGCACCCTGGTGTTCTGGGGTGGGGCCGAGGGCTTCACCAACGGCGAGGCCATGAGCCACTGGGCTGACCAGACCCAAGCCAGCTTGATGGAGCCGGTGGATGAGTAAACGCTTCAGCACCCTGGATACCACCCGGCTGCTGTTCGAGCACCCGAAGATCCTGTTCCGGATGATCGAGCGGATGGACCGGAACGAAGCCCGGTATATCCGCGAGAGCGATCTGGTGGCCGAGGTGATGGACTACACCCGCACCCTTGGCAACGCCGACCGGGATCGGGTGCGTTTTGCGCTGAATACCGACAATCTGTTCCGCAGTGGCCTGGTGATCGACATCATCAAGGCCGAAGGTGAACGTCGATTGGTGTTCCAGGATGCCCTGATCAACCTGATGCGCGCCTGCAACGCGTCGCTGTACCAGGAACTGACCGATGCCCGCCTGCGCGGCCATCTGGTTACCCTTCGGGACGTGCGCAATCGGCTCGAGACCAGCACTTTCAGCGAGGCGGATCCGGACTACACCGAACTGAGGGATGATCTGAACGAGCGGGTGAGCCAGCTCATCGGCATGCTGCGCCAGAATGTCCTGCGCATGCAGACCATCAGTGCGCAGCTTGCGGACCTGTCCGGCGACGCCAGCCGGGCGCCCGAGAAATTCCTGGAGTTCCGCCAGAACCTGTTTGAGCAGATCGTTACCCTGTACGAGCGCCACATCAAGCCGACCCTGGTGTTCCTGAACCCGGATACACGGCTGCCGGATGGCAGCAACCTGTTCGAAACCCTGGAAGCGATGGTGCGGTTGCTGGAAAATCACGGCGATCACAGCCTGGCAGACCAGTTGTTCCGTTCGTCCATCAGCCTGAACGCCCTGTACAAACCCATTCAGGCGGTGGCCCAGGAGGTGGAGCACTTCCTGCGCAAGACGCGCCAGGGAATGGTCCAGTACAACGCCATGGAGTATTTCTACGGCAAACTGCAGGAACTCAAGGGCGAAACCGAGACTCTCAGCCTGAAACGAAAGAGGCTGGAAGGTGGAGACTTTGCCCGCAGCATCGGTTTCCTGATCGGCCTCCGTGCCCAGCAACGCCCGAAACACTACGCCTTCGGTGAATCTTCCAGCTACTACCAGCTGTTGTTCAGCGAACTGGACCTGCGCCTGAACGACCTCCGACGCAAGGCAGAAGTGCCGGTTTTGCAGGAAGTGGATGGCAGTGGTCGCCATACCCGGATCGATGTCCAGCGCATCAACCAGCTCTATCAATGGCTGGAGACTCTGGAACTGCGGCCAACAACCGATCTGGTACGTGAGCTTCACGGGCGCCTGGATGGCTTCATCCCGGGCTATCGCTTTCCGGACCTGCTGGCAGCGTTAAACCGGCTGGTAAACTCGCCGCCCGAGGGCCTGCAGGTGGTGACTACCAACCGCTTCCGAATCCTTGATCAGTCAACCGACAGTGAACAGTTTGTCTACCGAAAGCGTCGCCTGGAGCAACAGAATGTCTGAGTTTGAAGAAATCCTCCCGGCCCACAGCGCCGCGATCTACCGGGAATTCCAGGCCGGCCGGGTGATTGTGCGTGATGTGTGGGACAGCAACCGCTCCGAGCTGCGTGCCAATCCGCTCTACAACCTGCTGTATAACCATCTGTCCCATTTCCGGACCTTCTATGAGCATCTGGGCAGCGAGCTGGTGTTCAACGAAACCGGCGCGTTTTTCTTCCTCAAGGAAAGCAGTGACGACGAGAATGAAGAGCACGACGAGAACGCCTTCCGCGTGCAGGTAATCCTACTGTTGATTGGGCGTTACTTCGCACGCAGCGGTCGGGATCTTGAATACCTTGGCCGGCCCGACGCCGGGCTGAACGAGCAAGACCTATCGGCCCTGGCGAGCGATGAGGAATGCCAGGAAATCCTGAGGGCCGCACGGTTTGAGAAAGGCCTGCCGGAAGCTCTGGACTACCTCGATAAACGCCACCTCCTGTTTCGAGCCGGTGCAGGGCGCTGTTTCCTGAGTTCCGCCGGGATGTATTTCCTGCAGGAGTTGGTTCGGGAGTTTGAACAGGGGTAGAGGCCAAGTGCACTCAGGCCATTGACGTTTCTTCGCCTTCTTTCTCAAGATCTGACTCTAACTGCCTAATGCACACGTCAAATGCCCGGCTGATCCTGGTCTGGTCCTTGATCATGGCCAGCCGTGGCCATGTGGCCTGTTCACCAAGATTGATATACATCTCGAGATCTTCAGGGCTCGGGTTGGAGAGGACCTTTCGGTAAAGGGACGCCTTGGGCGGGAAATGGATGTTGATGTCCCCGAGGTATTGCTGACTGGTCATGGCGTAGGCCTGCTCGATGAGTGGCCGGATGATGCCGGGGTGTGGGCTTTGCTTGGTCAGTTTCAGCGCCGTGGCAATCTGGCCGTGGGCGAGGGAGACTGCCGCACGTTTGGCCCAGGCCGTTATGCCACTCTGGTCGTGGTGACTGATGAATGGCACCACGTGGGGGTTGGCCTGGCTTACGATGGTTTTGTTCACGTTGTGCAGGCGTGCCATGCGCATCAGTGGCAGGTCGCCATGCACGCTGCCGTCAATCCAGCTTTCGGTGGGCATGTAGGGGACACTGGTATCCCGACGACCGTTTGATTCCCGGGCCTGAAGAACCACAGGCGGAAATATGCCCGGCACGGCGCAGGAGGCCATCACAGCCGAATCCACCAGCACAGCCGGTGAGGACAGCCAGTTGAGCAGCCGTGGCTTCTGCTGGGTACGGGTGGGGGAGACGGAGATATTCAGTGTTCGGCCACTGTGCTCATACGCTTCCTTGAAACTGACGCTGCCCAGATTGTGCTGGAGATGCTCCTGAAGTTGGCGCGGATCCATGGCATGGCCCGCCCTCAAGCCTTCGGTGACGCCGAGCCAGCGGAAGGCATTCAGGTGAATCCGTTCCGGATGGTTAAAAAACTCTGCCAGTTCCTTGTCGTCCCGTGTGCAGATGGCACCCGCCACGATGGCACCCATGCTGGAGCCTGCCATCACATCCGGCAGCAGGTCCTGTCGCCAGAGCGCCCGGGTGACACCGATGTGGTAAATACCAAAGGCTGCACCACCGCTGAGCATCAGGGCCGGCCGGCCATAGACCCGCTCGGCGTCCTGAAACATTTTCAGTTTTCTGGCGGTTGTCACTTCCGGGATAGGATGGTCGCAAATGAATTCCATGGACGTCTCGACGGCATCCAGGAATTCACCTACCAGTCGATTGGTGCCGCTGCGCGCCACGGTGTAAAGATCGGGATTGGATAATTCGCCCAGGTGACGGTAGAGGCTTTCCTGAAGTATCCGGATCAGTCGCCGCGTGTCGCCATTCTGCCTGCAATGGTCCATGAGGCCCATGTGCTTGCGCATCAGGCTTTCATGCAGCATCCCGGTTTCTTCCTGCTCACGCCAGGCCAGCAGCCCGTCCATGTCATCGAGCGCGGTAGCGGCCTCGCACCACTGCTCGTAGTCATGGGCCTGTTCCAGTTGCTGCTGGAGCTGTTTGCGGGTCTTCGCGGCGTGTTTCATGCCTTTTACCTTAACTCATCCTGGCGGGAAAAAAGAAACCCCTGCCGGAGCAGGGGTCGCTTTCTGAACCGGGTCCAGGACCGGACGGCTATCAGATAGCCACGGGATCTTGAATAACTGTATGGATAAACTGGATCACGTTACGGGTATCTTCGGCCTGTTTAACGAATGCCTCGATGTTGCTGCCGGTGTAGCTATCGCTGTCAAGTACACGGATCCAGAGGTCGTCTGTTTTGTCGATGTAAGCGCAGCTCAGGTTGTCTGGTTGGCGTTCCACATAACTTACATCCACCCCAGAGTAGATCGATTCAGTGGTATGGCTGAAGTTACTGTAATCAACGTAGCCGCTAACAAGACGCTTGACACCGCATTCTGCGGCATTGCCCTGGCATGCTGCGGTGCCGTGTTTGAGGAACAGCAGGCCTTCATCGGCCAGCACTTGGTCCGGCAACTCAATAGCGATCTGCTTGGTAACCCAGGTGCCCTCGTCCATGACTTCTATCGTGCCTTCCAGCTTGCCCCAGCGCATAAGCGCCCAGTACAGAGCCAGGCCAGCAAGAGGGGAGTCGACGGTCTGATAGTGACTGAGATTACCGGTACCATCGTCGACGCCGTAAGCGAGTCGACCGGACAGGTCGAGTTTCAGGCCGACGGAGGCATTGATGGAGTTCATTACGTCATTAAGGGTTCGATCGAGTACCCGAGGATTGCTAAGGGCAACCCGGGCCACGTTCAGGCGTCCGAGTTCCAACTCGATGACGTCGTCTTCAAACCCGGCCACGATGATGCATTCACCGGTTTCGTCCAGTTCCATGGGAACAAAACCGCCGTTCACCGAGATCGGCTGCGGGCAACCGTTTGCGTCAAGGACGGGTACGCCATTTTCATCCCGCTCGAGCTGCCAGAGATCGCCGAATACTTCGCCCTTATAGGTGAACTCAACGCCCTCGTTCAGCCCAAGCACTGTGTTCAGGAAGACCAGCCCATCAATGGTCAGTGGAACGCTCTTGTTGGAGGCCCCGCCGAGGAATGCCGCCGCAGCATGCATTAAATCAAAGCTGTTGGGAGGGAGGGTCTCCAGCGGGGTTTCCGGCATGTCCTGAATGACATCATGGGTAAAGACGATGGTCCGTCTCGCATCGTCGGCATGGGTTGTGAAGCCGGCAATGTTTTCGCCGTAGTAGTCTTCCAGGTCGAAGATGCGGCTCCAGGCATTCGCAACCTGATCTTCATACAGGCAGGTGGAGCCTGAGTCGATGTACTGAACATAGGAAACAAACTGGGTTACATAATCGGTCATGCGGTTATGCGTCATGTTTGAAAGATCTGCATAACCCTCATGCAGACTCACACCACCGGTACGGCCTGGCGTTCCGTCCCGCAGATAGGAAAGGTCGCCCAGTTCCAGATCATCGCGGATTTCCTTCCATTCAGGTGGAACCACCTGCCCGCCTTCGCGGCTCTCGGGTCCGTAACCAGCGATTCGTCCTTCTTTGAGGAGCGCATAGTACAGAGCGAGGTTTTCACGGGGTGAGTCTATGGTCTTCTCAACCAGTTCACCATCAACTTCCGTTACCAGCACCAGTCTGCCTGCGGGATCGGTTTTGATGGCAGTAGACGCATTGATGTTGTCGACCGCCTCGGCCAGTGCCCGGGCAAAGACGGCTGGATTCTGGGTGACGGTCCTGATCATGTTCAGGCGCCCAATTTCCAGCTCGATGGTATAGGTCTCATAGCCTTCTACCACTGTGCAGGCAAAGTCCAGTTCGGTGTCGTCGAATTCTTCAACAACCATCGGGACGGTATCGTGCTCGCTGCCGTCCGGCCAGGTTATGGTTTCGGACGAAATCGGCTGTATGCAACCATTTCCGTCCAGTACCGGAACACCGTACTCATCACGCACCACCATCCAGAGGTCGCCATACAGGTTTTTCGGATCTGTGGGAACGTCGTTGAGTCCCAGTGCGGAATTGACAAAAACAACGGAATCAATGGTCAAAGGTATTTCTTTGCCAGTTGCCGCTCCCAGGAACGAAGCGGCACTGTCGAGTACTTTTTCCGAGATTGCAGGTTGCTCCGTTGAGGGCGTTGTATTCGAGCTACTCGAAGAACTTGAGCCATCCAGAAAACATCCGCTCAACAAAGCCATTGAAGCAATTAAAGGCGCATTTATCAGATGCTTAATTGTTTTTGTACGGGACATGGTCATACTCCTTAATGCATGGGCCGAAGACCGCAACAACTATTCGGACAGAGCATGATTGCCGGATAACAGCTTGACGGTGCGCTCAAAACGCCGCGTCTATCTCAGACGATCTGGTTCTGTATGTATAAGCGTAAGGCAGATGGGTGTTAGATTGTCTGACGTTGGTCAATTTTTGCCACACCTGTGACACCAATGCTTTGGTTTCATGCCTTCCGGTTATTTGCTATGTTTAGGCCCGTGGGTTGGGTTTTATTACCAATCAGACATGTCTGCGGGAGAGACTGAATCCCTTGCGATCAGCGCCGAAGGAGCAACTGCCCCGGAAACTCTCAGGCAAAAGGACCGCTGACATGAATACTTTCCGAAGAGCTGCCGACAATCGCGTCAGTCGGCACACCGAAGGAGCAAGCGGCCGTTTTCGTTAAAACGGCTCGTGAATCTCTCAGGTCCCGTGACGGAAGGGGTGCTTTCTGCCATTTCGAGCAGGGAGGAAACCCTTGGCGCTCACGGAGATTGGAATGAAGCGAATCGCAGTAATTGGCGGTGGTATCACTGGTATTACCACGGCCTACACCCTTGCCAAGCGCGGGCTTGACGTTACGGTTTACGAGAAGCATCGCTATGCGGCGATGGAAACCTCCTTCGCCAACGGTGGGCAGCTCTCCGCTTCTAACGCAGAGGTCTGGAACAACTGGCAGACCGTGATGAAGGGCATCAAGTGGATGTCCCGCCGGGATGCGCCACTGCTGGTCAACCCGAAGCCTTCCTGGCACAAGCTGAGCTGGTTCGCCGAGTTCATTGCCGCCATTCCCCAGTATGAGAAGAACACTACGGAAACCGCTCGCCTGGCCATTGCTGCCCGCGATCACCTGTTTGCCTGGGCGCAGGAAGAAGGCATCGATTTCGATCTGAAGAAGCAGGGTATCCTGCACATCTACCGGGACAAGGCCGGGTTTGATCACGCTGAAAAGGTATCGCGCCTGCTGGCGGCTGGTGGCCTTGAGCGTCGTTCGGTGACCCCGGAGGAAATGAAATCCATCGAGCCGACCCTGGCCGGCAACTATTACGGCGGGTTTTTCACAGAGAGTGACTCCACCGGTGATATTCACAAGTTCACCAATGGACTGGCGGATGCCATCAAGCGGCTGGGCGTAAAAACCTGTTACGGCCACACGGTGACCGAGCTGAGCGCCGATGAGCGCAATGCCTGGGTGACCGCCCACGATGGTACCGAACAATCCCGGGACACGTTCGACGGCGTTGTGATCTGTGCCGGCGTCGGCAGTCGCGGGCTCGCGAAAAAGCTGGGTGACCGGGTGAATATCTATCCGGTTAAGGGGTACTCAATTACCGTGGAGCTGGACGACGAAGCCTCGCAAAAGGCGGCACCGACCGTGAGTTTGCTCGACGATGCCACCAAGATCGTCACCAGTCGCCTGGGCGATGGCCGTTTCCGGGTTGCCGGTACCGCCGAGTTCAGCGGTTACAACCGCGATATCAAGGACGACCGCATCCGCCCGCTGACCCGTTGGGTTGAGCAGTGCTTCCCCGGTGTCTGCACTCGCAAGGTAGTGCCCTGGGCCGGCTTGCGGCCAATGCTGCCCAACATGATGCCAAGGGTTGGGCCAGGCCGCCTGCCGACCGTGTTCTACAACACCGGTCACGGTCACCTGGGCTGGACGCTCTCTGCGATTACCGCAGAGTTGGTCGCTGAGAGCGTTACCGGGGATAGTCGGTAATCTCGCGGATTTTCCGGTACAGGGGTTGAAGCTGAGGGTACATCTTCAGGTAAACCTCGGAATACAGCCGCTGGTAAAGAGCCCGGGTTTCTTCGTTTGGATGAAAAACGTCGCCAACCCGGGTCATATTCGCCACGGCGGTGTCGAAATCCGGATGCAGCCCTAGCCCGACAGCCGCATCAATGGCGGCGCCGAGCCCGGAGGTCTCATAGGTGTGAGGCCTCTCGGCCGGTAACCCGAACACATCGGCGGTAAGCTGCATCGCTGCATCGCTCTGTGAGCCACCGCCGGCCACTCGCAACTTCCTGATTTTCACGCCGCTTCGCTTCTCGATTTTCTCCTTTCCTTCCCTGAGCGCGTAGGCAAGACCTTCGAGGATGGCGCGATAAATGTGGGAGCGGGTGTGAACGTCCCCGAACCCGATGATGGAGCCTTTCGCTTCCGGCCCCGGCTGGCGTACGCCGGGTGACCAGTAGGGCTGCAGCATCAGGCCCATGGAGCCTGGTGGCACTGCCTTGACCAGTTCATCGAACAGCGCTTCCGGCTCGATACCTCGTTCCTCGGCCAGTTTCTGTTCTCTCAGCCCGAACTCCCGCTTGAACCAGCTCACCATCCAGAAACCCCGGTAGATCATGACCTCCGTCGAGTAATGGCCGGGCAACGCAGACGGATAGGGCGGCATTAGCCGGATCGGTTCGACGTAACGCTGGCTGGTGGTGTTGATGGTGGCAGTGGTGCCATAGCTCATACAGCCAATATCGGGTGTCAGCCCGCCGGAGCCGAGAATCTCACAGGCCTTGTCGGAAGCTGCGGCGATTACTGGGAGGCTTTTTGCCAGGCCCAGGTGCTTGCAGGCTTCGTCGGTCAAATGGCCCAGTGTTTCGCCGGGTGCAACCAGCTCAGGCAGCATGGAAGGCTCGACTGGCATCGTCTGCCATTTGAAATCCCGCCGGCCGGCCCAGCGATGCTTTTTATAGTCGAATGGCAGGTATCCCACCTGGCTGCCGGTCGAGTCCCGGAATTCTCCGGTGAGTCGGTAGTTGAGATAGCCAGACAGCAGCAGGAAATACCGGGTTTTGGCCCAGATCTCGGGTTCATTCTGGGCGATCCAGTTGGCCTGGGTTTTTTCCCGGAACCGGTTGATAGTGTCTTCCAGACGGGCAACTTTGAACAGCCATCCCCAGGGCCCTTTGACGGAGCCTTCGACCCTTGCATGTCGCTGGTCGAGCCAGATGATTGCCGGGCGTAGAGGCTGTCCATTTTCATCCAGATTTATGACGGTGCCGCGTTGGGTGGTCACGGTAACGCCGGCAACCTGATCCGGTGTCGCGTTTGTGGAGTTCCAGAGCAATTGGCAGGCTTCCCCGAGCTGCTCCCAGAAGTAGTCCGGGTGCTGCTCGGCCCAGCCGGGCTCTCTCGAAAAATAGGGCTCTATTTCCTGCTTGCCTTTGCCCACCAGATTGCCACGGGTATCGAAGAGCAGCGCCCGAACGCTCTGGGTGCCATTGTCGATGGCCAGGATGAGCGGCTCAGCTGGCATCGGAGGCCTCCTGAGGTGGCAGCGAATAGGCATTGTGATAGGTCGACAGGTAGCGGGCCTGTTCCTCCTCCCACCGCTGGTCAGCCCAGCCAAGCAGGGGCTGGCAGTGGTTACGAATCTCCGGTAGAAGAGCTTCGCCGGCATTCGGTAGCACCATACCTAACCGCGTTCGGCGCAGAAGCAGGTCATCCAGATGCTGCACATCTTCTCTCCGGCACGCCCAGCAAAGCTCCGCCCAGAGCAGGTCGGTAGCCCGATTCGGAGTGACAGGCTCCAGTGGGCCCGAAGCAAGCATTTGATCAAGCTCGGGGCCATAGAACCCCTGCAGTCGCTGCCAGCACTGGTAGCTAATGGTGGCTGGCCTTGAGGGGTGATCTGTGCGCTGAAACACCGGTTTGGATGCGGGCCGCAGAACTTCGCTGGAGCCTTCCCCAAGCCCCTGGACCAGCGCCTCGCGGGCGATGACCCGGAAGGTGGTGAGCTTGCCGCCGGCAATGCTGACCAGCCCCCGATCCACTCGAAGTGCGTGTTCCCGGTTCTCCTTGGACGGTGACTTACCCGTGCCATCGGTTACCACCGGCCTTACACCGGCCCAGGTCGAAAGGATATCGTTTCGCGTAATGGGGCTGCCCGGAAACAATCGTGAGGCGATCTCAAGCAGGTAGGCGGTCTCGGATTCAGAAATCACCGGCTCCTGATCCAGGCTGCCCTCATGGTCGATGTCGGTGGTGCCGAGAACGGTGGTGCCCAGCCATGGGAAGGCAAACACCGGGCGGCCATCTTCCGGATGAAACAGGGAAACCGAACAGGACACCGGCAGGCTGGACCAGGGCAGCACGAGATGGCTGCCACGCAGGGGTCGGATGTGCATGGCGTCTTCAGAGGTCTTGCTGGACTGCAGCCGATCTGCCCAGGCACCGGTGGCATTGATGACCAGGGGCGCGAAGACCTCAATGGGCGTATCGTTTTCCTCGGCCTGAATCAGCAAGCCGGATACATCGCCGTTGCTGCGCTTTATTTCATCGGCTCGTGTGTAATTCAGGCACATGGCGCCGTCCCGCCGGGCTTCGGCAATCAGGCGCAGGACCAGGCGCGAGTCGTCGGTGACTGCATCGGTAAAACCGCTGGCGCCAGCGAGGTTTTCGCTCGTCAGGCCCGGCACCCAGAGCATGGATTCGGCCGGGGTCAGAAAGTGGCGGCTTTGGTTGCGGGCAATCAAGTCGTAAACCCGAAGCAGTGTCTGGAACAGGCGCGGTCCGGGGAACTGGCCTTTGAAGTGCGGCATGATGAAGCGCAGGGGCTCAATTAACCCCGGTGCTTCCGCCATTAACCGTTCCCGCTCGCGCACGGCGTCCCGGGTCAGACCGTAATGCCCGCTGCCCAGGTACCGGAGGCCACCGTGCACCATCTTCGAGGACCGGCTGGAGGTACCCCAGGAAAAGTCCTTCTGTTCTACCAGAAGCGTGCGCAGCCCGCTGCCTGCTGCTTCCCGTGCCACGCCGGCGCCGGTAATTCCGCCGCCGACCACCACCACATCAAATTCGTTGGTCCCTGAACGCAGCGCATTGAGGATTTCACTCCGGGTCATGTTGGGGCTCCCATTCGGCGTTGCGCTCATTTGACCAGTGTTTCCGGGTTCAGGATCGCGTCCGGGTCAAAGGTGCTGCACAGGGAACGTATAGCCAACATGCCCAGTTCGCCTTTTTCCACCGGCAGATAAGGGGCGTGATCCTTACCGACACCGTGTTGATGGCTGATGGTGCCGCGGTTGTTCACGATCAGTTCAGAGGTGCTGGTTTTGAGCGTTTGCCAGCGCGCGAGTGTTTCCTCGTAGCTGTCGCCCACCCGGAACACGTAGGTGGTGTAGATGCTGCAGCCCTGGCTGTAGAAGTGGGAGAGGTGGGTGAACACATGGGTGTTCTCGTTCTGGTCTTTCAGCCCGTCACGCAGGCTGGTCTCGATCAGACCCAGCAGATTGTCGACGTTGTCCCAGTCAGTGGCCGTTTCCAGAGTGTCGACAGCATAGCCCATCTGCCAGAGGGCCTCTCTCAGATAGGGCATGGTAAAACGCTTGGCCGCCCATTTGTCGCCGAGCCGCGTGCCGGTATAGACGCCGTTTTGGGCCTTGCAGATGCTTCGGGCCTCTTTCAGGGCGTTTCGGGTCTGCAGTCGGGAGCCGGTGATCCCGAAGGTCATCATGCATTTGCCCTCACCAGCGCCCCTCAGCGACAGGAAACGCTCGAGCATGCCGATAAGCCGGGGGTGGCCGGCCAGCGCGAGCTGGGTCTCGGTCTCTACGGCATTGCTGAGCCTGAGCATGGATAACTGGGTTCGGGTCTGCACCAGCAGGCGGCTGGCCGTGCGGGCACTCTCCCAATCCGGAAAAAAGACCACATGAAAGCTCTCGTGTTCGGGCAGCGGAGTAACCCGCACCTTCACCTCGGTAATCAGCCCAATGCGGCCCTCCGAGCCCAGAATCATCTCACGGATATCCGGACCTGCGCTGGAGGCCGGTATTGTGGGCAGGTTAAGGGTGCCTTGCAGGGTTTCGACGCGGCCACCGGCAAAGAGTTGTTCAATACGGCCATAGCGCAGGGATTGCTGGCCACTGGATCGGGAGGCTACCCAGCCGCCGACGGTGGAAAGCTCGAAAGACTGGGGGAAATGCCCCAGCGTGTAGCCATGGGCCCGGAGTTGGGACTCAACGAGTGGCCCGGGTGTTCCCGCACCAAACGTCGCGATCTGGCTGTCCGTGTCCAGGTCGATCAGGCGATTCATCCGGCTCATGTCCACAGTCAGTACTGGCTGGCCTTTATCCACCGGATTTATGTGCCCGGCCACACTGGTGCCGCCACCGTAGGGAATCAGGTGAATGTGTTGTTCCGCGGCCCAGGAGAGCAGGGTTTGAACCTCTTCGCTGGTGGTAGGGTAGGCCACGCCATCGGGGAACACACCAAACTCGCCGCTGCGCATGGCCAGCCAGTCCGCAAGACTCTGGCCGCGGGCATGCCGCACTCGTGCTTCCGGGCCTGTATCGATCAGTGATACCAGGTCTGCCGGCCGGGTAAGGCGGGTTTCCGGTACTTTGGCGCAAACAGAATCCAGGGTCGCGTCCGCCAGAGGCCGGCCACTACCGATGCGTGATGCCAGAAAGTCCTGGCCCTGTTCCGGCATTGCCAGATTGAATCCCTCGTCGCCCCAGCCGTTCCAGCGTCGCATGTGCTTTATTCTCCAGATTAAAAACGAATGTGGCGCATTCTATAGGCTCTGCGTGGTTCGCCGCTGTCGCTTGGCGCCATGGTTCCTGTCATTTGCCGCCAGTGGCTGGCTTTGGCAACCCGCTCAGGGTCGGAGCGATTCCGTCAGCCGGCTGTTCAGGTCCTGCCACCGTGAGAGTTTGCCCGCTTCGCCGATCCGGGTGCGCGCTCCGCCGGACTGGTTCAGCCAGAGGCCTTCACCGTTGAAGCTGTAAACGGGTTCAAGATCAGTACGTTGAGATGCAGGTTTAATGTCATTTATCAGGTTGTCCAGAATCAACGGATCGGCGTCTGGCTCCGGGTACCACGCCAGCACCATGTGGGCCTGGTTCAGTTCCAGCGCTTTGACATACACGATCCGGAGCTGATCATCGGGCACGCCCATGGACTTGAGGGTCAGGTATTTGGCAATTGAGAAATCCTCACAGTCACCACCGTTGGTGGTCAGCAGTTCTACCGGGGTTGCCCAGTAGTCTTCCTCGCCCCAGTGGCGGATATCGCTGACAAACGTGACTCGATTGAAGAAGGAGTTTACCAGCCGGAGCTGCCGGTCGATGGGGGCGTTTGCGGCAAGAGCATGCAGGCGCTGCCAGTTTTCAAGGCGCTGGTGGGCTTCGGTTCCGAATTCTTCCTGAACATAGTTCATCAGACGGGAGCCCAGCTCGAAGGCACTCACAAGAGAGACCACGAGCAATAATGCAGGCAGAAGCGTGGAACGGCGGCGTATCTGAAGGGCGGCCGTTTCCATAGCGCGCCTCAGTTATTGTTCCGTAGGCGTTCCCTGAGCTGCTCAAGGCGCCGGCGGATTTCCTCCCGGCGCTGCTCATCGCTGGTGGCAGAAGCGGGCGCTCTCGAGGGTGAGGGGGATGCAGCCTGCTGGACGGCGGGCGAAGGCTCTGCCTGCTGGTCGGCCGTGAAGGATATGCCGCTGCGGTCTTCGGATTCCGGGAAGTAGAGGTTTTCGAGTTTGCCGGAGCGTTCAATGATCACCCGGTTCGGATGTACCGAGCGCAGTGTGGCATTGCCGGGCAGTTCGTCACCCACCAGGTAGGCTTCGGTTTTACTTTTGTCATCTTCGATCAGCGCGCTGCCCGGGAAATCACCATCCGCGGCCAGTACGCCCCGAAGGAACAGTCGGAGGTTGGTTTCAGGGAGATTCTCGGTATCCATTTCTACCGGCTCGCTTTCGCCGGATGCAGCTCCGAACAATTCCAGGGAGGAAAGGTCCACGCTGGGTGGCTCGCGACCGGCGGCCGGGTCGGAGACCAGTGGCTGCACGTTATCGTACTGTCCCTGCTGGCCTTCCATTTGCCAGAAACGGTAACCCTGCCAGGCTGTCAGGGCGACCATGGCCGCCCCTGCCACGAGCGCGAGAATCAGGGGAAACCGTTCATTGTTTAGGAGCATTGATCATCCTGAATGCAAGTTTGTGGGCCGGGAAAAAGCTCACAGGTTATCAGACTGCAACGTTTTATTGGGAGTATAGTGTATAGAGTTATTCAGCGGGTCCATATCCTGTGGTAGCCTTTCTGAATTAGTTGAATCGAAAAGGGTTTCACGAACGAGGACGACCTTGACCACAGACACTGAACTTCAGCCGCAGGATGCTCCGCTGGGCCGTCTTCCGTTTACTTTTGCCAAGCGCAACGGAGTAATCCTGACCCGTTCGGACTCCGGCGAGCCCGTTATTCTGGTGCGGCCCGGTGCGTCCCATTCTGCGCTGGCGGAAGCGAACCGTATCAGTGGCGGTCGTGCCCGTTTTGCCACCATTGATCCGGACCGTTTCGACCAGGCCCTGAATTCCGCCTATCAGAACGACTCTGCGGAAGCGATGCAGATGGTGGAGGGCATCGGCGATGACATGGACCTGGCCTCCCTCGCTGACTCCGTGCCGGAAACCGAGGATCTGCTGGAGCAGGAAGACGATGCTCCAATCATCCGTCTGATCAATGCCATTCTCACTGAAGCAGTGAAAACCAGCGCCTCGGACGTTCACATTGAAACCTATGAAAAGCGCCTTGTGGTTCGCTTCCGGGTGGATGGTGTGTTGCGCGAAGTGGTAGAGCCCAAGCGCGCACTGGCCCCGCTGCTGGTGTCCCGGATCAAGGTCATGGCGAAGCTGGATATTGCCGAGAAGCGGGTGCCCCAGGATGGCCGTATTGCGCTGAGGGTCGCTGGTCGGGAAGTTGATATTCGTGTGTCGACCATGCCGTCTTCAAGCGGTGAACGCGTGGTTCTGCGTTTGCTCGACAAACAGGCAGGTGCCATACGGCTGGAATCCCTGGGCATGGCGGGGCAGGACCTGAAGGTTCTGCGCAAGCTGATTTACCGGCCTTATGGCATTTTGCTGGTCACTGGCCCGACGGGTTCCGGTAAGTCCACCACGCTCTATGCCTCGCTCCAGGAAATTAACGACCGTAGCCGCAACATCCTGACTGTTGAAGACCCCATCGAGTATAACCTGCCCGGCATCGGCCAGACCCAGGTGAATACCAAGGTGGCCATGACCTTTGCCCGGGGTCTTCGTGCCATTCTGCGTCAGGACCCAGACGTGGTTATGATCGGTGAGATCCGGGATCTGGAAACGGCAGAAATTGCCGTACAGGCGAGTCTGACGGGCCACCTGGTCCTCTCCACGTTGCACACCAACACTGCCGTTGGCGCGATTACCCGGCTTATGGATATGGGTATTGAGCCCTTCCTGATTTCATCAAGCCTGGTGGGCATTGTTGCCCAACGGCTGGTTCGGGTTCTGTGCAAGGAATGCCGGGAGCCGTATACACCTACAGAAGAGCACTGCGAGTTTCTGCAGCAGGATCCCGCCAACCCGCCCACCATTTACCGGGCAACCGGCTGTAGCCATTGCAACCAGCTCGGTTACCGTGGGCGTATTGGTATCTATGAGGTGGTGGAGATCTCCGAGGAAATCAGTTCTCTGATCCACAAACGTGCCGGTGAGCTGGACCTGGAAAAGGTGGCTCGCCAGCATGGGCCCAGTATTCACGCAGACGGCGTGCAGAAAATCCTGGATGGTGTGACCACGGTGGAAGAAGTACTCCGCGTTACGCACCGGGGTCAGTAAACCATGCCAGCATACGAATACAAGGCTCTCGATTCCCGAGGCAAGCAAAAACAAGGTGTCGTGGAAGCAGATGCGCCGAGAGCCGTTCGCCAGCAACTTCGGGAGCGAGGCCTAACGCCGCTGGCCGTCGAGCCGGCCGCCGAGAAACAGACCAGGAGCAATCCCCTGAGCAGCCGGGGTTCGCTGGCCGCGGCCGATCTGGCACTGGTTACACGCCAACTGGCAACCCTGATCCAGTCCGGCATTCCCATTGAGCAGGCGCTCTCGGCTGCTGCTCAGCAGTCACCGAAACCCAGAATACGCAGCATGCTGATCGCCATACGCGCGAAAGTCATGGAAGGCTACACCCTGGCGGACAGCCTGGGTGAGTTCCCCCGGGCATTCCCGAGGCTGTACCGGTCTACCGTTGCGGCCGGTGAGCACGCCGGCCATCTCGATCTGGTTCTGAACCGGCTGGCGGATTACACCGAAAACCGTCAGGAGGCGCGCCAGAAAATTCAGCTGGCGGCCATCTACCCCATCATTCTCAGTATCGTCGCCATTGCCATCGTCGTGTTCCTGCTGACCTACGTGGTGCCGGATATCATCGATGTGTTTCTGAAGCAGGGGCAGGAGTTGCCAACGCTGACCATGGCCATGCTTGCGGTGTCGGAATTTCTGGCGGATTACGGTGTCTATCTATTTATACTGCTGGTCGCCGCATTGATGGTGTTCCGCTTTTTCCTGACCAAGCCCGGGTTTAGACTGCGGTTTCACAAACGTCTGTTACATCTCCCCTTGTTTTCAGGGATGGTTCGTGGCGTTAACACTGCCCGCTATGCCAGCACCCTCAGCATACTGACGACCAGTGGCGTGCCGCTGGTAGAGGCAATGCGCATTGCCGGTGAGGTGTTATCCAACGATTTTCTGCGGCAGGAACTGCGGGATGCAGCCAGAAAGGTCAGCGAAGGCGGCTCATTGCACCGTTCCCTTGATCAGACCGGGTATTTTCCGCCGATGATGCTGCACATGATCGCCAGCGGGGAGGCCAGTGGTGAGCTGGACAGCATGCTGGAACGAACCGCGCGCATGCAGGAAAACACCCTTCAATCAAAGATCGCTGCGATTGTGGGGCTGTTCGAGCCGATGATGCTACTGGTGATGGGCGTGGTGGTGCTGATCATCGTGCTGGCCATCATGCTGCCGATACTGAATATGAGTAATCTCGTGGGATGAAACCCGCGCCGGAGCGTCCGTCGACGAGCCCGGACCAAAGCAATCCATGCCAATAACGAGTGAGACAATGACGACCAAAAACCTCAATTCACACAACCGTAACCGCGGCTTTACCCTGATTGAAATCATGGTGGTGATGGTGATCCTGGGCCTGCTGGTGGCCATCGTGGCTCCAAACATCATGGGTCGGAGTGACCAGGCCAAGGTCACCGTGGCGGAAACCCAGCTGAGCAACATTGCAAATGCGCTGGACCTTTATCGCCTGGATAACAGCCATTATCCCTCCACCCAGCAGGGTCTTGAGGCGCTGGTTTCCAAGCCAAGTGGCAGCCCGGAGCCCAAGAACTGGAATTCCGACGGTTACCTGAAGAGCGTGCCGGAGGATCCCTGGGGTTCTGAATACCAGTACGTAAGCCCGGGTACCGAAGGTCCCTACGATCTGTATTCCTACGGCTCTGACGGCCAGGAAGGTGGCGACGGAGACGCTGCCGATATCAGCGTCTGGGACACCGAGGGCTAAATCACTGTGCAGGTCAGATCCCGACAGACCGGTTTCACCCTGATTGAAATACTGGTGGTCCTGGTGGTTGTGGGTCTGCTGGCTTCGCTTGCCGTGTTTACCATGGGGGGAAGCTCCCAGCAGCGCGAACTGGAAAATGAGGTCCGGGAGCTGTACCTGCTTATGCAGACAGCCTCGGAGCAGGCGGTTCTGAATAATCTGGAGCTGGGCCTGAAGCTGGAGGAAGACGGCTACCAGTTCGTGGCTTACCAGGATCAGACCGGCGACTGGAAGGCCTCGGGTGAGCGTATGTTCCGGGCCCGGAGCCTGCCGGAATGGCTCACTGTCACCGAGTTCATCGAAAGCGACGCGCCAAGGCTGGCATCATCCGAAGATACGCTGTTGCCGGACGTCGTTTTTTTCTCCAGTGGCGAGACAACGCCGTTCGAGCTTGAGTTCACCATCGGAAACGGGTCAGACACGATGCACGTTCTGGCCTCGGATGGGGTGTCGCCCATGGAGTGGCGCAAACCGGGCGATGAGGGGAGCAGCGGGTGAGGACGCAGAAAGGGTTTACCCTGATCGAAGTACTTATTGCCCTGCTTGTGTTCGGCCTGATTGCAACGGCTGCGGCTGAAGTTGGGAGCCAGTACATTTCCAGTTACGAACGGGTTCGGGACAAAACCCTGGCGAGCTGGTTGGCAGATAACCGAATTAACGAAATTCGACTGCAGGAAAACATCCCGGGTATCTCCGAGAACTCCAAGGATACCGACTTCGGGCCGTATCGTTGGCGGGTGACCACCGCGATTCTTGCAACCGCCGAGGCGAAGATGCGTCGTGTGGAGGTCACGGTTGCCCGTTATCGCGAGGAAGGCGCGGCGCCGGATCCGATCCATACCCTGTCGGCGTTCGTGGGGGCACAATGACGTTCCCGTCCGCACACAGCTGCCATCCGCAACAACGTGGTTTCACGCTGCTTGAGGTTTTGATCGCGGTTACCATCACTGCCGTTATCGGGCTTGGCGTTTGGCAGGTTATCAACGGAGTGGTTAATTCCCGTGATCGGGTGAACGAACTGGCGGAACAGTTCGACGGTTTGCAACGGTCCATGCTCCTGCTTGAGCGCGATATCATGCAGGTGGTCAACCGGCCTGCCAGGGACATTTACGGTGATTTCCAACCAGCGCTCTCCAGCCGTGAGGACGACTTTTCCCTGTTGCTGACCCGTCAGGGGTGGCGGAACCCCCTGGGTATTCGCCGCAGTGGCCTGCAGCGTGTCGGTTGGGAATATACTGGCAGCGAACTGCGGCGCCGGTACTGGCCCATGGTGGATCAGGGCCAGGAAGATGACAGCCGCGACGTGCTGCTGCTGGAAGGCGTAAAGCGCCTGGAAATAAGGTTTCTGGATGCCAACCGGAGCTGGCAACCGCAATGGCCAACCGATGAGGTGATGGCCGGACTGACCCCGGGGAGCCGCCCGGATATTCCATTGCCGCTGGGCATGGAAGTGACTCTTGAACATGAACGTTTTGGAACGCTGGTGCGGACCTTTGCCTTACCGGATTTTGATCCGGCCGTTGCCCAGGGTGCAGTAAACCAGGCCAACCAGGCTGCCAGCGAAGCGGAAGAAGAAAGCACAGAAGAAGAGGCTACCGGAGAACAAACCGGAGAGAATACCGGTACAACGGGGCAGGGAGGCTAGGTAGCGATGGGCCAGACCCCGAGGTTATCGAATCGTCAGCGCGGCGTTGCTCTGATCATGGTGCTGCTGGCCATGGCTCTGGTGGTCATGCTTGCTTCGGGGATGACCCAGCAGCAGAGCTTGCGAGTGTTCAAGGCGGGACATTATCTGGCTCAACAGCAGGGCCAGAGTATCGCACTTGGCGCCGAGGCGTTCGCCCGCCAGATCCTGCGCAGGGATTATGACGAGGACAAGGAAGAGAACCTGATGGTCGATAGCCTTGACGAGTTCTGGGCCGCCAATGCAGCCGTTCTGCCGCTGGATGACAATGGCGTGGCTGAGGTTCAGATTGACGACCTCGGAGGTCGCCTTAATCTGAACGACCTGGTCGGCGCCAATGGCCAGGTGGACCCCATCGTCAGAGATCGTTTTGTTCAGTTGTTTGCCGCACTGGGGATTACTGCAGTTTCTGTAGATTCGCTGGTGGACTGGATCGACCCCAACGACCAGACCGTCACGGCCTACGGCGCCGAGGACGGCCAGTATCTGATGGCTGAGCAGGGTTATCGGGCTGCCAACCAGCCGTTCACCACGGTGACCGAATTACGCCTGATCGAAGGCATGACCGAAGAGATTTATCGGGCCCTGCGGCCCCACGTGGCGGCACTTCCTGTAAATGGTGCGGGGATCAACGTGAACACCGCGACGGCCATGGTGATCCGCTCTCTCCATGAAGAGCTGACGGACGCCCAGGCTGCGTCTATTCTTGAGAAGCGGGAAGAGGAACGGTTCGAGAATCTCCAGGACTTTCTGGCGTTACCAGAGTTCGCCGGGCTCGGGCTCAAGTCGGTTGGACTGGGGTTGCAGACACGGTTTTTTGAAGTTGCCTCGCGGATTACCTACGATAACCGTGTCGTGAATATGGTCAGTACCGTGTTCCGGACTCCGGAAGGCGAAGTCCAGACGGTTAACAGGGATATCGGGCAGAAAAACCGAATCACCAAAGAGCCTTTCACAATTTCAGAAGGATAATCATGTCTTATCGCCTTTACGTCCGCCCAATACCGCCGTTTGCGGACGCTGACCAGGACCCCGGTGCCCAGATGTTCAACTGGGTCCTGCACGATGCCAGTGGCGATGCGCAGGCTCGCGGCGCAGGCGACAGCCGGGAAACCATCGAGCATACCCTCGGCCAGAATGCACTGGATAATGTTCTGTTGATCGGCCTTATCCCCGGCGAAGAAGCGATTTATTGTCTGGCTGATATTCCCGCGAAGCAAAGCCGATTTATCAATCAGGCGTTGCCCTACGCTGTCGAGGAGCAGATTGCCCAGGACATTGATTCTGTTCATCTGGCGCTGGGCGCCCATACCGATCACGGCTACCGAGTCGCGGCCATTGATCGCGAACGTATGGGGCAGTGGGTGAATCTCTTTAGCGGCTGGGAGCATGCTCGCCTGGAAGCGATTTTTCCGGATGCCTCATTGTTGCCGCGCACCGAAGGCGGCTGGTCGGTCTGCCTGGATGGCGAAACGGCAATGATGGTGAGCGAACGCGGCGAGTGGCTGAGTATGCAGTCTGCGAACCTGGGAATGTTTGCTCACACGCTGGCTGCCCCGTCTGCGGAGGAAGTGGTGGCTGAAATTCCGGTCACGCTTTACGGCACCGCTGATGAATTTGATCTCCAGCAATCGGCCATCTCGGAGTTGAACGGTTCTGGTCGGCTTGCGGTTCGCAAGGAAGTTCTTGAGCTCATGCCTCTGGAGCTGCTGGCCTACGCCCATCACCATCATCT
This sequence comes from Marinobacter adhaerens HP15, assembly GCF_000166295.1. Classification (NCBI taxonomy): domain Bacteria; kingdom Pseudomonadati; phylum Pseudomonadota; class Gammaproteobacteria; order Pseudomonadales; family Marinobacteraceae; genus Marinobacter; species Marinobacter adhaerens. The sequence goes on from NC_017506.1 coordinate 1,705,578, forward strand.
GTGCGAACCGGTAAACCTGTGCCAGGGCATGTTCTCGTCCAAATCGGGCAAGGCGAGTCCGCTCAAACCATGGAAACCCCTCATCGCAGTTGCCGCCGTCTGGTTCGTGGTTCAGGTGGCGTTGAATGCCGGAATGGGATTCTACTATCAGAATCAGGCAGAAAAACTGCGAAACGAGGCCATGGCAATCTATCGCGATGCGTTTCCGAATGACCGGCGTACCCATGCCGGCAACGTCCGGCGCGTGATCGAAGGCCAGTTGCGGGTTGCCGGCGCCAGTGGGCCGGAGGTGGACTTTATCACCCTGATGAAATACACAGGACAACAGTATTCCCGTTTGCCGGGCAGTCAGGGAGTGAATTTCAATTCAGTGAATTACAGCCGCTCACGGGGTGAGCTGGTGGTAGACGTAAAAGCCGATAGCTATGACCGGTTGAGCGCTCTGCGCAACGGCCTCGCGAACCAGGGGCTGGAGGCGCAGATTGGCTCGGTGGTGAACGAAGCGAGCGGCGCCCGCGGCCGCCTGACGGTCTCAGGAGGTTAAGGTATGCTTTCCCGAATCAAGGATCAGCCGGCGGTCGGCAAACTCATTGCTCAGTATGACCAGTTGCCCCGTCGCGACCAGCAGGCTTTGGTGGTGCTGGCCATCGCTGTTTTTCTTGGCCTTCTGTATTTTGCCGTCTGGCGACCGGCGGCCGGGTTCTACGACCAGGCGGAAGCTGCAAGAGACAATGCCGGCGAATTGCTGGCCTGGATGCAGGCAAACCAACGGACAATTCAGCGTCTTGGCAACACAGGCGGTGCCAGCACCACGGCGTCGGCAGACAAACCCGCGGATGGCCGTGCCCTGATGGCTCTGGTGACCCGTTCCGCCGGGGAGGCGGGTCTGTCACTTCAGCGCTTTGAACCCAGCGGTGAAGACGCCATCCGCGTCTGGCTTGAGAATGCACCTTTTGCAGAGGTTGCCGCTTGGTTAGAGCGATTGAATGGCACCCATGGTGTCGTCATTGACCAGGCCGCCATGGACAGGGCCAGTGAGCCAGGGCGGGTTTCCGTTCGTCTCACACTGGCCATCTGATTCTGAAAACCAGATTCCGGGCCTTTTGTCCGGAACTGACGCAGGAGAGGGAAGCGATGAGTAACGGCAGCGACAACAAGAACAAATCCGAGCCAGCCATTGTTCGCCTGGACGAAACGGCGCGGAATGAAGCCAGATCCATTCTGTTTCACGCCTACCGGAACGAACCGACGTTCCAGTACCTGTTTGATCACCGGCGCCCCGGCTACGACCAGAGGGTGAGGGCGACCATAAGGGAGCTGATAGACCTTTATTTTGAGCTCGAACAGGATGCCATTGGCGTGATGGTTGACGACACGCTTGTGGCCGTTGCGTTCATCGGGGATCCCGAATTAAGGATGAACCTGGCTGATCAGATCAGCTGGCGGATTCGTATGGTGCTGACGACGGGGTTTGCCTCTACACGTCGGTATCTGGACTACCACGAGAAAATTCGCGACATGTTGCCACAACCACTGGCGCATCAGTTGCCCATGATGGGGGTTAATCCCAAATACCAGAATCGCGGCTACGGCCGGTTGCTGCTGAAAACCGTTGAAAAACTCTGTGCCGAGAACCCGCGTGGCAGCGGGTTGGTGCTCGATACGGGTAACAACCGTTATCTGCCGTTTTACGAATCCGAGGGTTTCCGGAGCCTTGGCAAGATTCAGCTCGGCGATTTTGAAGATCACGTGTTGTTCAGGGAAGTGCATCCGGAAACCAAAACGGCCACCTCCGGCCAAACCTGATTTTAAAATGTGTAACGGGAGAAGCTGTGTCTGACCAGCAGGATTTTGATCTGATCGTTATCGGAGCCGGCTCCGGCGGCGTTCGCCTCGCGCGGATGTCTGCCCAGCGGGGCGCCAGGGTGGCCGTGGTTGAATCCAGGTATCTTGGCGGAACCTGCGTAAACGTTGGCTGCGTGCCCAAGAAACTGTTTGTGTACGGCGCTCACGTTCACGATGAGCTGGAAGATGCAGCCGGCTACGGTTGGCAGGTTCCACTCGATGATGTCAGTTTCGACTGGCCGAAGCTGGTTGCCAACAAGAATGCCGAGATCGAGCGTCTGAATGGCATTTATGGCCGGTTGCTGGAAAACGCCGGTGTGACCATCGTCGAAGGAACGGCGTCCTTGACAGACGCCAATACCGTGGTGGTCGGGGATACCTCCTATCGGGCCAAACACATCACGATTGCCACCGGCAGCTGGCCGGTGATTCCGGATGTGCCTGGCAAGGAATGCATTCTTACGTCCAACGAGATGTTCTACCTGCCGCAGCTGCCGAAGCAGGCCGTGGTCTGGGGCGGTGGCTACATCGCTGTGGAGTTTGCCGGCATCCTGGCCGGGTTGGGTGTTGATACAACCTTGCTGTATCGCGGTGATCTGTTCCTGCGCGGGTTTGATGGCGACATCCGACGGTTTACCGAACAGGAAATGCGGAAAAAAGGCGTAAACCTGCAGTTCGGGGTGACCATTGAATCGGTTGAGGCCGAAAATGCCCATTACCGGGTTCAACTTAACAATGGCGAAACCCTGGAGACTGGCCTGGTGATGGCGGCAACCGGTCGTCGTGCCCTGGTTGACGGTCTTGGTCTGACTGATCTTGGTGTCCAGCTCAGCGCCTCGGGGCATGTTGTCGTGGATGATCACTTCCAGACTGCCGTGCCCTCAATTACTGCGCTGGGTGATGTGATTGGAACTCCTCAGCTTACGCCGGTTGCCCTGGCACAGGGCATGGTGCTATCCAGACGTTTATTCGGCGATGGCAAAGGCGAAATGGACTATTCGGCGATTCCAACGGCCGTATTCTGCCAGCCAAACATCGGAACGGTTGGGCTGACTGAGGAAGAGGCCCGGGAAGCGGGGCATCGACTGCGGATCTACCGTTCGGAGTTCCGTCCGATGAAATACACCCTCAGTGGTCGTGACGAACGGAGCTTGATGAAGCTGGTGGTAGACGACGAGACTGATCGAGTATTGGGTGCCCACATGGTGGGTCCGGACGCTGGTGAGATTACCCAGGGGCTGGCGGTTGCCATCAAGGCTGGTGCGACCAAGGCCCAGTTTGATTCCACCCTGGGCATTCATCCGACATCTGCCGAAGAGTTTGTCACCATGCGCGAGCCGGTGGCGTGACTTAGTGCCGGCGTCCGGCTCTGGGCGCCCGAACCTTTCTAGAGCTTGATCCAGCGGCTGAGCACTTCCCGCAGCATTTCCTTGCGAACAGGCTTGGCCAGATAGTCGTTCATGCCACAATCGAGACAACTCTTTTCTGTCCCGGGCAGAACGTCTGCCGTTAGTGCAATGATCGGTGTCCCTATCTGCCCGTTGCTCTGCTCCCATTCCCGGATATAGCGGGTGGCCTCGTATCCGTCCATCACGGGCATCTGACAGTCCATCAATATGATGTCGTAGCCTGTGTGGTTAGTGGTCACCCTGTCCAGTGCTTCCTTGCCGTTGTTGGCGGAATCGGTATGGAAACCCAATCGCTTGAGCATAGCTGTGGCAACGCGCTGGTTTACCGGGTTATCTTCCACCACCAGAGCGTGGCTGGTGCCATTAATCGTCTCCCTTGGCGGTGTACCGGACGGTTCGGGCTCGCTGGGTCGATCCGCCAGCTCGAAGGGCAGCTCAAACCGGAACGAGGAACCCTTACCCAGATCCGTTTCCACCTGAATGTGCCCGCCCATGAGTTCAACCAGCCGCTGGACCAGGGAGAGGCCAAGCCCGGTGCCCCCGTATAGCCGGCTGTTTCCGCCGTCGACCTGTTCGAAGGAGTTGAAAATGTCGTGAAGGCGCTCGGTCGGAATGCCGGACCCGGAGTCGCTGACCGAGCAATTTAGAATGATGCAGTTGTCTTCCAGAGCGAAAAAGCCCGCCTGAATATTGATAAAGCCATCGCCAGTAAACTTGATGGCGTTGTCAGCCAGCCCCGCTAGAATTTGCCGCAAACGCGCGGGGTCACCGATGACTACGGGGTTGTCCGGCCAGTCGCCGAAGAACTTGAGATTGAGGGCAAGGCCCTGTTGCTCGGCGAGGTGTCGGTAGGTGGCGGTGCAGTTGGAAATCAGTTCCCGAAGGTTAAACTCCTGGCTTTCAAGCTTCAGGGTGCCGCTGTCCATCTTCGAGTAATCGAGGATGTCCCCGATGACGGTCAACAGATCCTCGGTGGACTGGCGGGCGGTGTTGAGGTATTCGCGCTGGCGTTGGGTAAGCGGTTCTTCCTGGATCAGATCGACCATCCCAAGCACCCCGTTCAGGGGCGTACGCAACTCATGGCTCATGGTTGCCAGAAATTCAGATTTCGCCTGATTTGCCATCTCGGCCTTTTCCCGGGCACCTTCGGACGCGGCGAGGGTCTGGTCCCGTGCTGTTTTCAGGCCGGCCAGGTGATGAGCCAGCTGGTTGAGTTGCTCTTCAATGGCAACGATCTCCTTCGAACTCTGGTGAGTATTCAGGGGACGCTCCTGGTAGTCACCATCGGTGAGTTGACCGATTCGCCCGGCGAGGTCCCGTATCGGTGCCAGAATTGCTCCAAGGAAATGATTGATGATCAGAATGCTGAACAGCAGCAGGGCCACGCCAACGGCGATCGATGTCCAGAGAATATCCTGCCGCCGTTCCGCAAGAACATCCTGACTTACGCCAACCTGAACAGTGCCAACCCGCAGAGAACCGGAACCAAAGCCATAGTCCGGCTCAAACCACTCCGCAGTGCGCTCCGAACCAAATTCCAGGGGCTGCTGGAGAATCTCGGCTTCATAGATCTGGTAGCGCTCGGGTATCTCACCTGGGTTGATCGGTTCGCGGGAAACAAAGCCAAGTTGGTCTCCCATAACGTCAGAAACCCGGATCCAGTCGGCTTTACTGCGACGCAGCGACTGGGAAAGGATCTGGTCCAGTGCCAGAGTGTTGCCAGAGACAACGGCGTATTCCAGGGCAGGGGCGAGGCTGTCGGCAAGCATCTGGCTGCTGTCGGACAGATCCCGGCGCGCATCCTCAAGGCGCACAGACGTGAAGAACACCATCAGAACGATAAACATGACGATGGCTGGCAGAGCTCCAAGGAGCAGCAGCTTTCGCGACATGGGGCGCTGTTGTCTGTGGCTGTTATTCATCAGACGCCTCCCCATTAACCGTTAATTGTCGATCAACCCGTGTGGCAATATCCTCACGGCTCGGCAAGGGAATGTTCAGAGAACGTGCAACCTGGGCATTGACCTCGACCCGAAACTCCTCGGGATACGAGGGTTCCGGGTATGCACCGGTTTCGAAAAAGGTTGATAAAAAGTTGCCGGCCATCTCAACCATTTCAGGGAACGGGGCATAACTGGAAGCCAGGGAGCCTGCTTTGACATAAGCCTGAGTGGGGCCGATGACGATCTGATTACGGCGGTAGGCGGTCAGCAGAATATGTTTGATGGTTCGGGGGTTGTAAATGGCGCTGTCGGGCGCTGCAAGCAAGAAATCACCGTAACCAAGGGCCCGGACAAGCGTCGGAATCAGCTCATCGTTGCTGTCTACAAGAAAGATCTTCGCCGACATGCCGTAGGCCGGCAGTTCATCAATCAGCGGCTCGTACAGTTCAACGGAATCCGCTGTTGCCAGCAGGGCAATCTTGTTGGCCTGGGGCAAAATGGCCTTTCCCGTCAGAGCCTGGCGGATCAGCGGCACATCGTACAACACCGCCGAGATCTGGCCCGGCGACCGCTCGGCAAAGGCGGAGATAAAGGATCGGTCGACCAGCATGGCCAGGATCGCTGCGGACCGGTTGGCTTGACGTGCCCGGGAGAAAGCGGCGGGGCCGACCGTAATGACCGGACTGTTCTCCAGAGTGGCCAGCTGGTCGTCGGAGACCTCGGTCAAGGAGGTCGCTGGTCCCAGCTGCCGTTTCAGGAGAGCAATCAGATGTTGATCCAAAGGTGCGTTGCCTGAGCCGACAAAATAAACGACCCTTGCCGGTGCTTCCTGGGCATTGGCCACCGTGGCGCAAACGGCGAAAAGCAGAATGCACAGGGCCTTGAGTAAAAGGCCCGGGTTTCCGCATCTATTCCGGTTTCGGTGAATCGTGCCTGTCCTTCGCTCCATACCGTCCAGGGCTCGCGCTTTCCTTGTTAACTTCAGAAACGAATACCAGCCTCAACAAAAAACTGGTTCTGATCCTCAATCCGGTTATCCGGGCTGATCCATGGCTTGGGATTCAGATAATGCTGCATCGTCAGTGCCAGCATATAACTGTAATCGGCTTTGTCCACCCGGCGGGCCAGACGGAAATCGGCTCGCTCGAACCGGGATTCCCGTACCTCATTGGTCCAGTACATTGCTGCGGAGGTCATGAAACCCATAGGCAGATCCTGAATCCAGGCGAAGCTGCCAGAGTCGCGGGCTGAGAGCCGTGCCAACAGATCCACAGCACGTTCCTGCTTGTCCACCGGCAGTGCCGCCGGGTCGCCGGTGTAACGACCTTCCTGCTCAAGGTAGGCGTAGGTGGCGCGAAGTTTGGTCCCGGAAAACTCCAACGAGGTTTCCAGTTCTACGCCTTCTTGCTCCAGATCGACATTGTTGGCGATATACCACTCTTCTTCGTTGATGACACCGCTGATCATGTCACGGAAATCGTCGTTGAAGTAGCGGACTTCCACCGAGAGCAATGCTCTTTCCAGATGGAACTGGCCAAAATAACTGATCTCCCTGGAGGTGATCCATTCTTCCTCCAGCTCCTGGCCATAGGTGGAGGTTGTCGGGTCCAGAAGGCCCTCGACTTCGATTCTCTGGCCGTCCAATGCTTCAAATGGGGCCTGCACATTTCTCGGCGTGTAGCCCCAGTCAGGATTCTGTTCAAAGGCGTCCGGTGTGCGAACCGCCCGGGAAAACACGAAACGCAGGGCATGGTTGTTGTTCAGGATGAAGTTTGCGGCAGCCCTGGGCGAGAAATAATCTTCATCGGTGGTGGTGGTCTGTTCCCAGTTCCCGCCAGCGTTAAAGGTTAGCCATCGAAAGGGCGAGTACTCGGCATTCGCGAATACCCGGGATTGATAGTTGTCTCCTTTCCCGTTGAAGAAGGTCTCGGAATTGAAAGAGTCCTTTCTGTAGCCCACGCCGGAAACCAGCTTGAATTCATCGCTGAAAATGATGGTGTCCTGAAGTTCGATTTCTTGCCGGGTTTCCTCGAGGTCTTCGTTCAGATCAGCAATGAACGGACCCTGGTCTTCGGGGAAGGCCGGGAACCCGGATGGCAGAAGCGCGTTGATTTCCGCTGCCGGGGCGGAAACCGTCCAACGCTGACGTTGCCGTTGGTTCTGATAGCTTGCCTGAATATGGTAGAAGTGACTGGGAGAGGTCGCTCCGTCGAACCGGACATGGAGATAGTAGTCGTCCATGATGATGTCCGGGTTGGTGATCGCCCCCAACTTGCCGGACTTCTCGAAGTCCTCTTCGTTTACGCCATCCAGCACGCCGGCGCGCACATCGATGGAATGCTGACGATCAATCCGGAACACGCTGTCGAAATTGAAGTTGTTGATGTCGTGGCCATCGTGGAAGGGGATCTCCTCGCCGCCATCAACCTGGCTGTCAAAGCCATTGGATTTGCGCTTTTCGTATGACAACCTCCAACTCTTATCGGCATCGGTATCGCCCACAGAGGTGAACGTTCGAACATGTCCCCGCGAGCCGACCGAGGTGTAGGCCTCCACGCCGGCGGTATCCTGAGGCGATCGGGTGATGATGTTGATGCTGCCGAGGAACGCGTTGATGCCGTAGGCCGCGGAGTTGGGGCCTCGACTCACTTCAATTCGTTCGATATTTTCCAGAGCGACTGGCATGCCCAGCCAGTCTACGTCTGCGAGGCTGATCCGGTAGGCGGTTCGTCCGTCAATTTGAACTTGCAGCCGACGCTGTTCGTACTGGGACGTACCGTGGTAGGTTGCCACCGGATTGGTGCTTCCCCAATGACCAACAACCATACCCGGTACCAGCCGGAGTGCCTCTACCAGGTTCATGACACCGAGATCTCGGATCATGTCGCCTGTAATGATGGTGGTTGTCCCGGGAACCCGAAGCTTGGACTGGCGCAGTCGGGTTGTGGTCAACACTTCGGGAATTTCGCTGTGTTCGCCTTCCAGGCCAAGCAAGCCGGGCATGAAGTCGGGGGTTTCAGTCTGTGCCTGGACCGTCACAGGCAACAGCGCAGAGATAGCAAGGCTGACGCCAAGGCAGGTTACGAGAGGGCGACAGTTACTCATTCCTGCCATTTTTATCGATTGATGCATGGTTGACGTTCTATAATCTGCCGAGAAATTGAGTAAAGCGGTTTTATTATGTTTGGGTCCTATCGTAAGGGACTACAGACGGTTTGTCTCTCTGAAATGTAATGAATCTAGGCCCGGGAGTTGCAGCTTTATGAATTGTTGGGAAATCCTTGGAATTGAGCCGACCGGCGATCGTCGGAAGATCCAGGATGCGTATGAGCAACAGCTCAAGTTTGCTTCGGAAGACGAGGCAAAGAGCCTGGAAGCGGCTTTCCGGGAGGCAGTCGGGGACGATCCGGGCCCGGTAAAGCAGGCTTCTGACACGGTTCAGACTGAACCGCATCGCGAGGTGCAGGACGAGGAGCCTGATCGTCCGCTGGATGCCAACGAAGGCCAGGTGGTTCGTGAGGTGGTTATCCAGATCAAGGCCTTGCTCAATGATTCCTCAAGAAGCAAGGACCCGGGCATCTGGAAAGCCATTCTGGACGAGCCGCCCGCTGATCAGCCGCGGTTGCGACGTGAGATCGGACGCCAGTTGGAGCCCCAGATACGTCCGATGGCGGAAAACGGCACCTTTCCGGCACCGGTGGCCCAGTTTCTCGGTGAGTGGTTTGGCTGGTTCACTATGGAACAGGCGCCTGAGGTGGCCGACGATCGGAATTACCCGGAACCCGACATGGCGGAAGAGCAGGGCGAACAGCCACCGCAAATGGTCAATTTCTGGCCGGCGGTGATTGGCTGGATTGTCGGGCTGGCGATTCTCGCCACACTCTTTGGCGGAATGGGGGGCGGTTGAGTCCGCCGCCCGTATCAGCCCGTTTTCTCTGCATTCGCCCTTTCAATTTTATCCCGGTACTTCTGGGCCAGGAAGGCTCCGACGATAACCTGTATCTGGTTGTAGCACATGATCGGTAACACGATCATGCCGAAGCCCGGGTGCCCTGAGAACAGGACCTTGGCCATGGGCAGTCCCGACGCCAGGCTCTTTTTGGAGCCGCAGAACACCACAGCGGCTTCGTCCTCCAGGCTGAACCCGAATCGCCGTACCAGGAACCTGGCAAACACCATGAATAGCAGCAGCAAGCCCAGGCAGAGCGCAATGGCGAAAAGGATGGCCTGCAGGGGCAGATTCTCCCAGAGTCCGCTCTCTACCGAATGTGAAAAAGCGGAGTAGACGATCAGCCAGATCACGCACTGATCGTATCGGGCCATCAGTGTTTCGTTTCTGCCAAGAAACCCGCCGAGCCATGGTCGGAGCGCATGCCCAACCGCAAAAGGCAGCAGCAGTTGCAGAATGATGTCTTTCAGGGCTTCCGCTACGGAGAAATCCCCGCCGCCAGATGTGCTTACCAACAGCAACAGCAGGAATGGCGTCAGCATCATGCCAAAGACATTGGAGGCGGCTGCGCTGCAGATTGCCGCCGGAACATTGCCACGCGCCATTGCGGTATAGGCGATGGAGGAGGATACCGCCGACGGCAGGACGCCCAGATAAAGAAACCCCAGACCAAGATCCTTCGGCATCCAGGAGGGTGCGATATTGCTGAGGCCGTTAATCGGCAGCACCGCGAGTGGAAAAAATCGAAGGTGAGCGAAGTGATCAGAATGTGCAGCCGCCAGTGGGTGGCACCGGCAATAATCTGCTCGCGGGACAGCGCTGCGCCATGGAAAAAGAAGAGCAGGGCGACGGCGACCGTTCCGGCAGTGGCCAGTGCCTCGCCTGCCTGGCCAGTTGCAGGCAGAAAGGTGGCCAATACGATGGCGCCAAGGAGCAGCAGGGTAAAGGTGTCGATCCGGAACTTCATGAATCAGGACTCCCGACGCTTCAAGGCCTGAAGGCTGGGTTTCAAAAGCGACCGGGCCAGGGATTCTGCCTTGCCCTCGTCCTGACGCCGGACCGCCGCGAGCAGGAGTTCGTGATCTTCCTGCGAGGGTTCCGGCAGGTCTGCGTCGGTTTCGGTCTTCTCGATGGTCTGGCTGACAGCGTGGGAAAAGTAGTCGTAGAGCTCGATCAGCGCTGAGTTATGAGAAGCCGCAACCAGGGCATGATGGAAGGCTTCGTCGTGCCGGATGCGAGCCTGCAGGTCATCTCCCGCTTTGGCGCGAGCATCCAGGGCTGTGGTCATGTGCCGGAGATCCTGTTCTGTCCGCCGGTGCGCTGCCAGCTTGGCGGCCTCCGTTTCCAGCATGATCCTGACCTCCAGCTGCTCCGCCAGCTGGGTGCGGGCAATTCTCCGCAGTGTCTCCCCGGCGTCCCGTGTCGCCCGTACGTATGTGCCATCCCCCTGGCGGGTTTCCAGCATCCCCACGTGTACCAGCACCCGAACCGCCTCACGAACCGTGTTTCGGCTTACTCCGAGGGATTCGGAAAGTTCTGATTCGACGGGCAGGCGATCGCCAACCGACCAGTCACCTTTTTCGATGGCGTTTCTGAGACTCTCGATAGCGGTCTCGACCAGCGAGCCTTTGCGAATACGTTCCAGCATAGCGTATATCATCCTTCAAACCGATAACCCAATCATCCTATGAATATAGGCAAGGTTCAAGTGCAAAAGGCTTTCACCCGATTACCCCGCGGTCTGGCCAGGGTAAAGAAACTGGTAATCAGCGGTGTCTACCCGGCGGGTGGCGAACCGGTAGGTGAAGGTGAATCCCGGCCAGTTGATGGTATTGCGCCCATGCTCATCGAGGTACCAGGAGGTGCAGCCAGAGCTCCAGACTGTGTCTTCCAGGCCCTGTTGAACCACATGGGTGAAACGGTCCTGCCGGTCTTGTCGGACGTCCATGGCGGAGTCAGGGTACTTTTCGAGTGCCTCCAGACATTCCAGGACGTAGCGAAACTGGGACTCAAGCATGTACAGGATAGAGTTATGGGCCAGGTTGGTGTTGGGTCCATAGAGCATGAACATGTTGGGGAAGCCGCTGACGGTGATGCCTTTGAACGCGACAGCGCCGTTCTGCCAGGCCTCATTCAGCGTCTTTCCGCCCCGGCCTGTTATCCGGATGGGTGACAGGAACTCCGAGGCCCGAAAACCAGTGCCGCAGATAATGGCGTCCACTTCATGGTGGTGGCCTTCGTGCGTAATGACGCCGGACTCGTCAATGTGGTCAATAGGGTCGGTAATCAGGTTCACATTCGGCCGGTTGATGGCCGGATACCAGTCGTTGGAAATCAGAATCCGTTTGCAGCCGATCTTGTAGTCCGGAATGATCTTTTTCAGCTTGGCGGGATCTGTGACCTGTTTTCTGGCCTCCCGCTTTGCCATGTTCGCGTAATACTCGAGAAGGCCACTGAATTTGGTGAAAGCGAGGGCGCGACTCTCGTTTTTCCAGTAAATAAGGTACCGATAGAGGCGATCCCATGCCGGTACTTTCTGGAACAGCGTCTGCTCCCAGCGCTTGAAGGGCCGATCCGGCTTGGGCAGGACCCAGGCCGCCGAGCGCTGAAACAGGTCCAGCTGCTTTACCTTCGATGCAATCTCCGGAACAAACTGAAGGGCACTGGCGCCGGTTCCAATGACCGCCACCCGTTTATCGGACAAGTCGTAATCATGATCCCAACGGGCTGAATGGAACATTTTGCCCTGGAAACGATCCAGTCCCTTGAGGTTTGGCCAGGCAGGTTGATTGAGCTGTCCGGTGGCGGTGATGAGTACATTGGCGGTCAGCTGCTCACCGTTTGCGAGGGTCACCGACCATTGATTTGTTTTGTCGTCAAACGCGGCTTCCTGCACCTCGGAGTTAAACCGGATGTGACTGCCTAGGCGATATTTCTGAACGCAGTGCTCCATATAGCCGAGTATTTCGCGCTGCAAGCCGAATTTCCGCGACCAGTCGTGCTTGGGTTCGAAGGAGTATGAATAAAAGTGCGATTGCACATCGCAGGCGGCACCGGGGTAGGTGTTATCACGCCAGGTACCTCCAACCCGGTCGGCTTTTTCCAGCAGGGTCAGGTTATTGAAGCCGGCCAGTTTCAGTTTGATGGCCATGCCCAGACCACCAAAACCGCTACCGATAATCAGAATGGACGGGTGTTCTCGCAGGCTGGCTTGGCTCATGATCATATGTCCGGCGTTATTATTGTGGTCTTTCTGCTTCAGTATACGGATGTAAGTCAGCCTTATGGATGACATTTTTCGCCACTCGGGCTAGTCAGAATGACCAATCGGCGTCCGGGTCAGATAATTGTCCTGAGTCTGGGATAGCAGTTCCCTGAGTGCCGGCGTCTCGAACTGGCGTCGGATACTGATGGCATAGAACTCCTCGAAGACGCCTGGCAGGGCGCCGTAGTCTGCAAGGGTTCCGCTCTTCATTTCGTCGCGCACGACCACCGGAGGCATAATGGCGAAATGACCGGTATCCCGGGTGAGAAGTCGCATCATCGCCATGTCATCCACCTCGGCGGCGATGTTGGGACGCAGCCTGTGATACTCGCACAACTGGTCGAAGGCCTGGCGTATGTTGTTGTCCGGGCCCGGCACAATCAGACTCCGGCCACGCAGTACGTCGACAAAATCGCCCTGAACGTCTATTCCCCGCGGCCCGATGATGCTGACCGGCTGTTTGGCAATCAGCCGTGACCGCCAGGGATTCTGTTCATCTCCCTGTACCGCCTGGTTTGCGAGGATCAGGTCCAGTCGATGCGCCGAGAGGCGTCTTAGCAGCTCATCCATGTGGCTACTTTGCAGGCTCAGCTCAAGGTCTTCCCGGTTCAACAGCGGCTGCAGAAAGCCTTCCTGGAAGTTACGGGAGAGCGTAGCCACTGCCCCGATCCGGAGTATCTCGCGGTTTGGTTGAGCGCCGGAGGCAAATAATGCCGTCAGTTCCTCACCCTGGCGGAAGATCTCCTCGGCGTAGGAGAATGCCATTCTCCCGGCTTCAGACAGCTTGAGGCGCCGCCCCTCGCGAATGAAGAGGTCGTGCCCCAGGCTGTCTTCCAGCTTGCGTATCTGACCCGACAGCGCCGACTGGGAAATATGCAGCGAGTCCGCTGCCCGCGTCAGGTGGCCGGTTCGCGCGACCTTCCAGAAGTAGTAAAGGTGATGGTAATTCAGCTTCATGTGATTTCGTTCTCGAAAAACGAATGATCTGATAAGTATAAACCATTTTTTATATGTGACGATGATCGGCAAAGTACTTGCAATCAGGAGGTTTGCAAGTATGAATCCAATCGCCGAATTTTCATTGCTCTCGATCCTCGCACTCTGGCTGCTGCTGCCGGTTGGTCTCTTCCTGCTTGCCGGGTTGACTGGCTGGCTGAAGAATCCACTGAAAGTGAACCACTGTTGGCGACTTGCCGGGTGGGCATTGTTGGCCTCCATGGCCGTTTCGGTCGTGATGGGAATCCTCCTCCTGATTCAGCCCTATACAGGAGGCGACAGCAACCGTCTGGCCACCCTGGGTGGGCGCTTCGGCCTGTATCCAGACGGGATAGCGGTCTGGATGGCCACGATGGTGGCGTTTATTGGCTGGGTTATTCTTCGGTTTGCAGACAACTACCTCAGCCAGGACCCTGGCCGTGACCGTTTTCTTCCCTGGTTTCTGGTGACGGTTGCCTCTGTTCTGGTACTGGTGTTTACCAACCATCTGCTGATTCTGGCAGGCGCCTGGATTGGTGTCAGTCTGGCCCTGCATCATTTGCTCACCCTCTATCAGGACCGGCCCCAGGCGCGAATGGCGGCGGTTCAGAAGTTCATCGTCAGCCGGGTGGGGGATGCACTGGTGGTCTCTGGTGTGGTGGCGCTCTACCTGCATTACGGCACCTTTTACCTGCCAGACATGGTCCAGAATGAGGGCGCCCGAGCCGGTGGCTCAACAGCGCTGACAGTTGCCTCGGTGGTTCTGGCTCTGGCGGCGGTTCTCAAGTGCGCCCAGATTCCCTTTCATGGCTGGCTCATCCGCGTTATGGAGGCTCCCACGCCCGTGTCTGCGCTGCTCCATGCCGGGGTTATCAATCTTGGCGGTTTCCTCTGGCTCCGTTTATTCCCGGTGTTCGATGGCTTTACGGCCGGCCACATGATTCTGCTCGTGATCGGCGGCATGACGGCGGTCGTTGCGGTTCTCACCATGATAACCCAGTACTCGGTCAAACATGCTCTTGCCTGGTCAACCTGTGCGCAGATGGGCTTTATGCTGTTCGAAATCGGCATGGGGGCCTACACACTGGCACTGCTGCATCTACTGGCCCATTCGCTGTACAAGGCGCATTCGTTCCTGGCTTCCGGTCGCACGGTGGCCGTGTCGGCAGCAACGCGTTTTCCCGAATCTCCCTCTGCCAACCGGCTCTCCTGGGCCGGGCTTACCGGCCTGTTGGCGGCGGCGATCCTGGTTCAGTTCCCGTGGATCGTGGAAAACAATCCGGTTTTCGGAGCATTGCTGGTGCTGGCGGTATCGGCGGCCGCCATGGGCATCCCGGCCGGAGCAACCAAAGCGGTGAAGCTGAAGCTTGCAGGACTGGCAGTGCTCCTGGTTCCGCTGTACTCATTGTTGCACTTTCTCATCGGCCCGGCCGTTCCCGAGCAGGAAGGGTTTGCTATCCCCGGCATTGCCCTGGGAACGGGCGCCACTCTGGTAACGCTGCTCGCCGTGTGCTCTTTGATGATTGCATTCGGTGCTCGCTTTCCGGCCACCCGTGCTCTGGGCGTTCATTTTCGTCAGGGGCTTTACCTGGAATTGCCCTTTGATCGGTTGACCTGCTTCCTGGCGGCGGAGGCTTTGAAGGTGCCGGCCATGTTCCGCAGGGTTCCGCATCATCCGTTCAGACTGGAGGAGAGATCATGAGCGATGTAAGCGCGCCGTTACCGGAACTGCAGTGGCTGAGCGATGACTGGCCTAAACCGGTTAAACAGGCCTGCGACCTGATCGCTCCTGTCTGGCCTCTCGATCAGTGGATAGCGGTGAATCCGTTCTGGGGCCTGAGACATTGTCCGGCCCCGCGGGTTGATCAGGTGCTCAACGAGCGCGCGGGTTTCAGTATGCTTATGCCGACCGAGTTTTACCGGGAAGCCTGGGAAGGTGGACGGATTCGGGAAGACGATCTGAGGGCAAGTATTGCGGAGCGCGGCGATGAACGGAATACCGCCTGGTACCTTGATTGGCTGGGTCGAAACGGGGCGATAACTGCGCCACTGCGCGGTTCCATTCTGGATACCTTTGCGGTTGCGAATGCCCACGAGGAGGCCGGTGTTCTGACTGACATGGTTTGCGACCAGGTTTCTCGCGTTTGCGGCGCCTTTTTCGATCAGCGCCAGAGCCGATGGTCCCTTTCGGGCAACCAGGCCAATGGGGGGGTGTTCGGTTTTTGGCTTGAATCAGTCAGGCAGGATCTGGCGCTTGATTTTACGACCGGGTTGAAAGGGGGCCGTGCGTTCTTCAAGACGGTTCCGGACGGCAGGGATCAGGCAGTACAGGAGGCGCTGAGTCGGATCGGCGCTCGTGGAGATGAGTTGGAAGCGCTGTGCCATAGCCTGTTGTTGAGAGTGAACGGCTGGGCCTCCTGGTGTCGCGGAGAAGACTGGCGGGCAGGCCTTGAGGGTCGTTCATCCGATCGGTGTGAGGACATTCTGGCGATCATGCTGGTCTGGGAGTCCGCAGGGGTAGCCTTCGCCTCGGCGGCACAGAAAGCAGAGTGGCAGAGGCAGAGAGCCCGTGCGAGTCGCAGGGGCGATTACGATGATCGCAGCAGGCTGTGGGTGTGGCAGCGTGCCTTCGAGATTGGTTACCAGCGCACCTTGTGGCAGGCACTTGAATCTGCGCCGATAAAGCAGGCGTTGCCCGACTCCGGGCGTGGCATTCCCGCAGCCCAGGCGGTTTTCTGTATCGATGTTCGCTCCGAAGTGATGCGCCGCCACCTTGAAGCAGTGTGCCCCGACGTGCAGACGCTCGGATTCGCCGGTTTTTTCGGAATGCCAATCGATCATCAGCAACACGGACCGCTTGCCCCGGCCCGCCGACTGCCGGGCCTGTTGCCCGCGTCTTTCCGGTTGATTGATACCAAGGGCAGCCTGCGAGAGGATCTGGCAGTGAATCGCTCTCTCGATCAGAGAGAGATCGCCCGTGAATCAGTCAGAAAGGCGAAATACACCAGCTTGTCGACGTTCACACTGGTTGAGACCACCGGTTTGGCCTGGGCCTGGAAACTGGTGAAAGACACTTTGAAAAAGGGCCACAAAACCCGCCCTGACCAAAGTGTAGAGGGGCGCCTGGTCCATAGCCACGGAGGCGACCCGCTCTCTGATGCCGAGAGGGTTGCGCTGGCGGCCAATATGCTCCGGGGGATGTCTCTGACCAGTGGTTTCGCGCCTTTGCTGGTACTTGTTGGCCATGGCAGTCATACCGATAACAACCCGAACCAGGCTGGTCTCGACTGTGGTGCATGTGGCGGCCAGAGCGGCGGCGTGAACGCCCGGCTTGCAGCAAGCCTGGTCAATGATCCACAGGTCAGGGCGGGGCTTGCCGACGAAGGTATCAGAATTCCGGACTTCACCTGGGCGGTCGCTGCCGAGCACTGCACAGCCACGGACAAGGTAACGATTGCTGATCGCCATCTTATCCCGGATTCGCACATGCAGCACCTGGCAGATCTGGAAGCCGGATTCGAAACAGCCGGCATCCGGGCTCGAAAAGAGCGGGCAACGCCGCTGAAATTGAACGGGTTGGACGACGATAACCTCAAGCAGGCCATGGAAACCCGGACCCGGGACTGGTCAGAGGTTCGTCCGGAGTGGGGGCTGGCCAATAACGCGGCAATCATCTTCGCGAAGCGCAGCAGGACCCGGGGCAGCAACCTGTCCGGCCGCGTATTCCTGCACGATTACGATCCGACTCTGGACGAAGATGGCGGTCTTCTGGAGGCTTTGCTGGCGGCACCAATGATCGTCGCCAACTGGATCAACCTTCAGTACTTTGCGTCGGTAACGGTTCCCGAAGTGTATGGCTCGGGTAACAAGCTCCTGCACTCCGTGGTTGGCGGCAACGTCGGCGTTGTCGAAGGTAATAACGCACGGTTGAGAATTGGCCTGCCGCTGCAGTCCGTTCACGATGGCACTCATTGGCGCCATGAACCGGTTCGTCTTACTGTTCTGATTGATGCGCCGGGAGATCGGATTGAATCCGTGTTACGTCGCCAGCCAGATGTGGCGGCTCTGGTGGAGAACCAGTGGGTCAGTTTGCATCGGATGTCTGGCCAGGGCGTAGCGCGTTACGACAATGGCAACTGGGTAACCGTGGCATGAGAGGAGGGCGGCCGCGCCGCCCCTGTCCTGCTATTCCTGTTCTGCGTTCAGCAGCTCGGGCTTCTTGAGAGCTTTCTGGAACAGGTCTTTGTCCTCCGCTATGGCCATGGCACAGCGTTCGGCCAGATCGTCGCCCAGGCCTTCAACCTTGCGGCCAAGGAATACCTGAATTTCCTCCGCCAGTTCGAGCACTTTGTCCCGGGCGTCGGCTTCGGCTTTTGAAGTGAACAGCATCGTCTCAGGATTTTTCAGTGCCATATCCAGGCCGTCCCTATCAGAAAAGTAGACTGCTTGTACTGCCATGGTTATTCCTCGCAGTGAGCGTTATTGGTACTGTATAAAAATACAGTCTATCTGACAGGGTGCGGTAAACACAATGAAAAAACGGGCTTCAACAAAAGCTGAAGCCCGTCTCTGGTTCAAAACGAGTGGCGATCCGAAAGATGGCCGATCAGTAACGGAGCAGTGCAGAGCCCCAGGTAAATCCGCCGCCAAAAGCCTCAAGGAGAAGCACCTCATTGCGTTTGATCCGCCCATCTCGCACAGCCACATCAAGGGCGAGAGGGATAGATGCAGCGGACGTGTTGCCGTGCTCATTAACCGTTACGACAACCTGATCCATGGACATGTTCAGTTTCTTTGCCGTGGCCGAGATGATTCTAAGGTTGGCCTGGTGTGGAACCAGCCAGTCGATCTCCGATTTCTGCATCCGGTTGGCTGCCAGGGTTTCATCAACGATCTTGCCTAGCGTGTTCACCGCCACTTTGAACACTTCATTGCCCTTCATCTCGACGAAGGCCCGACCCGCCTTTACCTGATCGTAATTGTCTGAGATGCCGCAAGGCACGTGGAGCAGATCTTCGTATTGACCGTCGGCGTGGATATGGGTGGAAAGAATCCCGGTTTCCTCGTCGGCTTCCAGAATCACGGCACCGGCCCCGTCTCCGAAGAGAACACAGGTACCGCGGTCTTCCCAGTTAATGATGCGGGAAAAAACCTCAGCGCCGATAACCAGGGCTTTCTTGCTGCTTCCGGTCTTGATGAACTTTTCGGCTGTTGCGAGGGCGTATACAAATCCGCTGCACACCGCCTGTATGTCGAACGCGGGGCAGCCATGGATGCCAAGACGCGCCTGCAGGATGCATGCGGAACTCGGAAAAATCTTGTCCGGGGTGGAGGTGGCAAACACGATCAGATCGATGTCCTGTGCATTGATGCCCGCGGCATCAATGGCATTCCTGGCAGCCTGCTCCGCAAGATCCACTGTGGTCTGGCCTTCAACGGCAATATGACGTCGTTCGATTCCCGTGCGCTCACGAATCCACTGGTCGGTGGTGTCGACCATTTTTTCGAGGTCTTTGTTGGTAACGATGTTTTCAGGCAGGTAGGAACCGGTGCCGGTAATTCGTGCAAAGGTCATTCGCAAGTGTCCCGAGGCGTAACTGGATAACGTACTACCATGCTATACCCATGCAACGTCGTGCGTAATTAGCGATTTGTCAAAGACGCCCAGAAACTGGCACGCTCGTCTATGCTGAAGGTGATCAGCCTTGATCAACACTCTGCAAAGAAGAGGAGAGGAATACGATGGGCATTTCCAGCCATGAGCTTCACGTAGAATTCCCGCAGTACCGAGAACTGATTCAGGAACTCAAGAACAATGATCTCAAGTTCAACGAAAAGCTTCAGGAGTACACGCATCTCGATCACGAAATTGAAGGGCTGGAAAAGAGGGATTCTCCCATCGGTGATGACAAACTCCACCGCATGAAGCAGAAACGCGCACAGCTGAAAGATGACCTTTACCAAGTGTTACTTTCAAACGCCAAGGCGTCATAAGACTGCCATCAAAAGTACACAATTCTGATACCCAATAATGCTTGGAGCCCCTGTTTATAGGGGTTTCCAAGTATTCAGAAAGCTCCTCGTCAAGCTTAGAATAGGACCCTAATTAAACAAGGTCCCGGTTTTCGGAGACCAACATTCTGGGTTGACCAAGGAGTAATGAAATGAAAAGAGCTGCTTCGCTTTACAAAGGCTGGCGGATGAAGCGCAACTTTATCCATCTGGTGATGACCATGGATCGTCGGTTGCTGAACGATGTGGGATTTTCCCCTGAACTGGTTGAGCAGAAACTGAGCACTCCGTTCTGGAAATTCTGATCCTCGTGACTGATCGACTCTGCTTTCGGTAACCTTCTGAACTGGTTGAAAAATAATCAGCCCAGAAGGTTACAGACTGTCACAAGAATGAAATATCCCATTGTTCTTAAAGCCCTTTTATCCCGAAAAAATCTAAGAAAATTGATCTGAATCTGTATTCTCTTCTACCGGATCGTCCTATAGTTACGCTACCTCCAGAACCAGACCGGTTCACCCTGAAAGGAGAGCTTGACGATGATCCATGAATTCCTTCAAAGCAATTTGCCCTTAGACTCCTCCGTAAGCCTCAAGCGTTCAGATACCGAGCCTGATAAAGACATTGCCAACGCCCGCAGCGAAGCCTTTGAGATAGTCTCAGACTCCGGTGAAACCGTAGGCTTTGTGAAGGCCTGGGAAGATGATCCGAGTTTCCGCGGATACGTCCACTTCGATTCCGACGGCAACGTGATTGACTGGAAAGTCTTTAAAGACCGGTTGCAGAGCTGACGCTCACACCAGCCAACCAAAAAGAAATCGAATAAGACGCTGAAAAAACCGCCGCCGGTGCTCTGAGAATTATCGGCAACCGCGGAATTTGTCGATGCAGTGTTTTCTCCTTCGATTGGCTGGGCTTTCTTCGTCTCCGTTACTTTCGGCTCGGCAGGTCCCGCACTGGTAGGCTCTGCAGGGAGCTGGGCCAGCACCGGGTCTGGTTCTTTGGTGGCTTCCGGTGTTGTTTCCTCGGCGACCGCAGGTTCCGGCGTGGGAGCTGGAGCTGAAGTTGGAGCAGGGCGCTCTGAAGCCACCGGTTCGGGGGGTGTCGGGGCGGCTTCCGCCACTTTTTCTTGTGGCTTCACTTCAGTGCTTTTCGAAGTTCCCTCAGTAACTATCTGGTTTTCATCAGGTTCGCCATCGAGCGAAGTTGTTGGCTTGCCCTGTTCGGAAGATTTTTGAATGGGGTCCGGGGTAGGTTCTGGCGCGGGCGCAGGCTCTGGTTCAGCCCTGGCAATGGTCGGGGTATTGGACGCTGGCTTGGGAAGGGACAAACCGAGCTGTGCCACTGACGCCTTTCGACTGCCGACTGAATTTGCAGTGATGGTTGCGCTGGATGTTTTGGTCACGCCGAGCGCTTTCAGTGTTGCCGTATCCAGGTTGCCGTTGGTTTGCAGCCCATTTTGAGCTTGATAGGCGCGTATGGCCGCTCGGAGTTGCTCATCAATCCATCCATCCGCGCGTCCGATATCATGACCGGCACCGTAAAGTGCATTTTCGGCGGCGAAAATGACTTTTTCGGGTTCGGCGGCTTGAGCAGTGCCGAGGCAGGCAGCCGCTGTCAGAATGACAATGGCAGGGCCGCGAGCGCCTTGCTTCCTAAGTGATTGAGAGCGCGTCATGGCGAAATACCTCCGGGCAGTCCGTTTCCGGTTACATTGTGTAACTTGAAACCCAAAGGTATCAGGTAATCATCTGCGCTCTCGTGAATTGGTTAACATTTGCAACCATTGTGTGTTCAGGATTCACTGGCCCTGAAGCGTCGCACGAGCGTATTCAATTCATCAGCCATGTTCGCCAGAGAGCGGCTTGACTGATTCACCTGGGAAATGTCTCCGGCCAGTTCCTCAATTGCGCCGCTGCTTATTTCCACGTTCTGGGTCATCTCTGCGGCGGTCGCTCGCTGTTGCTCGGTCGCGCTTGCAATCTGGGTGGTCATTTCAACGATGCTGTTAACCGCCGCGAGAATGTCCGTCAAAGCTTCGCCCGACTTGCTTGCCTCCTCGCTGGCCTCTTCGGCCATCTGCTTGGCCTTGCTCATGTCCACTACTGCGCCGGCCGCGCCACTCTGGAGCTGGGACACAATCCGCTCGATATCGACGGTCGATTCCTGAACGCGCTTGGCCAGTCCTCGAACTTCATCGGCAACCACGGCAAATCCTCGCCCGGCGTCACCGGCTCGAGCCGCCTCAATGGCGGCATTGAGCGCAAGGAGATTCGTTTGCTCAGCAATGCTCTGGATAACAGCCAGCACATTACCGATTTCGGCCGATTCGTTCTCCAGTTGTTGGATCCGGGTAGACCCCTTCTCAACCTGATTGGCCAGGTTGGTAACCGCCCGAATGGCAGAGTCAACGGTTTCTTGTCCGGAATCCGCAAGCGATGAGGCCTTACGGGCCGATTCGTCAGTTTCGCTGGTGTTCGAGGCGATCTCTTCGGAGGTGGACACCATTTCCTGCATGGCGGCAGACACCTGCGTGATCTGGTCGCGCTGTTGCTCCGAATTGGCAGTTGTACGCTCTGTGATACCGGAAAGTGATTCGGACTCGCCGGTCAGTTGGCGAGACGCCGTTACAATTCGGGAAATCGTTTCCTCAAGCGTTTGCAGGAAGGTGTTGACTGCGTCGATGAAGTCACCGATCTCATCGGGACGGCCCGGAGTGAGTCGGGTTGAGAGGTTGCCGTTGTTATTGGCGATGTCATCGAGGTAACCGAGAATTTCAGTCTTGGCGCGTTTCACGCTGTTGCCCATCAAACGGCTCATCACAATCGCAACAATCAATCCGAGTACGGCAGAGACCAGGAAAGCTGCCAGAGTAAATTTCAGAGCGAGATCGGTTTCGGCGGTTGCCTCATCGGCCTCTTCGTCCAGGGAGGCAAATATACTTGCTTCAAGTTCCCTCGCCATGCTCGCAATTTCCGGTCCAAGCACGTCCAGCTTCTGGGATTTAACGTTGACGAGAATGCTCTGCTGCTCAAGCATTTTCTGAACAGCAGCTCGGTAGGCTTCCAGTTCCTCAACAACGGTGTTCAGGTATACCTGAACAAATTCGGGACCATTCTCGGCATCAATCAGTTCGAGGGCGTCAGACAGATCTTCAATGGCCCAACCGAGGGCCTTTTGCGAATCCTCGTCGCCGGTTGCCAGATACCGCTCGGCAGTCATCCGCATGATCAACGCATCGTTAAGGAGCTGCTCCAGACCGGCTCTCAGATCGCTGTCTGGCTCACGGTTGGCAACACCATTTAATGCAAGCCTGAGGGCTTTTGTTGCGTTAGGTCCGTGCACATCCAGCTGTTCAGCAATAATGTTGAGCACCTGACGCTTTGCCGGAACCAGCTCGTTTCTGAAGGCCTCAATGTATTGATTGGTTGTCCCTTCAATCCGATCAACCAGGCTGGCTCGCTCGGGCTCCTGAATGTCCTCCTGCGCCTTCGCCATGACGGCTCTGAAATCCGTTTCCATCTCATCAAACCGTTCCAGGGTTTTTTCGTTGCCTGTAGAAAAGTAATCGAATACCCGAAGGCGCATTCGATAAACGCTGATGACCGACTCAGTGCCAATGGCCGTTTCTGGCGCAAGATCGCGGGCGACCGTGTTCATCCGCTGATCCAACTGCTGAAATTCGTAGACACTGAAAAAGGTAACAGAGGCGAAGAGGAGAAGAACAAAAACGGGTGCTATCAATAGCTTGCCCGGGACACCTAATTTTCGTTCTACGGATTCGAGAAAAGAGGAAGCCAAAGCGTAGCCCTTCTATTAATTTGTTTTAACAGGTAACGGCACGGTTTCTCAAAACTGAAGCTGTGTTTTGCCTCAGGTAGAGGCATGCTCAGTCCTTGGATTACGCGGGTAGTAGCGTTCGGGAAGTCGCTCGATGTGGGGAAAGAACCGGGTGTCCTTGTAAGGCATCTTCATAAAGCCTGATACGCCGAGCCCGGTTATCTGTTCGACTGCCGAGAGAATTTCATCCAGCAACCGGCTGAACTCCGATTCTTGCTCAGGATCCAGTAGCCGATAGTGGCTATGGATTTTGAGATGGCGGGGCAGGGCTTCGAAGATGATCATGCCCGTGTGGTGAATACTGTTCAGTGCCTCCAGCGAACGGATGATGGTCTCAGGAAGAACGAGAAATTCCTCCGGATCCGGTCCGTCTTCGAAGTAGGAGTGAACGCGACTTTCGTCCTCCACCTCTGGTGCGGCGCTGACCTCGTAATGCAGTTTCATGTCCGGCGACACCAGAAACGGCTGGTCCGGTTCTTCGCGATCAATATGCAGAGTGTTCCGGGCGTTAAACAGACAACTTTTGAAAATTCCCTTGCGGTAAATGGCCTGGGCCAGGAAAACCATGTTGTTGACGGCCTGCACAAACGCCGACTTCAATGCCGGATCGTGCAGATTCAGGGAAGTGTCGATGTAGATACCATCGGTTTCCCAGCGCACGGCCAGTCCACCTTCCACCGGGTAGCGCCCGAGCCGGCTCACGGCTGCCAGAAACGCCTTTTCGGTTTCGCCCATGCCCTGCATGAAGTTCTTGTAGTAGCGGTCCAGCTGTACGTCATTGACGTCGTTGAGGGTTTCCGGTGCGCCTTCCTCCCTGAGAAAGGATTTACGCGAGCTGTAAACCACGGTGTCAATTTCCTGGTCAGAGGCACGCACCCACACAGGTACCTGGGCCGCGACCGGGGTTTCCGGCAGATCGATCATCACCGTGCGGGCCATACGCGGCATCTCTGTCAGGTAGTAATCGCCCGCCCTACGGCGAGTTTCCGGATCCGGTGACAGCATGCCATCCAGCATGCGTGCGAATTCCATGGGCAGGCCCAGTGAGGTGGCCGGGATGGCCCGATGGCCAAAGCGGCAGGATTGGGCTGACGCCAGGGCATAGAGCGTGCCGGCTGCTCCCTGTTCATCGAAACGGGGAGACGACAGCCCACCGTTGAGCTGTTCCTCGCCGATAAAATACACATCGCCGAGCCGGGCGTTGGTTTGCTGGAGGTTGTCAGACATCAGCTCCATCACGTTGGCGGTGATGAACTGCTGGTTGGCGTCCAGCTGGGCAAACACGGAGGAGCCCCAGTCAATCAGGGCAATGTTTTCGGTGCTGGCGTCGAAGACCAGATTGGAAGGTTTGATGTCGCCATGAACGATCGGTCTGCCAGCCGGTCCATTCTCACGGCGCAGGTTTCGAAGGATGTCCGCCAGCTGGTCCGCGATGCGCATGATGAGCCGTGGTTTCAGACGACCATCACGCAGGGAAACCTCTTCCAGATTTAATCCGGCAGCACGCTCCATCACCAGAATCGGCTGGTTATTGGCTCTTTGGTAGGAAATCAGCCGTGGCACCCTGGGGTGGCGGACCTGCTCCAGAATGTAGGCTTCATCTTCAAGCCGGTCTTGAAGATGCCGGGGCAGGTTGATTCGGGTGAACTTGAAGACGTGTTCCGGGCCCCCGGCTGCGGTGCCTGGCAGGCGGCCTGAGAATACAAAGCCGTACGCACCCTTGCCAATCAGTTCTATGTCCTGGTAGCCGAGTTGGCGGAGCTGGGCAGCGCAGAGCGCCACCCAGTCCTTGAGCTTTTTGGCATCATCATGGCTGAGCAGGTAGATCGACTGCTCTTCGGGTATGTAGAACTGCTGCAGTTGCGTCTTCTGCGCCATGATGAAACGTCAGCCCATATGCAGGAGCATGGTTTGGGGCGATTCGAGGTAGCCCTTCCAGCGATTGCAGAATCGGGCGATGGTGCCGCCGTCAATAATGCGATGGTCGCCGGCCCAGCTCACGGTCATGATGGCGCGCTCCACCACCTGGCCGTTGGCGTCAAACCGGGGCAGTTTCTGGGTGCGTCCAAGGGCAACGATGGCCACTTCCGGCGCGTTGATAATTGGCGCGGTGTAAGTTCCGCCCAATGCGCCAATGTTGGAGATGGTAATGGTGCCGCCCTTGAGGTCTTCCTGGCTGACGCGGCCGGATCGGGCTGCTTCGGTCAGGCGCGCAACCTCGTCGGCAATGCCCAACAACGAGAGGCTTTCCACGCCTTTGATGTTCGGCACCGTCAGGCCGGCTTTGCCATCCACCGCCATACCGATATTGCACTGGGGCAGGTAGTGAATCTCCGTGACGTCATCGTTGAGCTGGCTGTTGAGAACCGGGAATTCCTGAACCGCCAGGGCCATGGCCTTCATGAAGAAGGGCATGAGCGTCAGTCTTGAGCCCCGCGCTTCTGCCTCCGGTTTGAGTTGTTCCCGTAGCTTGAGCAGATCGGTGACATCAATATCCTCGCTGTAGATAAAGTGAGGAATGGTGGTGGCTGATTTGACCATACTTTTCGCCATCGCAGCCTTTATTCCGCGGATGGGTTCGACTCGCGCTTCCTGATCGGCGGCAGGCGCCCTGCGGGCACTTCTGGTGGTGGCCGTTTGCGCATCGTCGGCGGGAGCCTGGTTCTGGGCCTGTTTCGGGCCTTCCTCGATATAAGCCAGTACATCGGCTTTCAGCACACGGCCATCTTTACCTGATCCCTGAATATCCGAGAGGTTGAGTTCATGCTCCCGAACCAGACGGCGAACGGCAGGGCTGGCCGGAATACGCTGTCGGCTGGCCGCAGCGACAGGCGAGGCTGTCGCGGTTGAGAGTTGAGCCGCGGGCTCGGGTTTGGTTCTAGCTTCCTCCGGCTCTTCACGATCCCGGGGAATGAACGCAAACAGCGGGGCATGAACCTTGGCCATAGCCTGCTGTTGATGGTAAAGCTTGGTGACGCGCCCGGCTTTAGGGGCGGTAATCTCGACCATGGCCTTGTCGGTCATAACGTCTACAACAGGCTGGTCTTCCTCGATTTCGTCACCTTCGGCAACGCGCCACTCCACCACCTCGCACTCAACGATACCTTCGCCGATATCCGGCAGGATAAAGTCTTCGGTGGCGTTATCGTCCGATTCGATGCCGGAGGCCGGCTGTTTTCCGCCTCGGGAGCCGGCTTTGCTTCGGCAGGTTCCGGAGAACTGGCTGCTGACGCCTGGCCACTGCTCTCGCTTTCATCCACCAGCTCGAACAGCGGGGCATGGACTTTGGCGGTGTCGCCTTCCTTGTAGTAGAGGCGTGTCACGCGGCCCTTGTAGGGTGCCGGAATCTCCACCAGGGCCTTGTCGGTCATTACCTCGGCGACCGGTTGATCTTCTTCAATCACATCGCCTTCGCTAACCAGCCATTTGACCAGTTCACATTCCACGATACCTTCGCCGATATCGGGCAGTATAAAATCACTCATAGTCGCTCTCCTGTCCTGATATCAGCCTAGAATTCAACGCTCGCCCTGATGGCCTCATAGACCTTCAGGTGGTTGGGCAGGTGCTCTTTTTCCAGCACCAGCGGGAAGGGGGTGTCCATCCCGGTTACCCTAGCGATCGGAGACTCCAGATACAGGAAGCAGCGCTCCTGAATGGTGGCCGCGATTTCACCGGCGAATCCGCCGGTCAGGGGAGCTTCGTGGGTGACCACCAGCCGTCCAGTCTTGAACACGGAGTTGGCGACGGTTTCCACATCCCAGGGCAAAATGGTCCGCAGGTCGATGACTTCGCAGGAAATGCCGTCTTTCTCGGCCCGTTCCACGGCCTGATCAATCACTTCCATCTGGGCGCCCCAGCCCAGGATCGTGACGTCCGTGCCTTCCTTGGTGACTTCGGCTTCGCCCAGGGGCAGGCGATAGTCTTCATCCGGCACTTCACCCACCGAGGCCCGGTAAAGGCGCTTGGGCTCAAAGAACAGGGTCGGGTTGGGATCGTGGATAGCGGCAAGCAGCAGCCCTTTGGCCTGATGCGGGTTGCGCGGCACCACGATTTTCAAACCTGGGGTGTGGGCAAAGTAGGCTTCCGGTGACTGGGAATGGTAGAGGCCGCCTGCAATGCCGCCGCCGTAAGGGGCGCGAATGGTCAGGCCGCCGACGTTGAACAGGTTGCCTGAGCGATAGCGGAACTTGGCGGATTCGTTCACGATCTGATCGAAGGCCGGAAAAATGTAGTCGGCAAACTGGATCTCGGCCACCGGCACCGAACCCTGTGCGGCCAGGCCGTTGGCAAACCCGATGATGCCTTGCTCTACCAGAGGCGTGTTAAAGCAGCGGGCTTTGCCGTATTTCTGTTGCAGGTTACTGGTGGCACGGAATACGCCGCCAAAAACGCCCACATCCTCACCGAAACACAGAACCCGCTCGTCCTCCGCCATGGCGGTGTCGAGGGCATTGTTGATGGCCTGGAGCATATTCATCTTCGACATCTCAGGCTCCTCCCTTGGCGTGTTCGGCACTCTTCGGGTATTCGTCCGGGTGACGGCCGATGTGCGCTTTCAATTTTTCGAACTGCTCAGCCAGGGCAGGTGGCACTTCGTCGTAGACGTCGCTTACCAGGGATTCTAGCGGCGGTGGTGGACGCTTCTGGGCACGTTTCATCGTTTCCAGTACTTCGCGGCGCATGTTTTCCTGCAGCTGCTTTTCGTCGTCCTCACTCCACCATTTCTTGCTTTCCAGCCAGAGGCGCATACGCAGGATAGGATCTTTCTCACGCCAGACTGCTTCTTCATCCTTGCTGCGATAGCCGGAGGGGTCGTCCGAGGAGGAGTGGGCGGCCAGGCGATAGCTCATGGCTTCGATCAATACCGGACGGTTGTGTTCCACGGCCAGTTTGCGGGCTTCCTGAGTGGCCTGGTACATGGCCAGAATGTCGTTTCCATCCACGCGGATCACGTCCATCTTGTAGCCATAGGCCCGCGGTGCAACACCGTCGGCAGCAAACTGCTCTGCGGCCGGGGTAGAAATGGCGTACCCGTTGTTGCGGCAAAGGAAAATCACCGGAACCCGATGAACTGCAGCCATGTTCAGGGCAGCGTGAAAGTCGCCTTCCGAGGCAGCGCCTTCACCAAAATAGGTAATGGTGCAAAGACCTTCGCCCCTGAGTTTCTGACCATAGGCATAGCCCGCGGCCTGGGGAATCTGGGTGGCCAGCGGCGAGGAAATGGTCATGTAGTTCAGCTTCTTCGAGCCATAGTGGACCGGCATCTGGCGGCCCTTGCCATAGTCCATCTCGTTGCCGAACAACTGGTTCATGAATTCATCAATGGTAAAGCCGCGGTAGGCCAGGGCACCTTGCTCCCGGTACTGCGCCATGATCATGTCGCCATCATCCAGTGCTGCGGCACTGCCGATCACGGCAGCTTCTTCGCCGGTACACTGCATGTAAAAGCTCAAGCGGCCCTGCCGTTGGGCAGCAAGCATTCGCTCGTCAAGAATTCGGGTAGTGACCATGGCCCGGTATATACGGAGGGCCTTGTCTTTGTCGAGATCAGGAGCCTTGGCGCTCTTGTAGAGCTTGCCGTCCTGTTTCAGGAGCTTGAAGGTGGGAATCCGGAATTCCGCACCGTCGGTAAACACTGGGGAATACACAACTTTGGACTTTGTTGTTGTCATAATCCTCTTCCTGGGGTAGTGGCCTGAGGAACAAACACTCCTTGTGGGAGTGTAGTTAATGTCATTGTAGACAGCCTGGCGAAATCTGGTGTGATTCCCGCCAGTTCATGTTTACCTTAACGTAAACTGCGAAACAGGGGTAGACCCTTCTGTTCAGAATTTTCCTTTGTTAAAGAACGCTCGGCACGCGTTTTCCGTGTCTGCCGAAGCGTGCTACCGTCAATACACACACTTTTCCAACCTTGTTCAGACATTCGACTCACGCGGGTAGGTTTTAATGAACGTAATTATCATTGGCGCAGGGATCATGGGCACAACTTTCGCGACCCTCGCGAAAGAACTGGCACCGGAACTGGATATCACCATTCTCGAGAGACTGGATGGCCCCGGGGCAGGCAATTCCTGGGTGTTCAATAACGCCGGAACCGGGCATGAGGCGAATTGTGAGCTGAACTATACGCCGGTGGACGAAGAGGTTATTTCAGTCGAAAAGGCGGTGAAGATTCACGCTCAGTTCAATGTGGCCAAGCAGTTCTGGGCGTACCTGATCCAGAAAGGGGCCATCAAAGACCCCAAATCGTTTATCAACCAGACCAAGCACTGCACCATCGTCTCCGAGCCATCTATTCAGGAACTGAAGCTTCGGTTCAATGAGATGTCGTCCCACCATTTCTTCGAACAGATGCGTTACTCCGAGGATTTCGACGAGATCAAGAGCTGGATTCCATACACCATGGAGGAGCGGCCCAGACACGAGAAAATGGCGGCGACCGTTATCGAGACGGGCACGGACGTCAACTTTGGCGCCCTCACAGAGCAAATGGCCAAGCATGCTGTTGACGATCTTGGGGTGAAAATTGAATACGGGACGCACGTCAAGCGAGTGCATCGCAGCCCCGCCGGAAGCTGGCTTGTGGAAACCCAGAGCAGGGGCGTTGATCGCCGCTACAAGGCCGACGTTCTTTTCGTCGGTGCTGGCGGTGGTGCCTTCCCGATACTGAAAAAGAGCCACTTGCCTTTCGCGCGCCGCTTCACCGGTTTTCCCGTCGGCGGACGGTTCCTGCAGGCCGAGATAACCGCCGAGCAGGCCGAGCAGTACAGAGCGAAAACTTACGGAAAGGCGAAAGTGGGTGCACCTCCGATGTCCGTTCCCCATCTGGACCTCCGGGTTTCGGATGGAAGGTATTATCTTCTGTTTGGTCCTTTTGCCTCCTTTAAACCGGTGCTGGAGCGGGGCCGGGGGTTCCTGGACTACCTCCGCTCCATGCGCCTCCACGATATCCCGAGCCTGCTGAATGTCGCCATTGAGCACTTCCCGTTGGTCAAATACCTGGTTTCAGAGACCTTCAAGGGTGAAAAGAGTATGTTCGAGGAGCTGGACAGTTTCGCACCGGGCATGAGCAAGAAGTTCAACTGGAAAGCGGTTGAGGCCGGGCAGCGGGTTCAGATCATCCGCGACGGAGATCTGCAAATGGGTACAGAGATCCTCGTCTCGAAAGACAAGACCTACGGCACGCTCCTGGGTGCATCGCCTGGTGCGTCGGTATCGCCGGAAGTCATGCTACGTTGCCTTGAACAGCTTTTGCCGTCTATTTTTACCAGTGAGGAAGCCGGCAAAAAGAAAAAGAGATATTCCCCGAGGACAATCTGGATTTCCTGGCGAAAAATCCCGAGCGTTACCGGGAGATCCGGGATGCCGTCAATGAACGGCTAGGGATCAAGCAGTCGGCATCGCAGCAGGACTGACCAGGCCAACAAACAGCAGGGAGATTTTCATGGACAGTAGAATCAGTGTGACCTCGCCCCTTGTAATCCTTCACGGCGACGAGATGGCTCAGGTTGCGTTCGAACACATTCTCAAGAAGTTTGTGAACTCACGGCTTGATATTCAGCTTGAGGAAATCGATCTGTCCGCGGAAAACCGGCTGCTGACCAATGGCCAGGTGGTTATTGATGCCATCGATTCGCTCCAACGCCACGGAGTGGGTGTAAAGAACGCTGGCATGACGGTAAACCGCCAGCAGTTGGAGGACTTGCTCAGGAAACACCCGGGTGTGGATGGCGAAAATCTGCACCCGCTGGCGACCAAGTCCCCCAATGGTGCGATCCGCAAGGGCATCAGTGGCAATATTACCCGTGAGGACATCCAGTTCCGTAACCTCAACATCCGCCGTCCACAGTGGGTCGGGCGTGACATTGAGGTGGATACCATGGAATTCGGCGGCATCAAGGACAGCTTTAACCAGCTTTCCCTGGCAACCGGCGTCGTCAAGCTGATGTTTGTGGGCAGCAGTGGCGACCCGGTAGAGCTTCATCGCCGAGAGATTCGCAAAGGCGATCCGTGGCTGCTTGCGACGAATGACATCGAGGATGTGAAAGCCTGGGCGCATCGCTTTTTCCAACGTGCAATCGCAGAAAAACGAGACGTATACCTCGGCCTCAAGGATACGGTGATCCCCGGCTACGATGGGGCTATGCGCTCGGTGATCGAGGACATCTATCACAGTGACTACAAGAAGCAGATTGAAGACCTGGGGCTGAATTACTACTACGAGCTGATCGATGCCCAGGCAGCACGTATTGTTTCCAATCCGCCGGAGCGTGCGCTCTGGGGTGTGCCGGATAATACCACCGGGCGAAAGCTGCTCAAGCTGGTGAACCAACTCAAGGAATTCGGCATTCCAGGCCGCGGGGCTCATGTGTCCATCTCACGGATGAGCGCTGGGGGCGGCGACCAGTATGGTAGCTTCAACATGGCGGCCAAGGAGGATGGCATTCTCAAGGTGATCGTCGACGGTGACGAGAAACATGCCCGCCGGGTTCGGAAAGGCGACCCAATGTTGCTTATGTCCAATGACCGTGAAGCCATCAAGGACTGGGTTCTGCAAGTCTTTCGGGATGCTTCGCGCAAGGACAAAGAGGTGTATTTCGGTCTCAAGCGCGAGTACATGGAGTACGACGAAGTTTACAGCGAGGTCATTACCGAAGTGCGCAGGGAACTGGCCAGCGAGCATACACCGCCGCCCTCGTTCATGATCATGCGGCCGTCCAGCCAGCTTAAAAAGATGATCACGGATCCACCGAGAAATGCGCTTTATCCCTCCCAGAACCTCGACGGGGATATCTTCTCGGACATTTCCGCCGCGCTCGGGGGAAGCCTGGCGACGGCCAGTTCAATCATCGAGAGCAAAGACGGAACCATGCTGTTCGAGGCACCCCATGGCACCGCCCATGATCTTTACCTGAAGTATCTCGAGAGCGACGGTAAGGTAGCTCATTTCAACCCGTCGGCGCTGATTTTTGCCCTGGGCAACGCCCTGGAAACCCTGGGTGAGCGCGAAGGCAACGAGCCCCTGAGCCAGTATGCGGTGCAACTGAAGGCAGCATTGACCGACACCGTTGACCGGGGCATTGTCACTGCCGATCTTAAAGGCAAGACCGTGGACCCGGATTCGGAACAAGTGGTCGATATGATTGGTTTTCTGGAGGCCGTGGAAAAGGCGCTCCAGTGAGCCGTTGAATCCCTGATCCGGTCAAAGGCGGCAACGTAAGGTTCTGGGGAGGGGCAACAGCCATTACTGTGCTCCCATACCGAAGAACAGACCTTTCAGACAGGAGCCGCCACTGATGGCGTTTTACAACCGAAAGAAACTGGAATTACAGGAAGCGCTCGCAAAGCTTGAAGCTGCCAAAAGCCGCGTTCAGGAGCTGGAATCGGATTTTCAGGCTGTCGAGAAAGCCATGGCGGTTCTCGTTATGACGCAGGATGGCATTATCGAGCGGGCGAACCACAGGTTGTTGGACTTGCTCGGCTATCAGCCAGAGGCCTTGATCGGTCAGCACCATCGGGTTCTTTGCACCAGCGACTACGCGAAAAGCGAAGACTACATCCGGTTCTGGCGTGAGTTGGTTACCGGTAATGTTAAAAAGGGACGCTTTCCAGCTGTCCACGCTGACGGACACGAAGTCTGGTTAGAGGCTAGCTATTCGCCGGTGAAGGGAGAGCAGGGCGTGGCTACGCGAGTTATTGCTCTGGTTAACTCGGCACAGACTGCCGAAAAATAATGGCGGTGCGCCGTAACATCTGGGCTGGTCGGGTTACTGATAGCGAATAGGAACGCCAACGTAGCAGAATCCGCAGGAGCCCAAGATGGCGCACAAATTTGCAGAAATAGCGTTTACCAGAACCGTAAAACAGGTTCAGGAGGAAATGGGCAGTCGCTCCGGTTATGCATCCATTGAGACCGGTCCTGACCGCAATAACGTTCTGAGGGATCGCGAACGCGGTTTTATTGAGGCCCGTGACAGTTTTTACATCGCCAGTGTTGGCGAAACCGGCTGGCCCTACATCCAGCATCGGGGCGGGCCGGCAGGGTTTCTGAAGGTGATTGATCAGTCGACAATCGGCTTTGCCGATTACTCTGGCAATCGCCAATACATCACCACGGGCAACGTACTCACCAATGATCGCGTCTCGCTTTTCCTGATGGATTATCCGAACAGGAGGAGACTCAAACTGCTCGGACGAATGACTCTGGTTGGCCCCGAACAGCCGGGGATTCTGGAGCAACTGAGCGACAGCGATTACAAAGCACTGGTTGAAAGGGGCGTGATCATCCGTGTTGAAGCGTTCGACTGGAACTGTCCGCAGCACATAACCCCGCGATACACGCAGTCAGAAGTTGAAGCGTTGATTGACTCAATGGCCAACGATGGCTGAGCGCTTCAGAGGGTCGACTGCAGTTTGACGCTATAGCGTCTTAACTTGCCGACAGTCTCTGACCAGTCATCGGCCCCTACCATCTCCGTGAATTCATTGTGCGCGTCTTCCCACCTTGCGAGGGCCTGTTGGTAGATGTCCTCGCCCTCTTGCGTCAGAGAGAGACCCAGGGAACGCTTTTGCCCCGTCGGCCGGGATTCGAGGAGCCCCTTGGCAATCAGCTTTTCGACCGTTCTCTGCAGTGAAGTTCTCTCCATCCCGAGGAGTTCCGCAAGTTCATTTATGGAGTTGGGCGGAGAAAGCTTGATTGCGTTGAGTATGGAGAACTGTGTGATCCGAAGCCCTGTCTCCGCCAGGTGATGGTTGTAATGACGGGTTACCAGGCGTGAGAAAACGCGGGAGTAGAGGGCGGCGCAGGTTCTGGCAACATCCAGCGGCGTTGTTTCTTGTGATGAGTGGTCGACCATTATGGCAATCCGATAAATGAAGTGTATATGCATGATGGTAGGTTTCATCCCCCGAATAGTCCAGCGAGCCACCGGACAAGACCGAGTGAATTAAGACATCAGTTCCGTAACAGATTGGTGTTGCGAACGTCTGTGCAATAGGCGTCAGTTTTCTCAGTCTCCCAATGACAAGCGAGGCATTATGAAAAACCAGGAACTCAACCTACTGCACGTATTCAGCGCGATTATGACGGAAGGTTCCATCACCAGAGCGGCGGATCGTCTCGGCATGACCCAGCCCGCCGTTTCAAATGTGGTCTCAAGAATGCGAACGGCCTGGAAAGATCCTCTCTTTGTAAAACGGGGGCGGCAGGTGGAGCCAACCTCCTATGCCCAAAGTCTCTGGGACCAGATCCGCAATCCCTTGCACGAGCTCTCCAACGCGGTAAATTCCACGCGCTTTACGCCAAGCGAGTCGCGTCGGACGTTCCGGGTTGCTGTCACCGACCTTATTCTTGAGATGGTCTGGCAACCGCTGGTTTCCGAGTTACAAGAGGCGGCTCCGGGCATTGACTTGCATGCGGTTCCTTTCTCGCCGGCTACCGCAGCAAACCATCTGCGCGAGGCCAGCGTGGACTTTGTGATCGGCTTTTTCGAGCAGCATGATCACAGCCTCAGAAGCCTATGGCTCTTCGATACCGGCTACGTTCTTGCTATGAGGAGCGGGCACGAGCTGAGCGGACGGCCCGTCGATCTCGAGTCTTTTCTTTCAGCCCAGCACCTTCTTGCAACCATGTCGGGAGAGGCTCACGGTGTTGTAGACGACACTCTGCACAGGCGAGGACTGGAGCGGAGAGTGGCAGTTACCGTCAACCATTTCTCCGCAGTGCCGAATTTGCTCAGGAATTCGGATCTGGTAGCCACGATTCCGGAGGTCATCACCGGAGACTGTGAGTTTTGTGCTGGTATTTCGCTCACAAGCCTACCGATTGACGTGGAGCCAACGAGTCTGTATCTGGCGTGGCACACCCGCCATGACCGGGATCCCGGAATCATCTGGATCCGGAGTGTTATCGAGCGTGTGGCGAAGGCGTGCTGGGCAAAAGCAATGGCCGCCCGGGAGCTTGATTGTGGGCCGCTGACCGTTATTGAGCCCGGTCTGTACAATCGGCCCAGTAACTAGAACGCCTGTCCATTTGTTGGGCAGCTCCAGTGGTTAGTATTTCTCTCGTAGACATCAACCACTGGAGAAAACTCATTATGAAAAACGTCACTTCCAAAGCACTGCTACTTGTTTCTATTGCCCTGATCTCGGCGTCTGCAAGCGCCTCTCTTGCCGATCGAAAATCAGATGTTGATGATCACGGTGAGGCCGTAAGCAGCCCTTACTCAGGCCAGAAAGTCATTCGTGGTCAGGTCGTTTTGAAATAGCAAACAGTCACAAAAAAGGGGGCAAGGATTCGTAATCCTTGCCCCCTTTTTTGTTGCGCCTTCAGTATCTAGGCAACGTGCGCTTTTTCGGCAACGCTGGCGCTTACTGCCTCCGCTGCTGTCGTGTTCAATTTTTTCCATTCCCTGGGTGTCATCCCGGTGTTTTTCTTGAAGGCCCTGGAAAATCCCGATGCATCCTCGTAGCCCACTTCAAAGCAGATGATGGACATGGGTTTGTCTTTGAGAATCAGCTTCTTCGCAGCAGCTATCCGGGTGTTCTGGACGTACTCGCCGGGTGCCAATCCGAGGATGTTCTTGAAATGTTGAATGAAGGTTGATCGGGACATGGTTGCAACCTCTGCCAGCCTGTCCACGGACAGATCGCCATTCAGGTTTGAGTCGATGCAGCTTAGTACCTTACTTAGTTGCCTATCCGCCAATGCCGATAACAAACCTTTCGGCGTTTCTCCATCCGAGACGACATGCCGAAGCACATTGACAAATATCACCTCAACCAGGCGATTCATGACGGCATCTCGCCCTTCCTGCGCCGCTTCGGCCTCCGCGAACAGCACATCCACGAAGGACCCAAGCCCCTGAACCGAAGATAGAGGCAGCACTACGGAGTCGGGCAGGGCGTCCAGGACAGGGTTCCGTGAACCTGTCTGGAACTTGATTGAAGCGCAAATCATCTCCGCGCCCTCACGATTGGCACCAAAGAGCTGATGCGGTTGGGAGCGAACCGAAAAAATCATGGTCGGTTCTGACAGCGTGAGCTTCTCCCGGTTCGCTTCCATAATGTCGAGCACTCCGGATCGAAGCACGTGGATGTAGCCGGTTCCTTCTTCTTCAAAGGACGCCAGCCCGCAGAGCTGGCCCCGGAAGAAAACGCCGGCGTTCACATTAAGTTGGTCGAGGATGTAAGAAAGCCTGTCCATAAGCACTCCAGATAATTGGCATAGAAGTTTGAACGATCGTACGCATTCAGTACCGCTCGAAGCCTTATTGTTTCAAACGTAGTCATCATTCATTCAAAGGAGATACCCAATGACTCGTTTCAACAAACTTCGTGCCTTCGTTGCTGTTGCTGCCTTGAGCGCTGCCTCTGGTACTTTTGCTGCCGATATCGACATGAACGCCGACGCCAATGATGTTGCCATCAGCGGTTACGACCCGGTGGCCTACTTCTCTGATTCAGAGGCTACCAAAGGTTCTGCCGAATACACCGCTACCTATAAGAACGCGATCTACCATTTCTCCAGCGCAGAGAATCGCGATCTGTTTCGTGCCGACCCCAGTGCCTACGCGCCCCAATACGGTGGCTACTGTGCGTTCGGCGTAACCATGGAGAAGAAGTTCGACGTTGATCCTGAAGCCTGGCGGATTGTCGACAACAAGCTTTACCTGAATCTGAACAAAGACGTGCAAACGCGTTGGCTCACGGATGTACCTGGCTTCATCGCCAATGCCAACGACATCTGGCCCGAGATCAAAACTGTGGAAGCAGCCGAGCTGTAATCCTCTGCCAACGATATGAGCACGTCCCGGGGTCCTTGGCGTTTTCGGTCGAGGACCCTGAAACAAACTGTGAAGGTGATCGATATGAACCAGAAACTTCTTTTCAGTGCGGCACTGGCCGCGGCATTGGCCGGTGCCATGTCTGCTCCCCTGGCTCACGCAGGTGGCAAAGAAAAGTGTTACGGCATTTCGCCTGTAGGTGGTAACGATTGTGCGAACCTTGCCGGTACCCACTCCTGTGCAGGGCAGTCCAAAGTCGCCAACGACCCGGGTGAGTACAAGATTGTCGAGAAGGGCACCTGTGAAGATCTGGGTGGCTTTGACAAGGAAACAGCCCTGAAAATCATTGCTGAGAAAAGCAAAGGTTAAGTGGCATGGGTAATCGTCAGGACAACGTCCCAGCCAAGCCCCAGCTCGCGAGCAGCACTGTTGGGGTAGGGTTACGACCAGACCATTATCAGGACGTTCTCGAGCACACCCCTTCGGTAGATTTTCTTGAGGTGCACTCGGAGAATTTCTTCGCGGAGGCAGGAATCGCTGTCGATGTGTTGAGGGAGGTTTCGGCAAGTACGCCAATCAGCCTTCATGGTACTTCGGCAGGTCTGGGCTCCGTTGAGGCGATTCCTGACGATTACCTCAAGCGACTCAAACGTCTTGTGGACCGGGTTGACCCGATATTGGTGTCAGACCACCTGTGTTTTACCTGGGCAAGGATCGGTGGGCGGCTCTTTCATGGTGGTGATCTTCTGCCGATTCCCTACACCGAAGACAGTCTCAGGCACGCGGCGAACAACATTGACCGAATGCAACAGGCGCTGGGCCGCCAGATCGCGGTGGAGAACGTCTGTGCGTACATCGAGTTTGACCACAATGACTTCGACGAGGCCGCCTTTCTTAATGAAATCGTTGCCCGCACGGGCTGCGGTTTAATCCTTGATATCAATAACGTGATGGTGAACGCCCGTAATGCGCGAGTAGGCGATCCGGCGGATTTTGTTGACGATTATGTTGCCTCTCTCGATCACTCCGCCATTGCGGAAATTCATCTTGCGGGCTCAACGCCCGTGGATCGGCAAGAACTGCTGATCGATGACCATGCCTGCCCGGTACCCGAGGCTGGGTGGCACGCGTATGGGCGTGTGCTCCGAAAGATCGGCCCGCGGCCCACGTTGATTGAGTGGGACAACAACCTTCCATCATGGCGCGAGCTTCAGGGTGAAGCCATCAAGGCCAGGAAAGCACAAAGCCGTGTATTGAACAGGGAGCGAAGCCATGAACCTGTCTGATTATCAGAGCCAGTTTCTGGCGTTCCTGTTCGGCGATATTAACGAGCCGGGGCTGCCCAATTCAGACGTGTATCGATTTGGCGTAGAGGCGAAAGCGGTTCGAGCCCTTGGGCACAGCTATCCGACGGTAAAGGCACTACTAGGACCGTCTGCTTTCGAGGAACTGGCCCTGGATTATTTCGGAGTGATCCGGAAACAGAGCGGCGATTGGAGTGATTTCGGCTGGGGATTTCCGAGCTGGATCATCTCGCATCGGATTTCAGACCGGGTTCCCTATCTCTCCGATGTGGCGCGACTCGACAACTACGTGGGCCGGGTCGAGCGCAGCCAGTATCAAGACGTGGACTTCCAGAGCTTTTCTGCGATTGGCGAAGATCTTTCGACCTGTCGGCTCATTCTCAATAGCGGGCTTGAGTTTTTCAGGTCCGTTTATCCGATCGTCAGCATATGGGAAGCACACAAAAGCCACACCCCGCAGGACACACTCAGCTTTGCCCAGGCAAAAAGAATGATCGCCAAAGGCCGGGGCCAGAACGTCTTGGTCTATCGATCGGGTTGGCGAGGGATGGCGGAAGCCATCTCCGAAAAGGATATTGCGCTGCTGGAGCGGCTGAGAAAACAGCCAAGTATTGCCGAAGCCTTCGGTGAAGGTGTTCTGGACGAAACGAATTTTACCGGTTGGCTGCAAGACATGATCTCAAAAAGGGTCATCGTCGGCGCCAGAACCATTCATTGAGAGGAAAATGATATGAAAACCTTAGCGTACAGTTTTTACGGATTAAACGATTCGGTCCAGCGAATTGTCGGCGGCATGCTACCTGTTGCACTTCTTCTTGGACGTCTCTATGTGGCATGGATCTTCTTCAAAGCCGGCCTGACAAAGATTGATGACTGGGGAACAACACTGTTTCTGTTTGAAGAAGAGTACAGCGTTCCGCTGTTGAGCCCCGAGATCGCAGCTTTCCTCGCAACGTTCGGAGAACTGGTTTTTCCGGTTCTTCTGGTGATTGGCCTGTTCTCGCTTGTGTCCTCGCTGGGGCTTTTTGTCATCAACATTGTTGCAGTTATCAGCCTTGAAATGATCGCGCCCGCAGCCGAACTGTATCACGTGGTCTGGGGCCTGATTCTGATGGCATTGGCCATGTGTGGCCCAGGCCTGCTATCGCTGGACAAACTGGTTGGAAACCGTGTGAGGAGAGCCTGAGCCAGTCCTGTTTACCCCTTGGCGTATTCGGTTTTCACCTTCGCATCGACATTGTTCGCCGAATACGCCCTTTTTATTCCTGAAGAACTTTCCCGGAGGAAATTCGTTGTGCCGATTGTAAATCTGAATACGTTTGACGAGCTGGGCGAACTGGCAAACCGACATGAGTGGTTGTTGCTGGATTTCTGGGCTCCCTGGTGTGCACCGTGCAAAGTGATGAACCCGGTTATGGAACAGTTCAGCGAATTGAACCAAGAAACAGCGGTGATCAAGGTTGATGTGGATCAGAAGCATGAGATCGCAGCAAAGTTCGGCGTGCGAGCCATCCCAACGCTGGTTTTGCTCAGGCGTGATCAGTTCATGGGCCAGGAAACCGGGTCCAAATCTCTGAAGGATCTGGCCAGCTGGATCGACGGGCTGAAGCAAAAGGTATCCCAACTGGCGTGAATTGTTGGCGTTTTTGAGAGTAAACTCAGTTTGCCGGGCCCGCGCCCGGCTTTTTTGTAAGAAGGCGGGGAGACAGATCAAACCATGGCAAAGCCATTGCCGAGATACCAGAAACTTGAGGTAACCCTGCGAGACCAGATTGAAACTGGTCGATGGCGAGGTGGCGAGCGGCTCCCCTCAATAAGATCACTCTGCCAGGACTATCATCTCTCCAAGATTACTGTGCAGCACGCGCTGCAGCGGCTGGAAGCGCTCGGGCTCATAGAGGCTCGGGAACGCAGCGGTTTTTTTGTTGTACCTCCCCAGAATAAATTCGAGGTTCCCGGTCAAGCACCGACGCCGGACGAGCCAAAACCTGTGTCGGTAAGCCAGGTATTCCAGGACATAATGACCCGCAGCGCGGCTTTTGATCTGCTGCCGGCTTGTAACCGGGATGAGCCGCCACCGGGGATCATTCAACTCAACCGGTCGATCGGTCGGGCTCTGAGGCGGCAGTCCACAAGATTTCAGTACTATGACGAGCCCGCAGGGGATCAGGAATTGCGTAATCAGATCGCTCTGAGAGCCGCCCGAAGAGGTTGGATTGCGCAAGCGGATGACTTCTGTATCACGTCGGGGTGTCAGCAATCGTTGTTTCTCGCGCTGATGGCTGTTTGCAAGAGTGGCGATGTGGTCGCGGTGGAAACTCCCGGTTTTTATGGCGTGCTGCAGCTACTTGAACAGCTTCAACTGCGGGTGATCGAGATACCTGCATCGCCGGAAAGTGGTATGAATGTGAGTGCGCTTGAGGATGTACTAAAGGTCTGGGATGTTAAAGCTTGTGTGGTGTCGCCAGCGTTTGCTACGCCTACCGGTTCTGTCATGCCGACTGAAGCGCGGAGAGGGTTACTGGCGCTGGCAGATCGGCATGACGTCGCCATCATCGAAGATGACATTTACGCTGAATCGGGCTGGTTGAATGTGCCCGATACACTGAAAGCCATCGACACCTCTGCCCGGGTTATCCACTGCAGTTCCTTTTCAAAAGTTCTATCCCGCGATCTCCGTCTTGGATGGGTTTCAGGTGGAAGATGGCATGACGAAATCCTCAAACTGAAACTGACCTCCCAGTTGGCGAGTAGCCGATTCCTCCAGGAAGGCGTGGCAGGTTTCATCGCTGAGGGCGGTTACGCGTCGTTTTTGCGCCGCCACCGGCAGGACTTGCGGCGGCGAAGGGATCAGTTGCTTGAGCTTCTGAGTGGCTGGAACGTCTCTCTTCGGGTAACAACCCCCCATGGTGGTCTGGCTCTCTGGGTAGAGCTTCAGGAAGACGTCGACACACTGAGGCTCTACGGCAGGGCGCTCCAGGAGGGGATTGTGATTACGCCGGGAAATCTCTTCTCTGTATCCGGAAAGTTCTCCAACTGCCTTAGAATCAGCTTTGCTCACCCCTGGAACGCCGCCCGTGTTTCTGCCTTGAAGAGACTCCCTGAGTTAATGATCTGAACTTCCACCAACTGTCCCTATAAAAATTTAAAAAAGTGGTCCTGCCCCCATTCATCGCGACCGACTATCCTCCTGCCTTCCGTTTCTGATCGACCATGGCATAGGTGCGAAGCAAATGAGTCGCCTGATCTCTGTTAAACAGATTGAATCTCCTGCTCCGGCCCCCGGGGCCACCCAAAAAATCCAGCCCCGAAGCTTCTCCGGCGTTTATCGCCGACTCCGGATCGCGGGGGGACTGGTACTTTTCGCACTGTACTTCGGTGTCGCGTGGCTGGATTGGGGCGGAAGGCAGGCTGTGCTCTGGGATCTCGCAGAGAAGAAATTCCATATTTTCTCTGCGACGTTTTGGCCGGAAGACCTGGTGTTGCTTGCCGCGATTCTCCTGATCTGTGCCTTCGGCCTGTTTTTTTGACGGTTCTGGCGGGTCGAGTGTGGTGTGGATACGCCTGCCCGCAAAGTGTCTGGACATGGGTTTTCCTGTGGGCAGAGCGATTGGCAGAGGGAGATC
Organism: Marinobacter adhaerens HP15; assembly: GCF_000166295.1. NCBI lineage: Bacteria > Pseudomonadati > Pseudomonadota > Gammaproteobacteria > Pseudomonadales > Marinobacteraceae > Marinobacter > Marinobacter adhaerens. The sequence continues at coordinate 1,747,536 of NC_017506.1, forward strand.
GGAACAGGCGGCTCAAACTCGATGCCGCACCTCTCACCGCCAATAAAGTTGCTCGCCGGGGAATGAAACATGGTCTTTGGTTGCTGATTGGACTGGCTACGGCCATCACCTTCGTGGGGTATTTCACGCCTATTCGGGGCCTGGTCGCAGACCTTATTGCCATGGAAGCTTCGGGCTGGGCGGTCTTCTGGATCTTCTTTTTTACCAGCGCCACCTACCTGAATGCGGGATGGCTGAGGGAGAAAGTCTGTTTCCATATGTGCCCCTACGGCCGCTTTCAGTCATCCATGGTAGATGCCGATTCCCTGGTTATTTCCTACGATGCCGCGCGGGGGGAACCGCGAGGCTCACGTAAAAAAGACGATGTACAAGTCTCTCAAGAGCTTGGAGATTGCATCGATTGCCAGATGTGTGTGCAGGTATGCCCGACCGGTATCGATATCCGCGATGGCTTGCAAATGGAATGTATCGGATGTGCGGCGTGTATCGACGCCTGCGACTCGATCATGGACAAGATGGGATACGCCCGTGGACTGGTACGTTACGCCAGCGAGCGCGATCTGAAGGGAGGGAAAACGAACCTTCTGAGGCCACGACTGGTGGGGTATTTTGTGTTCCTCGCCTTGATGATTGGACTTTTTTCCTGGGGCGTGGCGTCCAGACCACTGGTAACCCTCGACGTCGAGAGGGATCGCGGAATGTATCGCTATACAGGCGGGGGCAACATTGAAAACAGCTATTTGCTCAAGCTGACCAATAAAGACAGCAGCCCGAGATATCTGGTGATCGAGGTTGGCGGTTTTGAAGAATTTTCAACTACTGGTCCCGGAGGTATCGTCGTTGGAGCAGGTGAGCGGGTTGAAGTCCCATTTTCTGTCGCTGTTCCAAGCTCTTCCCTTGATTCCGGGGCCAACGACGTTGTTTTTGAGGTCAGTAGCCTGAATCACGAAGGGGCAGTGATAACCGGCACCACCACCTTTCTTGGCCCCCCTAAACACTGATGGGATCGGTCTTTAGGATGAACAAAGGGACGGCCGCGAATCTCCATGAGCCGTCCCCTTGGCTGCCTAGGGATTCAAGATGCGATTCAGTTCACTCTCTGGAGGCAGACCAAGGCGCATCTTCACATTACCGGTGGAATCTTTGTAATAAATTCCGGGAGTGGCACTAACGCCGAGGTTGGACATCAAGCGGTTATTCGCTTCCACCTGGGCTTTGCCTCGCTCCGAGGCTGCATGTACCGGCACGATGCCTCCACTTCGGAAGGTCTCAAAGTTCTTGATGTACGCGCCGTGTGGTCTGTTCGAGCCAAGGATTGTTGAGGCTTTCGCAATACTGTCGCTGGCAAGTACTCCGACCACAATATGCCTGATTTGAACTTTGCCCTCGTTAATCCAAGGCAAGGCGGCTGTCCGGAACCTGTGACAATAAGGGCAGTTTGGGTCTACGAAGGCGTAAACCACGGTTTCTGCGTTCGGGTCACCGTCCTGAATCCAGTGGCTGTTTTCGAGCTCTGCCCAGGCCTGTTGATTTTTCGCATCATGGAAAAGCTCTTGGACTCTGGGAGCGGAGAGATTCAAACCTTTCTTATCGATCAGCGTTCCAACAAACGCATGCTCTCCGTCTTGGGTAACGTAGAGAGTGACCGGAGAACCGTTCGAATCGAGAATATACCCGGTCATACCGTCAATGGCCTCGAAGGAAGAGACCACCTTCAGTCCGCGATCCGTTACCTGTTTGATAATCGGAGCATGACTCCCGGAGCCATGAGCTGTTGCCGAGAAGAGAAAGGCCGCACTGATCACTGCCGCCAGCCCAGAGATCTTTTTATCCATGACGTTTACCCTTTTTCAGAGGTGGATCAAGTCGTTGAGGGCTCTAATCTAGTGCTTTTCAAAGGCGGGGAGGCGGCGAATCGTGCTGAAAACTCGGCAGGATGTCTGAAAAGCAAACTCGGGGAGAAAGCGATGGGAAGATTGCGAAAATTAAGGCGGCGCCGGTGGGTATTAAAGTATCACTGGGCCGCCGGAATGGGATATGGCGCAGAATTCCCGGAGGGAACTCAACGCCGTAAACATCAAAGCCCCAAGTCACTGAGGCCAGGATGGTCACCCGGTCTACGACCGAGTGGCCAATGGAAAAGCCTGTCTGACTCTTTGATGGGACTATCGTTGATGCATGCGAAACGGCGCTGCATCAGGCCGTCGGCATCGAATTCCCAGTTTTCGTTTCCGTAGGACCGGAACCAGTTTCCGCTGTCGTCGTGCCACTCGTAGGCATATCTCACGGCAATGCGGTTGTCAGTGTAAGCCCACAGCTCCTTGATCAGGCGGTAATCCAGCTCACGATTCCATTTACGGGTGAGGAACTCCTCGACCTGTTTGCGGCCGTTGGCGAACTCGGCCCGGTTGCGCCAGCGTGTGTCCTCTGTGTAGGCGAGGGCGACCTTCGCAGGGTCACGGCTGTTCCAGCCATCTTCTGCAAGGCGGACTTTTTCAATGGCACTTTCCCGTGTGAAGGGAGGTAGTGGTGGACGTTGGGTACTCATAGGGTTTCTCCAATTGTGGCAAAACACAGTAACAAGGCCGCCTTGATCAGAGCAGGGCGGCCAACTCGTTTCGTGCACGGTGCAGAATGACCCGCAGGTTTCCGTGAGAAATCTCCAGCACTTCAGACACCTGCGAACCTGTCATGGGGCTCATGCCCTTCAGCAGAATCGCGTTAGCGTGGTCCCGATTCATCTTCTTCAATTCAACGCGAATGCGTTCCTGAACCTTTGCAGTCTGGGTAGCCAGCTCCGGTTCGCTAAGATGCCCGGCGGTGCCACTAAATTGGTTGTCCTGAGAGCTATCGGATAACAGGGCGAGGCTGGGCGTTGCGGGAAACTCTTTCCGATTTTCCCGATACGTGTTGAAGGCTTTATTGGTGACAATACGGCACAGCCAGGTCTTGAGTGACGAACGGCCCTCGAAAGACCCAATGGCTCCAATGGCAGCCATCCAGGCCTCCTGAGCGATATCTTCGGCAACGGCTGCAGAGGTATATTTGGCCGCAACTCTCAGCATTACCGGATGATATCGCCGGTAAGCTTCCGCAAAGGCTTTCGGGTGTCCGGCCTGCAAGCCATCAATCAGATCAGCTTCAAGCCCAAACACGGGCGCCTGCCGGGTAGTTTTGATTTGTATGTCCATCGTGCTCTTCTCCGTGCCGAGTTTGCTGGTGGTTCGCTAATGAAACCGACAACAACACCAGTCAAAAAACACCCTGTTCATAACGGCGCGTGGTATTTCTTGAAGTAGACAAGTCGGTCTATTTTTAATTCTAGACAGATCTGTCTAATTTGGTCAAGATATATTCAATGAAAAAACGGAGGTCCGCAGATGGGACGAAGACAGGTTTTGATTGATACGGCATTGCGACTGTTCTATGAACATGGGATCCACGCTATCGGTATTAACCAGGTGCTCCAGGAGTCGGGTGTAGCAAAGCAAACGCTCTACAATCATTTCGAGAGCAAGGACAGCCTGGTAGAGGCTGCTGTCGCGCATCGCGACAAACTGTTTTTCCAATGGTTGGAGTCGCGAATGAGCAGTCAGCCCGCGGGAAGAGAGGCACTCATGGAGATGTTTGATGCGGTGCATGATTGGTTTAACAATCGCGTACCGACATTGCATCGTTTCTATGGGTGCTTCTTTATCAATACCTGTGGTGAGTACAGCGATCCCGAGCACCCGGTACACAAACGATGTGCGGCTCACAAGACCAGGATTTTTGAACTCCTGAAGCAGCACGCCCGGGAAATCTGCAGTTCAGAAGCCGATGCAGAAGAGTTGGCTAATGCGCTGTTTTTGTTGAAAGAGGGCGCCATTGTTAAAGCGCATGTTGAAGGCGATCTGGACGCAGCACTAAAGGCTAAGGGGGTTGCCTCAAGAATGATATCGCCGCACTGAGACACAGTGCGGCAATATTCGAGTGGTTAACGATACCTTGAAACGGGCACATTCAGTCCGGAGGATCTCTGGCAATCCCGTTCGCTGGACAGTTTACCGAGCATGAAAACGCAGAATGGGACGCAGTAGGTCAAGACTGCCGGCAGCCATTGAATTTTCTGATATCCGAACAGCGCATCATGTTGGTTGATCAGCAATAGAATCGAACCTACCACAAGGGCAACCTTTGCTGCCTGTTTGTGGTAACGCCGGAACAGTTCAAGCAACTGCATGGGATGCCTCCTCACGTTCTATCTTTTTCAACTGTTCTGCCGCATTCCGGAAGGCGGTGCGAACACCCTCTTCAATAACCGGGTGATAGAAAGGCATCCCGAGTATCTCGTTTACCGTTAGAGACTGTTGCACGGCCCAGGCCAGAAGGTGACCAATATGCTCCGCAGCCGGTCCAAACATTTCTGCGCCAAGCAGAATGCCGCTGTGCTTGTCTGCGTAGACCTTAAGCATGCCCTGGTTTTTGGCCATTACGCGGCTTCTTCCCTGGTTGTGAAAGCTGACCGCCCCAGTGATGAAGGTGTGTGGCGCCAATTCGTGCGCTCGCTTGCCTATGCTGGCAACCTGGGGGTCGGAAAAGACAACGCCCAACCCGGCCCGTCGATGGCCGCGTTCCACAGTGGGAAAGGTTCCCGCGTTGCTGCCCGCGATACGCCCCTCATCTGAAGCCTCATGCAACAGGGGCAACTCATTGTTAGCGTCACCCGCAATGAATATGTGCGGTGCACTGGTTTGCATGGTGTACCTATCAGAGTCTGGAACGCCGCGGGCGTCCAGGGCGATGCCGGTATTCTCGAGGCCGAGTTTGTCAGTGTTGGGAATGCGACCGGTTGCGGCCAGTACATAATCAACCACTACCGTGTGAACGATGCCTCCGGATGTGCGATAGGTCACCTGCACGCCGTTCAGGGTTTCCTTTGCTGCGAGGACTTCCGCGTGAAGGACGAGATCAAATTCGGACTGGAAAGTATCCGCAGCAATTTTCCGGATTTCGGAGTCGGCAATTCCACCGACCGATTCGTTGCGCGACAGCATCGTAACGTTGACGTTGAGTCGGCTTAGGGCCTGCCCCAATTCCAGACCGATAACACCGGCCCCGACAACAAGTACGGATGTCGGAAGATGTTCCAGTTCGAATACATCGTCGTTAACGAGCAGGCGGTTACCCGCGCCCTCAAGTACTTCAGGAATAAACGGTCTGGAACCTGTTGCAATAACAATCCGGTCGGCAGTGATTTCAAGACCGTTATCAATCTGCAAACGATGGGTATCCACGAACCGTGCGTAACCACGCACCTTATGGCTATCGTCAAACTCGTCGACATCGTCAACAACAAACCCGACGAACCGGTCGCGTTCTCTTCTCACGCGTTCCATAACCGCAGCACCGTCGGTTTCAACCGTCGGGACATTAAGCCCGAAAATCCCCGCATGCCTGGCGCCATGGGAGGCTTCTGCGGCGGCAATCAGAAGCTTACTGGGCATGCAGCCGACACGCGCGCAAGTGGTGCCATAGTGACTCCCCTCAATCAGCGCGATGCTGTCGGTATGTTTGCGAGCTTCGCGATAGGCACCCATACCGGCTGTGCCTGTGCCAATAATGGCAACATCAACTTTGCGTTTGAGCATTTTTGCTCTCCTGTATGTTGTGAGGATCGTTCACAAGGTTTGATTGTGCTCAGCCGACTGGGCGGCATGGCGCTGGAGGTAATGCACGATGTCCTGGGATTCGTACAGCCAGCGAACCTCTCTGTTCGATTCAATTCTCAGGCAAGGAACCTGTGCCCGACCGCCACCTTTGATCAGTTCCTCGCGGTAGGCCGGGTTTCTGGCGATATCACGTTCTTCCACTTCGATGTCGATGTGCTTCATCGCAGAGCGGGTGTACGCGCAAAAAGGGCATGAACGGTAGTGGTACAAAGAAAACGATGTGGCTTTTGAACTGACAGACATGTGCTGTCTCCCTGGTCGTGAATGTGAGTGCCATTCTCCGCAGTTTGACCAAGGGGGAGGCGGCAGGACGGTTGGAAAAATTATCCATCTGTCTGAGCTCCGCGCTTAAGGTGATTGCATGTACAAGAAATGAACTACTAACACTTGCATCACCTTTCAAGATGTATATACACTTTAGAGCGATGAAGAACCGGTGTTCAACTAATTTAGGAAGACGGAAATGAATCTTTCTCTGAATATATTTCAGGCTGCGTTCGGTGTTTACAGCCGATTGCTGCCATCCAGCGCGGCATCAAAAGCTGTCGGATTGATGACCAGTCCCCGAATCAAGGTCGAAAGGCGCGCCTCATCCCGTGAATTGTTTGAGAGGGTGGTGCCACTCAATAACGATGGCTTGCTGTCAATTTATGGGAGTGGGCCAAAGAAAGTCCTGGTCCTTCATGGGTGGTCGGGTTGGATCGGCCAATTCAGGGATCTTATCCGTGAGATTGATCCGGATGAATGCACCGTTTATGCGGTTCATCCGGCCGGCCATGGCGATTCAACGGCCACCAAATCGCATCCGGGACGGTTTATTGAAGCCGTTCTGGACGCCCATGAATACGTGGGGAGTTCTTTTGATGTTGCGATCGGGCATTCACTGGGCGCTGCGGCCCTTGTATACGCCCAATCCGCCAGGGGGTGCTTCGACCGTCTCGTGCTCGTTTCAGGCCCGGCAACGATAGAGGGCGTGCTCAGTCGATTCGCCCGGTTTGTAAATCTTGGCGAGCGCAGTGAACGTCTTTTTGTTCGCGACATGGAAGAAACGGTAGGACTGAGTGTTGATCGATTGGATCTGATTGCGCTTGCGCCTGGAATCGAGGTACCCGTTTTGCTCATCCATGATGATTCTGATTCGGAAGTTCCGGTTACTGAATCCGTTGCACTGAACGAGGCGTTTCCAAGGAGCCGTTTAACCCATACAACGGGGTATGGCCATAGCCGGCTGTTGCGGAATCCGGAAGTCGTTCGAGAGATCGTCGAATTTACACATTCACCGTTCCGACCATAACCCGAGACTGAAAAAAGCACCGTCCATGGTGCCAGGACGCAAATGAGACATCTGAGACTCAACCGTGGCTTTCGGGCTGCACCTGGCCACGGATGACGATCTGACCGCTGTACGGAGCAGGTTTGGCCGCATGGTTGTCGGCGTCGCGATCCTGAATCTCACCGCGAATCACGATTTGGCCGCTGTAGGGAGCGGGCTGAGCCTGCTCGGAGCGGGGTTCGTCTGATTTGCGGTCTGCGAGGGTCGCATGAGCGGGCAGGGCAGCCAAGGTAATGAGGGAAGCCAGGGTAACCAGTGCAAATTTACGCATTTTCAATTCTCCACAGTTTGAGTTGATTTAGCTGACTCCGATACCGGAATCGGTCGGATATCAGATGAGCAAATTGTGGGACTGAACAATGTGGAGGAATAATTCTGAAACGGTATGGCAAACATCATTGCCAGTGATGGGGGTTGATGACGACTGCCCAAAAACCGCACGTATTACTACTTATCTATCAACCGAGGTGATGTTTTAAATATCAACGCTTGATTAGTTCTGAGGGCCAGGAGTTCGAAAAATAGCAGCCATCTTTTCTACCGACACAATTTCGGAGTTGGCTATGATTTTCGATTTTTGACCATTTCTCTTATGGGCCTTGTTTTGGCTTCGTCAGCGCTGGCAGAGTCGGCGGATTCGGTACTTGCGCTCTCCACGGACAACGACCTGTTCGCTCCAACGCAAACAGATCGGGATTACACCGCCGGTGTAGCGATTACCTATTCCTCCAATTCCGAGGATTTCATTGGGAATCCGGTGTCCCGGGTGAGCCAGGGGCTGGACAGTTTTGTGTTGCCCTATCTGGGCCAAGAGGAGGGGAGCCCGCAGAGCGCCGCGATTGAGCTGGGGGTTTATGGCTTCACCCCTGAGGAAATCAAGGAATCCGCGATTGACCGTAGCGATCGGCCCTACAGCAGTCTGGTCTACCTGTCCTCAAGCCAGAGTTACCAGGCTCTCGGCGTCGATTCGGGCTGGACGACATCCATGACCGTGGGTGTTCTGGGACTCGATGTATTCAAATCCGGCCAGAACGCGGTCCACAAGGTGGTAGGTAGCGACCGCGCGAACGGTTGGGACCATCAGATCTCGAATGGTGGTGAGCCGACTTTCCGATACTCGGCGGCGTATCACCAGTACCTGGATGCCAGCGAATCGGATCAAAAGTTCAAAGTGACCTATTTCGGATCGGTCGGATACCTGACCGAGTTTGGAGCAGCATTGGTTTTCCGGGATGGCCTGATTTCCTCTCCGGACAACCGATTTAACCCCGAGCTGATGGCCTACGGTGAGCGTGCGCCCGGAGTTTCTGCACCAGGCGGACGTGAGAATTATTTCTGGGGCGGGGTGTCGGTGAAAGCCCGGGCTTACAACGCCTTTCTACAAGGCCAGTTTCGTGAATCGGACCATGAACTGGATGCCAATGATCTGAACATCCTGCTGGCTGAAGTATGGGCTGGTTATACCCACAGTTTCCTGGCGGGCACCGAGCTCAGTTATGTGTTGCGTGTTCAGAGTTCCGAAATCAAATCCGGGACGGGAAATCGCACGCTGGCCTGGGGCGGGCTGGTATTCAGCAAACGGCTTTGAAGTCCGGACCGACACTCATCATTAGGGGAAATAGAACTTATACCGTCCAGTAATTGGTTTTTCCGCGCAGCTGGCTGCAGTGTGTGAACCAATCTATTTGTAAAAGGAGTGGAACCTATGAGCAACATGATCGAAGTAACCGATATAAATTTTGAACAGGCTGTTGTACAGAGTGATCGCCCTGTGCTGGTCGATTTCTGGGCACCCTGGTGTGGCCCCTGTAAAACAGTAGCTCCCATGTTGGAGGCAATCGCTGATGAGTTTGGCGATGAGCTGACCATCGCCAAAGTGAACGTCGACGACAGTCCCGATGTGACTGCGAAAATGCGTATCAGGGGCATCCCAACGTTGGCACTGTTTCAGGATGGTGGCGTGATTGCCCAGAAAACCGGTGCCGGCAGTCTGAGTGAACTGAGAACGTTCGTGAAAGGAAACTTGTAAACCTCTTCAGCGGCCTCCCCATCGGGAGGCTTCTTCATACTGCAATTGCGGTTCGGGTTCTTCCGGGCCAGACTTGTCAGGGTCCATCCTTCAGGAACGTTGAATGAAAACGCAAGAACTTCAGCTGTTGTACATTTTTGATGCGATCATGACCGAACGCTCCGTGACCCGAGCAGCTGATCGACTTTCCATGACTCAGCCTGCCGTCTCCAATGCGATTTCCCGAATGCGCCAGATCTGGAACGACCCATTGTTTGTGCGAAAGGGTCGTAACATCGAGCCAACGTCTTACGCGCTCAGTCTGTGGGATCAGGTGGGGGATCACATGTACGCATTGACGAATGCGGTGAGTGCCACGCAGTTTGATCCGGCCACCTCGAAGCGGAAATTCCGCATAGCGGTCACGGATGTGACTGTTGAAATGATTTGGCGACAGCTGATTGAACTTCTTGAGGACCAGGCGCCGGGCGTTGATATCCACGCCGTCCCCTACACGCCGGAGGGCACGTACGAAGATTTGCGCGAGGCGCATGTTGATCTCGCGGTCGGCATGCTTACCCAGCACGATCACAGTTTGCGAAGTACGTGGTTGTTTGAAGGCGGGTATGTTCTGGCGATGCGAGCCGACCATCCGCTCGCCGGCAGGCAGATCACCATGGAGGAATTTCTCGAGGCCCGGCACCTGCTCGTGACTATGTCGGGGGATGCGCACGGATTCGTGGACAGCTACCTTGATCAAAAGGGCCAGAACCGACGCATTGCCGCGACGGTAAACCATTTTTCGATTGTTCCCCAGGTCCTCAGGGATTCAAACCTGATCGCCGCGGTCCCCGAGTTGATAAGCCAGGATTGTGGCTTCGTGGATGGGCTATGGATGGGGCAGTTGCCTTTCGAAGTGGATCCAACCAGCCTGTATCTCATCTGGCACACACGCCACGACCGTGATCCCGGAATCGTGTGGTTGCGGAACCACGTGGAACGGCTCCTTCGCGAGCGCTGGCACGACATTATGACCAACTCGCCCTGTGGCCGGTCTGCAGTAAAAGCCATCGCCTGAAACAATTAAACATTCACTCATCATTTTCCGTGATGACAAAGATACGGCAACGGAATTATTCAGCCTCCCGAAAACTCCCAATAATCCTAAGCAGATGTCGCGAATTGCGGCATTGGCAAGGGCTCGGTTGAACCACGATTGATCCGGCCAGCTTGCCCAATAATCTGCATTTTTTGGAGTTGGGAGGGAGAATGAACGGCCAAACGAACTGCTCGTCTATGGGCTCCAGCTGGAAGCCTGCTGCAATCACCGATACCGCTGACCAGAAATGGTACAAGCCAATCATTTCTTTAAATGCTGATCAGAGTGGCAACAGGGACGTGTACAAGGCTTTCCGATTCTCCCGGGGCCTTCTCGGGGCATACTTCCGGTTCCTTGCATCCCATGAGTACAGAATGCTGAGGAAAGTCGAGCACCTGGATTTCACCCCCGATCAGGTCAGGCGCCCATCAGACGCCGCGCCCACCATCCATTATCGTCTGATCGAGGGAAGGCCGGTAAAGGAGATTGCGGCAGGCAAGGGTGTACCGGACAACTTTTTCTCACAGCTTTTCACGGATGTGAAAACCCTGCACCAGCATGGCGTGGCCCACATGGACCTTGGCAATTCCGGAAACATTCTGGTTTCGGGGCGTGGCGACCCTGCAATCATCGATTTCGGCTCAGCCATTCCCCTGAGTTGGCTCCCAACACCCCTTCAGGGCTGGGCCTGCCGCAAGGATATCCTTGGAGTTCTGAAGCTCTGGCATCGTTTCGATAGTGAATCCATGCCTTTGTTTCTTGTGCATTACTACCAGAGCAATTATCGCAAAAACATATACACGCCCAGGCGCTTTCTGAAGGCGCTGAGGCGTTGGGTAACGGGAGGCGCTGACAAAGAAGGCCTGTCCGGATTGACGACCGTGATCAGTGTGTTCTTCGGTCTCCTGGTACTGGTTTCTTTCACCTAAAGAGCGGCATTCGCCGCTCCATTTTATGCCTTCCGGCTAACGAAAACTGGTGAGCGAACCAGGCAAAAAAAAAGGGCGGTCACTTTGACCGCCCTTTTTCGTTGTAGTCAGCTTAGTTGCTGATACCAAGCTCGAATGTTTCGATCGCTGGATTGTTTCCACGTTCGATATCTTCCTGGCTTACACCTTCAGCCTGTGCGAAAGCAGAGAAAGCGATTACAGAGAAAACGAGAAAGAACTTGTTGATTGCGTTCATGTGATATTCCACCTTTTAAGAGAATTAAGTTAGACAGCATCGCCGTATTGGCTTGATGGTTATTCTCTTGGTTTCCCGTCCTCAGAAAAAATTGCTTTGCGGTATACATCACATCAGGTCAGGTGATGGGTTAACTTCAACTTCAATTACTTCTCTGATTGCGCCCCGACCACCCGCGTACAGGTTCTCGATTCTGTTATCGGTTCCAACAGTCAGCCGCACGTTGACGACACTGGGTGAGGGCTCGGCCATCCAGCGACCCTGTTCGATGGTGAATTCCTGCTTCTGACTAGCCAGTCGCTCGCGCAGATAGCAGGCCAGCGGGCCAGCAGCCATTCCCGTTGCAGACTCCTCCAGGATGCCGTACCGGGGGGCGAACATGCGGGCTCCTGCGTCTCTGCCTTCGCCAACGCCGTCGAAGGAGAACACGTAGAACCCTATAAGATCCAGAGCTTCGCTAAGTTGCTCAATGAGACCGAAATCTGGCTCAAGACCCTTGATTGTCGAGCCGTCGCGAATGCCAATCACCACAAAGCTGTTGCCGGTATTGACCAACATTGGCTCGGCACCTTCGATCAGATCGTCGGTGGTGATTCCAAGAGAGAGCAGGGCGGCCTGCAGATCAGGCTCGTTCAGAGCTTCGAAACGAGGGGCTCTCTGTTCCATATAAGCCGCTTTACCTTCCATGATGATGGATCTCAGGCCATCAATGGTCTCCTTCGACGACCGGTCATTCGCTAGCAGGCCTTTCTGTTGCAGAAAACTGAAGGTCGCGATTGTGGCGTGGCCGCAATGAGCGATTTGCTGGGTAGGCGTAAAGAATTCCAGTTTGATATCAGCCGCGTCAGATGGAGAAACGAAAGCCGTTTCTGAGAGGCCAACTGCGGCAGCGATTCTCTGCTTTTCTGCATGGCTGAATCGCTCGGCGTGCAGCACCACACCTGCAGGGTTGCCGCCGGAATTACCGTCAACAAAGGCACTTATGACAGGGACTTCAATTTTCACGATGATTGCTCCTTCAGTTATTGAGTCACTTAATCTTTTCAGTGACTGGCTCCTGTAACAAACGGATAAAACCCCACTACACTTAATGTGAAATTAATCGTAGGCGATCCAGAAAATGCAAAAGCTGCCGCCCCTTAGGGCTCTTCAGGCGTTTCGGTACGCATCTCGGGAGCTAAGCTTCAAGTCCGCTGCTGAAGCGCTGAACATTTCCCAGGCAGCGGTGAGTACCCATATCCGCGGGCTTGAAGAGTTCCTTGGTATGAAGCTCTTTGTCAGGTTGACCCGCGAAGTGAAATTAACGCATGAAGGCCGGAAGCTCTCCGGCTATGTGGAGACGGGGTTTCAGGAGCTGGAAAAAGGCATTGCGCTGTTTGCGCCAGACTCGAACCCTGGGCGCTTAACCGTGGCCACGGTGCCATCCTTTGCCAGTCGATGGCTGGTTCCCCGCATTGATTCGTTTCAGCGGGCTCATCCAGAAATACAACTTAGCTTGCAGCCTAATCTGCAACTGGTGAATTTCCAGGGCGATGGTGTCGACCTGGCGATCCGCTTCGGCAATGGTGAGTACCCGGGGCTTGAATCCAGGCTTTTGCAAAAAGAAAAGCTTTTACCGGTGTGCCACAGCAGTGTGACTGAAGGTAAGCCCGTTACGCCGGAGAACCTGGCTCGGCTTCCATGGCTGATCGATGAATCGGTTGATCTGGAGCGCTCATGGTTGGTATTTCAGGAAAAACTCGGAATAAAAATACCGGACAACGCTATAACGCTTCGGGTTACAGAAGGGACGACGCTTGTAGAGGCCGTTCTTGCTGGCCGAGGGATTGCCTTAATGCGGTACAGCCTTGTTGCCGATCTATTGAAAGCAGGATTAATCCAGAGCCCAATCGATATTTCTGTGCCAGCGGAGTACCAATATTACCTTGTGGCACCTGAGGCTAAATTTCGTACCGACAAAGTCCGGGCCTTTGTTTCCTGGATCAGTAGGGCAGTGCGTTCAGGATGAATTCCTATGCAGAAATATTGCGGTCGCGATAAGGAGAAAACGATTATTTTGCTTTGTAAGGCCGCAGAAAATGCTAAGTTCTTGTTATGCCCACGACCTTCCAATAAAGGATAGTAGAGATGATGCGAACTGAGTTTCTTCAGGAATTGATCAAGCAGCTCTCGCCAAAACTGGATTCGACAACTTATGTCTACTGCACAGTACCCAAGGCCAGGTATGGCGAACTGGAACACCTTAACCCGATTGTCAGCATTGCCGAACTGGAAGGCCTGACGCTGGTAATTCCTCTTGAGCAGGCCAAAGCCGAGGGCCTGGACTACTACAGAATCTTCCGGCGCATTACTCTGGAAGGGCATTCAAGCCTGGAGGCCCTGGGGCTCACATCGGTGGTAACAAGCCTGTTGGCAGAGAGAGGCATCACCACCAATGTGATAGCCGGGTTCTACCATGACCACATGTTCGTGCCCAGTGACCGCACTGAGGAGGCCATGAAGGCGCTGAAGGAGCTGGCTAATAACCCGAACGGCTAATCGGACATCCGGCTGTCCTTGTAACAGCCGGTTTCTCTACAGCCTGGAAATGGGTTATCAACCCGTCAATCAATTGTCGGTCGGTTTTGTCGGCACTTGAGTCCGAACGGCTGCGAATCGCAGGGCAACGGCCAGGGTGAAAAATGCCGCCAAGCCGCCGAAGAGAGTAATTACAGGAACAATGTTCATAGGATTAAAACCTCCAGTAGGACTAATTGCGGCCTGTCGTCTGTTGTCAGCATTCCGGGCCTGAAAATCAGCGATGTCTGACCCCGATATTTGCACGACAGGTTATGTGCAAGCTCACTATTAGTCTACGAGGAAGAGGCTGTGATGGGCGTAGGCAGAAACCATTATTACGGGTATGCAAATACACTTAGACGAGCGCCAAACCGCGGAAAGATCCGTTTCTTGCCAGCCGCTCGTCCAAGTTGCACAAGCAATCGAATATAGATTATCTATGTTGCTATGTCTCAGATAACGTCATTGTATGTCTATAAAGTTGCCGGTCAGGCAAGCCCGGGCGTAGAAACGCGCGACTTGATACGGGAACTTGGCCTTCCGGTAGACGGCCCCATCGATCCAACGCAGATGGTGTCTTCAGCGGCGTATTACGGCTTTTTTGCCGAACTGGTTGATCGCGATCCCGATGGCGTTGTCCTGCCATTGAGGATCGGCGCTGCCATGCGAAGCGACGAGTACGGTGCTTTTGGTCTGGCGTGGAAATCCGCACCAACTTTGCGAGGCTCTTTCACCAGGGCAGAGCGTTACGGGCATGTACTGGGTAGCGCGGAAACCTACTCACTCGAAAAGACGGAAGAGGGCTTTCTCTTCAACCTTGAAAAAGCAGGCGATGGTTCTCGGGGCATGCTGCTCTCCAATGAGGCCAGCATGTCGGCGGTAACGACCATCAGCGAAGAAGTAAGCGCCTCACGCTTCGTACCGATGGCCATCTATTTCAAGCATGCGCCGCTAGGCAATACCAGCGTGTATGAGTCCCATTTTGGCTGTCCCGTTCATTTCGAGTCGGGTCGCGATGCGATGCTTGTGAGTAACGAAAGCATCGATACACCCAACAAGCTGGGCGACGAATCCATCGCCCGTTTTTTTGACCAGCATCTTGAGCTGCAACTGAATTCGCTCAAAGGCGATACTGAACTGCAGCAACAAGTCAGGCGTGCTGTCGCCAACGTGCTGAGTGAGGGTGTACCGAAGCTGTCACGAATCGCCTCCGAGTTGAAGATGGGCGCCCGGACATTGCAAAGAAGATTGTCTGAGCAGGGCTATTCATTTCAAACCATTGTCGACATGGCGCAGAAAGATCTCGCACAGCGACTTCTGCGCGAGACAGACTACAGTCTTGCCGAAGTTGCCTTCCTGACGGGGTTTGCGGAACAAAGTGGGTTCACTCGGGCCTTCAAGCGTTGGGCGGGACAGACGCCACGATCCTATCGACTTCGAGCTCGCTGAAGCGAGGTTCAAGCTTGTCGTCAGCTGCACAAACTCTGGCACCCTGGGGCAATAACAAACAACACTGTTCCTCGAAAATTGACTTGCACTTACGAGAAAAGGAGCAAGTCAATGAAACCATCCAATCAGTCACATCAAACAATTCTTGTCGTAGGCGGTACCGGAAAAACCGGGAAACGCGTCGTTGAACAGCTTAAAAGCATTGGTCATGAGGTTCGAGTTGGGTCCCGCTCAGCGATCCCGTCTTTTGATTGGGCCAACGAGAAAAGCTGGGACGCCTGCCTCACTGGCGTAACCTCAGCCTACATCACTTACTCACCTGACCTGGCAATGCCTGGCGCAACTGACGCTATCCAGGCGTTCGTTAGCCTGGCCAGACGCCGCGGAGTGAAGCGACTTGTGCTGTTATCAGGGCGTGGCGAAGCCGAGGCACAAGCCTGCGAAGACATTGTTCAGGAATCTGGCCTCGAATGGACGGTGGTCCGCGCAAGCTGGTTTAACCAGAACTTCTCTGAAGGCGCATTCATCGACATGGTGTTGAATGGCGCCATCACTCTGCCAGCCGGTGATCAGGTCGAGCCCTTCGTTGATGTCGATGACATCGCAGACGTGGCTGTTGCGGCCCTGACTCAGGACAGCCACAGCGGGCGCATCTATGAAGTGACGGGGCCAAGACTCATGACCTTTGCAGACGTGGCCAACGATCTTTCCCGCGCGACCGGTCGCGAGATTTCATTCATCGACGTGCCTCACAAGAGCTTTATTACAGAGATGGAGAACTCCGGGGCGCCCGAGGATGTGGTCTGGATGCTGGACTATCTCTTCGCAACGGTTCTTGACGGCCGCAACGCCCATTTGACCGATGGCGTACAACAGGCACTTGGCCGGCCACCGAAAGACTTTGCAACCTTTGCAGAGGAAGTGGCAAACACGGGTATCTGGGAAGAACGATAAACGAGTCTGGCCCCCGAAATGAACCAGGTTTGGCAGGCGCTTGCAGCAGTTGTCAAACCTGACCCTTTCCCACTTTCAACTCACAGGGAACATGAAGAATGCTGGATAAGATACTGTTAACAATATCAATCGCACTTTACGCCATTGCTGTTCCGTATTTGGAAATTAACGACACCCACGTGTTCAACCCGGACTGGGTAGCCCATGCGAGATTGCACGAAGTGTGGCAACTGATTACCAACTCTTCTCTCGGTGCGATTGCCCTGTGGCTTACCTGGATGTCTGTCGATGGAAAGGGCAAAGCAAGTGTTATTGCGCTGGTGGTCACCGGCGGTTTCCTTGCAGCCTATGCCTTGCAGGGTTTATACGGCGGATCAATGGTGCATCCAGATGGTACGGAAAAGACTGTATCAGGCATCAATGTCGGCGTGATTGGATTCGGTTGGGTATTTGTGAGTTCCGTTTTCACACTCGTGAGAGCAGGGCGCCTTTCTGTCATGCAGCAGGAAAGTTAAATGGAACCAACAGGACAGGAAGTGCTCCAGGGGACTTCTCTGTAACAATAAGACTGCCCTGATAGTCAAAGGAGTGACTATCGTTGATTAGGTTCGGGAGGGCGCCATGACCGCTTTAACTCAGGTATCGCAGGGAAATTATGTACCGACAGAGGGAATGAAGGAGCTTTTGCGGCGGTGGTTTTATCTGAAGTTCGTTCAGAAAAAGAGCACCGTAGAGTTGATGGCGACAGCCTCCGACCTTCGAAATAAAAGCGCGTTGAGCATCGTGGCGCTGTTGGACGTTGACGAGCAAATGATCTCGCAAGTGGTCGGCAAGAAAAGGCTCATCTTTGTTCAGAACTGCCACGCTTACCTGAAGGGCTCGGTCAATCCTGCAGACCTGGGATCCGGCGTTTCAAGCAACCAATACCTGGAACTGTCTTGTGATCTTTCAGCTTGGTAGCGATGAAATAGAGATCACGGTGGCCCCTTTTCGCCACCGTGATCTCTATTTTGTTACTCCGACAGCGGTTTTACCGACGGGAAATCGATATCAGTCGCTAAGACCCGGTTGATGTAATTGGTCAGAACGTTCAGGGCTACGTTGCCAATGATTTCGACCAGCTCGGCGTCGCTGTATCCGGCTGAGCGAACCTTCTGAACGTCGTCATTTGAAACGTTTCCTCGATCCTTTGTGATCTTTGCTGCGAACTCGAGGGCAACGGCCGCTTTCTCGTCGTCCGAGTGTCCGCGTCTCGCAGCCTCGATTTCCTCAGAACTAAGTTTTGCAACGTTTCTGCCCAAGTAATCATGAGCCGCCAGGCAGTATTCGCAGTCGTTTATCTCCGCGACCGCCAACGCAATGCGCTCTCGCGTTTGGGCTGACAAAGAACCAGCGCTGAGGGCGCCGTTCAGGCCAAGATATCCTTCAAGGGTTTTGGGGCTATTCGCAGTAATGCGGAATAAATTGGGAACAGTACCCAAAAGGCTATTCACAGCTTCGAGCAATGCCCGCGAGGCTTGGGGAGCCTCTGAAATTGAGGCTGGTGTTGGAATGCGTGACATATCGTTTCTCCTGTTGATTTCGTTAAGGAGCATCGATATTAAAATTTCAGAATCAATTAATAATTGGTGCATAGAGCAATTCACTATTACGCATTGTGAAATTAACAATTCGGTAGGATGGCCGCTGTATGGATAAGATTGCATTGATGCGCGTCTTCGTGGAGGCCGCCGAACGCGAAAGCTTCGTAGGGGCTAGCCAGAGGCTAGACATGTCAGCCCCGGCTGTTACCCGTGCAATCGCCCAGTTGGAGGGCTCGTTGGGCGTTCGCTTATTCAACCGCACCACCAGGCGTGTCCGTTTGACTGAGTCTGGTAACCGCTACTTTCAGGATGCCAAGAGAATTCTGGAGGAAATTGAGGAGGTCGAGTCGGCGCTATTGGGGATTTACAGGGAACCAAAGGGCATTTTGTCTGTGACAGCGCCTGTGCTGTTTGGGAGAAAATACATTGTTCCCATCCTTATTGAGTTCCTCGACAGACACCCGGAAATCCAGGTGAAGGCAGCTTTCTACGATCGAGTGAGCAATATTCTCGATGAGGGCCTGGATGTAGCAATCCGTATCGGCAACCTGAAAGACTCCAGCCAGTTCGCTGTCAGGGTTGGGAATGTCCAAAAGGTAGTGTGTGGCTCTCCGGATTATTTAAGAAAACATGGCCTGCCAAATCATCCAGCTGACCTTGCTGATCACCAGATTATCCAGTCTTCTGCGGTAGAACCATCAACGACCTGGTGGTTTGAGTCATCTGAGGGCAAGACTTCTGTACGAGTCTCGCCGCGCCTCCAATTTAATCAGAATGACTCTGCAATCTCTGCAGTAAAGAGCGGCTACGGAATTACGCGGCTAATGTCATATCAAGTTGGAGAGGAATTCCAAACCGGTTCGTTAGTACGAATTCTCCAGGAACACGAACCCGAACCCATACCGATAAATATTGTTTACCTTGAGGGGTTGAGAGCGAGCGCCAAAATTCGCTCGTTCGTGGACCTGGCTAAAGTGAGGCTTCAGAATAATCTGCTGATCAACCATCAAATAAAACCCTGAATTCAGTGTCCAAGCTGAGGCTCGTTAGGTGGCCCGGGGTTCAAAAGCAAAGGCACTCAATACCTGTTCAAGCTTTTCAACCAGATCGCTATTCGTCAGCTCGCCGCGATCGACATCAAAGTTATCGAAAAAGCTTGGAATGCTGAGGCTGCCAACGACCTTGCCATTAAAAAAGGGAGCAGCGGTTTCAGCAAGCTTCAGCACGGTATTTCCGCCACCGGGCCCCGGAGACGTGGCGAGCATCACGATCGGTTTGTCACGGTAGACGTTCCGGCCAATTCGACTCATCCAATCGAAGAGGTTTTTAAACGCTACAGTGAAATTGCCATTGTGCTCGGCAAAGGAAACCAGAATCACGTCCGCTTGTTCGATCCTGGCCTGGAAGGCATGCGCGCACTTAGGAATGCCGTATTGCTCCTCCAGGTCGATGTTGTAGATCGGCAAGTCAAAATCATTAATCTCAACATAATCGATCTCAGCATTCGCCAGCTTGGTCGCAGCGTATTTCACGAGTTGTTTATTGATGGATTTGCGACTGTTGGTCGCGGCAAACGTTAATACTTTCATACAAGGCTCCCCAACTCTCCCGCGTTATAACGAGCAACCACCTCATCGATTTCTTGTTGAGTGCTCATTGCAAACGGTCCGTATTGAACGAAATTTTCATTGATTGTCTCACCCGAGAGCACCGCAAAATGGCTGCTTGATGAAGACTTTCCGCGTATCGTGAGTGCCTCGCCCTCTGCACCATCAATCGCGCTGGACTCTCCCTGGTGGAGCGTGAACCATTCGCCGCGCACGTGAAATTCGATGTCGCCTTCAACTGAATAGATCCAGGCATTGAAGCCCGTTTGAATGCGGTGTTCGAATAACGATGTTTTGTCAGCAAAACCATCAAGAATAGTGGCTGGCCATACCGACGCCGCGTCCGTCTCGACCCCGTTGCTTCGGCCAAGAACCAGCCGCACACGATAGCCCGGGCCGTTCAGGGTCGGCATGTCTTCTCGCTTCACATGCAGGGAGCTTGGCGCCTGGTGCTTCATGCGGCCGGGCAAGTTAACGAAAACCTGTAGTCCATGAATCGTGGCGCCTTCTCGCGGTGCCTCGTCGTGAACGGCACCGCTGCCCGCATTCAGCCAGTAGAGGTCACCAGGGTTAATGTCGAAGTCATTCCCCAGCGAATCGCGGTTGTTGAATTTGCCTTCCGTATCTTCAAACAAAACGGTGACTGCCGAGAGGCCAGCGTGAGGGTGGGCGCCAAAGGTAGGTGCCGTCATAGTGTAGTGATCCACCATGATGAAGGGATCCATGGCCCCATAAAACTGCCCGTGGCGAAAACCCACACCCGTGAACCCTGAGCCGACACTCAGTGGACTCCCCTTTACCGGGGCAAGAGCTGTTATCGAGCCATGTTGTTGAGCAACCTGATAGGCCATAGTCTTTCTCCGTTCCATATGTGATCTGAAAATAATCTAGCAGCTTGGTATCTAAACAAAAATGGCTAAAATATGAACTATACGTTCCATATATAGGACGCTAGTGTGAGCATTGACCTGAACGACTACTTCTATTTCGTGCATGTTGTTGAAAAGAAGGGTTACACCGCAGCGGCAAAGGCATTGGACATGCCCAAGTCGCGACTGAGCCGACATGTTGCTCAGCTGGAGGAGCGCCTTGGTGTGAGGCTGCTTCAGAGAAGTTCCCGCAATGTCGCCGTTACCGAAGAAGGGAAGAGCTTCTACCAGCATGCTCGAAAGCTCGTTGACCAATTCGAAATGGCTGAAGCAGCAATGGACAATAGAGGTGGAAGGCTTTCAGGAAAGGTTGTGATCAGTTGTTCGCTGGGTGTGGCGCAATTTGTTCTGTTCGATATCGTGACTGATTTCGCCAGGTTGCACCCGAACGTGCTTATCGAACAACGCGTCACCAACTCCATGATCGACTTGATTACTGAGGGAGTAGACATCGCTATTCGCGGGCACAGTGGTGAATTGCCTGATTCGAGTTTGATACAGCGGTTTATCGCGAATGTGGAATGGCAGTTTTATTGCTCGCCTGGTTATCTGGAGCAACTAGAACAACTGCAAACACCTTATGATTTCGCCAGTTGTCGTTTCTTAAAGGTGGGGAGAGCCGGCGCGAAAGAGGCGATTCCCTTGCAGCACAAAGATGGTCTTCGTACCCATCAGACTACCCATATCGCACTTTGCTCAGAGGATATGTCGACAATTAGGCAAGCCGCAATCGATGGCCTGGGCGTTACTGCATTGCCTGATTATGTCTGCAGAGCACCCGTTGAAGCCGGCCAGCTCGTTCGGGTATTGCCAGCCTGGGTATCCCAGTACGCAAGCCTCAGTCTGTTGATGCCATCACGGGTAGGTGTGCCACCGCATACAAAAGCTTTAGCCGAGTTCATTCGAGAGCGGCTGCCATTGGCTGTGAGGCCGCAATAGACGGAGCAGGGCGGATGTACACGGCTTTCAAGCGTTGAGCAGAACAGACTCAAAAGTCCTATCGACTATGGATTGGTTGAGGCTGTGTTTGAATTTGTCGCCCTCGGCAAAAACTTTGGCATGCTGCGGCAATAACATCCGACATGGTTCCACGAAAATTGGCTTGTACCTGAACCAACTAACGTTCATTGCCCGTCTGACAGGAGCCATATTATGACTTTGCTTGAACTCGCACTGATCGTGGCTACGTTGCTAGCTGCCTTAACCGCTGGGTTTGTCTTTTCCTTTGCATCGGTTGTTATGCCAGGAATTGGAAACTTAACGGATAAGGAATTCATTCGCGCATTTCAGGCTATCGACGGCGTGATCCAGGCCGGTCATCCCGTCTTTGGTCTTGTATGGATCGGATCCGTCTTTGCTTTAGTGGCAGCGGCGATTCTGGCAGTCCTGCAGAACGACGGCCTTGTGCCAACCTTGGTAGTTGCCAGTGCCGTCGTCTATACCCTCGGGGTCCAACTACCAACATTCCTGATTAATGTTCCGCTCAATAACGCCCTACAAATGTTGAATGTGGACGACATGGATGAACTCATGCTTGCCTCAGAACGGCGCTCTTTTGAAAATCGCTGGGTACGATGGAACCTGATAAGGACTGCATTTGCTTCCGGGGTTAGCGTTTCATTGATGCTGGTTCTGCTGTGGCTTTGACAGAGCCTGCCGGCAGGGAGATGGCTGTGGAGCGGTTAGACGACCAACCTAACCGCTTAAATCCCTGAATCGCTGAATCAACAACTTAAGAACCTTTTTCAACACAAAGTGCTTAAAAAAGCCCAGCCATGTCTTTGTCATTGGTTGGTCAAACTTTTCCACGCAAAGTACTTAAAATGGCGTACGGGTCCTCAGGGTATTGGAAGCTGCGCCGCTTGCGAGCTAGGGGAGGACGAGCGCTTTCAGATGGCTTGGCGAGAAACGCTGCTAAACAAAAGCGAACGTTCAAAGCTTGAAAGGCGGGCCTGAAACTTGCCCGCCCTTACTCATCTCTCCGGGTTATGCTCCAGTTATCTTTTAACCTCAGGTAGGTGGCTGGAAAACGCAGATGTCATCGCTTCGGCAGCGGATCATCAATGTTGATGATTCTGCGGTCGTAGAAAAAATGACTGCTGGGCTGATAGCTCTCCGGAAGGGTGTGGTCGTGAGTTTTCAGAACCAGCAGTTGTGAGACCAACTTCCAGCCCATGGCGTTGGTGTTGTACAGCACCTCGC
This sequence comes from Marinobacter adhaerens HP15, assembly GCF_000166295.1. Lineage (NCBI taxonomy): Bacteria > Pseudomonadati > Pseudomonadota > Gammaproteobacteria > Pseudomonadales > Marinobacteraceae > Marinobacter > Marinobacter adhaerens. The sequence continues at coordinate 1,770,155 of NC_017506.1, forward strand.
CGCAGTCCCGGCAGAAAACCCGCGTCATGCGTTTAGTCGGGTGCTGGAAGGTGTTCACTGAATCGGCCCCATGCGCAATCTCCACCTGATCCGCTTCCCACGCTAGAACCGAATGATAGGGCACCTGAAGCAGGTCCCGGCAGTCTTCGCAGTGGCAATAGCCGTGTACTTTTGGGGCGCCTGTCATGGTGACTTCCACGGCGCCACAGTCGCAGTGAACGGAATGTTGTTCAGTCATGGCGTTGTCCTCCCGGTTTGTTTTCGACGATGATCGCAATCACCGTGTTGTTGCCGACGTTGGTTACCCGGTGAGTCCAAGCCTCGTGCCACATGACATGCCCGTCTGGCACTTCGGCCTCCAAGGTGTCGCCATTAAGAGTTTGAATGCTCAATTGGCCGCCCTGTTGGAAATACACCGTCTCATCGTGGTGCCGGTGCATCGCGTCGGACTCGCCTGGCTCAAGCACCATTTTTAAAACCAGAACTTCGTCGTTTCCTTTCAGCACAGTGTAGTAGTCAGGCGATGCGATATGGGCAGGGTTGAGAGGCTCTTCCTCTGCGGCCACTACGGTGGAAGCCGACGCGAACAGGGTAAACAGCAGCAGGCTTGCATAGATTTTCGTCGGCATGGTGGCTCCTGTCTTATCCTGGAATATGTGCTTCGAGGTGTTGGGTAAAGCGCTGGAAGTCTTTCTCAACCTGCGGGTTTTTCATCACGTCGTAGCAGGCGAAGGTTTCCAGCGGTTCCATGGCAAAGAACCGGAAGTTCATGTGCATGGGGAACAGCAGGTCGTCCACGCTTTTGCCCTGGAACAGATATTCGTCGGGATTGTCGAACGATTCTTGCGGCGCGTTGAACGTCAGCGATATCAGATACTTTTTACCCGCCAGTGTGCCGCCGGTGCCGTAATTCGACTTGGGTGCATCCTCTGTTCGGCCATCGCCGTTACACAGGGCGCCGCCCATGCCAGCGGTGTACACCTCGTCCATGTACTTCTTGAATGTCCAGGGCACACCCATCCAGTTGACAGGGGTTTGCAGAATCACGATGTCGGCCCACTGATGGTTTTTCAGTTCCTGGTCCACGTTCCAGCCGTTGTCCACTTCGACTATGCGGGTTTTGTGGCCCTTGGCAGTCAGTAGTTCATCGGCTATCTGCACCAGAGTGCCGTTAAGTTTGCCTTCCGCAAAGGAATAGTGATGGTGAGCGTTGATGATAAGAACGTTGCTCATGAAAGCCTCCGGTTCGTTGAATTTTCAGGTAACCTATCCATTGCAGGTATATTAAAGTTACCTGTACTATGCGATCAATTAGTATACTTTTAGTAACCTGCTATTTATTTGGGGGTGGAGTCATGGGCAGCCATGTAGAAACAGACGCTCAGGGCCGCAAAACCGCGGTCAACGTCTGCCTGGAACCCTGCGCCATTGAGCGCGGCATGCGCATTATCGGAGGAAAGTGGACGGGATCGATCATCTTTCACCTGAAAGACGGCCCTGTGCGCTTCAATGATCTGGCTCGCATGCTGGGCGGCGCCAGCAAGAAGATGATTGATCAACGGTTGAAGGAGCTGGAAGCCCGACAGATGGTGGTGCGAAAAGTCATCAACGACCGGCCAGTGGCGGTGACCTATGAGTTGACGGACTTCGGGCGCAGTGCATTGAAGATTCTGGATGAGTTGCGGATGTGGTCAGACGAGCACAAAATTAAGTAACCCTATGAGTCGATCTGGAGTGGGCAGGGGCCTCCTTGAACTGAAGTTGGCCATGGTGGCCTATTCACTGCCTGTAAACCCATGAGAAATGGGGGTTACTGCATTTATTACGCCGATGATGGCATGGTCCACACCAAGTTCTGGGGGAGACTCTCTTTGGCTGAAGAAACGCACCGCTATCAGCAGCTGGAGCAGTGGATACTGCAAGGCATCATTGACGGTCGCTGGAAGTCGGGTGATCGTCTGCCATCCATTCGGGAGATATGTGCACAACAGGGCGTGTCAAAAGCCACAGTCCAGCATGCCCTGCAGCGACTTGAGGCACAGGGGTTTCTGGAGGTTCGGCCAAAGGCAGGCCATTTCGTTACCCTGGCGCCTAAAGCCACTGCACCGCCGAGAACCACCTCCCGTATTGAAGCGCCGCGCCCCGTCAATGTTAGTGATTTACTGCTGGACATTATGGATCGAAATGCGGCGTTCGATCTTCTCCCCAAACTGCATGCCGGCGAATTGCCACCAGGAATCGTAAGCCTCAACCGAGCCATTGGGAGAGCGCTTCGGAGGCAGCGTGGCGCCGACTTCCAGTATTACGACAAGCCTGCAGGCGATCTGAAATTGCGGGAACAGCTTGGGCTTCTGCTGGCTAAACGAGGGTGGCCAGTGACGCCAGATGAACTATGTATAACCTCGGGCTGTCAACATGCCTTGTTCCTGGCGCTCATGGCTTGCTGTCAGCGCGGGGACGTCGTTGCCGTGGAATCGCCGGGTTTCTATGGGGTACTGCAACTGCTGGAACAACTCGGTTTGCAAGTTATGGAAATACCAACCTCCACGGCAAGCGGTATGGATATGGACGCCCTTGAAGAAGCACTGGGGCGCTGGAACATCCAGGCATGCGTCGTGTCTCCGGCGTTTGCTACGCCAGGAGGGGCGTTGATGTCCGAGGCTCCCCGGCGACGACTGATGGCCCTGGCGGAAAAGTACGATCTGGCCGTTATCGAAGACGATATATACGCGGAGTCGGGGTTTTCCCGGGTTCCCGACACTCTTAAAGCGCTGGATGAGAACAATCGTGTCATCCACTGCAGTTCGTTTTCCAAGGTGTTATCCAGGGACCTGCGGCTGGGCTGGATTTCAGGGGCACGCTGGCATCAGCGGATACTGCACCTGAAAATGGTGACTCAACTGGCCAGTAGCCGCTACTTACAACAGGGCGTTGCGGCCTATATGGAAGAAGGTGAGCTGTCCGCCCATCTCCGCAGGCAACGAAAGGTGCTGAGTGAGCAACGCGACCGGCTACTGGCTTCACTGCTCGCATGGCCGGTGTCGGTAAGAGTGACGGCGCCCCAGGGCGGCCTGGCGGTCTGGCTGGAACTGCCTGCAACGGTCGACACCCTGGCTGTATACCCCAAGGCGCTTGACGCAGGTGTTGTGATCACGCCCGGCCCACTTTTTTCCGCATCGGGTAAGTATGGCAATTGTCTGAGGATCAGCTTTTCCCATCCCTGGGATGAGCGAAGAATCCGCGCCCTGAATCAACTACCAGAGTTGCTGTATCTTACCTGACGGCCCATCTGTCCCTATTAAAAATTAAAAATTTGAGCCTGCACCGATCCCGTGGAACTGGATAACCTCACTGTCAGATAGAACGACTGTAAGTGAGTAATGAGCCAGAATATCCCGCTTCGCAATATTGATACCGTTCCTGACCGCCCCACGCTCATGGATAAAATTCATACCCGCAGTTTCAAGGGCTATTTCAGGCGACTGAGAATCCTTGGTGGAGCACTCCTGTTTGCTCTGTATTTTGGAACGGTCTGGTTAACCAGCGGAGACCGCCAGGCGGTCTTATGGGACCTTTCTGAGAAGCAGTTCCATATTTTCGGCAGTACCTTCTGGCCTCAGGATCTGGTTCTCCTGTCAGCAATCCTGATCATATGCGCAGTCGGGCTATTCTTTTTGACCGTGCTGGCCGGGCGGGTCTGGTGCGGATATACCTGTCCCCAAAGCGTGTGGATGTGGATATTCATGTGGGCAGAGAAAGTCACCGAGGGCGACCGAAACCAGCGCATCAAACTTGACCAGGCTCCAATGAGCATCGCCAAGTTTTTCAAACGCGCCCGGAAGCATACGCTCTGGTTGCTGATCAGCCTTGCGACAGCCGTGACGTTCGTTGGTTACTTCACGCCCATCCGGGAACTGCTACCCAATCTGATTACCATGGATATTGGGGCAACGGCTCTTTTCTGGGTCTTTTTCTTCACGGTGGCAACCTACACCAACGCAGGATGGCTCCGTGAGAAAGTGTGCCTGCATATGTGTCCCTACGGCCGTTTCCAGTCGTCCATGCTGGATCAGGACTCATTGGTCATTACCTATGATGCAGCGCGAGGCGAGTCCAGAGGCCCCCGGAAGAAAGGGGCGGATTACAAGTCGGAAGGGCTGGGTGATTGTATCGACTGCCAGATGTGCGTTCAGGTGTGCCCTACGGGTATCGATATTCGCGATGGCCTGCAGATGGAGTGCATAGCCTGTGCGGCGTGCATTGACGCCTGTGATTCGGTCATGGAAAAAATGGCCTACGGTACGGGGCTGATTCGCTACACCAGCGAGCGGGCATTGAATGGAGGTGGACTGCGTATTGTCAGGCCAAGGATGCTCGGTTACGCCGTCGTTCTACTCGCAATGATTTCAGCGTTGTCCTGGGCTTTCGTCTCCAGACCAATGCTGACACTTGATATCGAAAAAGACCGTGGCTTGTTTCGATACAACACGCAAGGCCATATCGAAAACAGTTATGTATTGAAGATCCTCAACAAGAGCCAGCACAGTCAGAGTTATAACATCGGTGTGTCTGGAGTGGACGGCCTGCAACTGAGCTCTGCAGCGCCTGTGTCTGTAGGAGCAAGGGAGAGAGTTGAGCTTCCGATTACCGTATCCGTTGCACCGGAGTCCCTTGAGACTGAAGTCAGTGCTATCAATTTCCATCTTCAATCAGTGAAAGATCCGGCACTGAAACTCGTCGCAAACAGTAAATTCGTGGGGACAATACAATGACTGAAAACCACATGCATGAGGTCATGGACCGGCTGTCACCGTCGGTCTTCGCCGGTCTGCTAACCGTCGATGGCGTGCTCACATACGCCAATAAGGCTGCGCTGGATGCCATTGGCGCACAAGCCGAGGAGGTGCTGGGCCGACCGTTCGATGCCACCCCCTGGTGGCGGTTCTCGGACCAGAGCCGGCAACGTCTGCGTGAGTCGATACGGGCCGCCGGCCGGGGCCTTGCGTCCCGCTTTGACGTGCCTATCCTTGATCTCAATGGCCGGGTGCGGACCATGGATTTCACCCTGCACCCGGTCTACGACGACAACGGAAACGTCACCTATCTGGTACCTTCCGGGCGCGACATCACGGAGCGCAGGCAGGCGGAGCGGGAGCTGCGGCTGACCCAGTTCGCAGTGGATCACGCGCGGGGCGCAATGTTCCAGATCGATGCCGACGGGCGGGTACGCTATGCCAATCGCGCGGCCTGCGACATGCTCGGGTACGCCCGCGAAGACCTTACAGGACGCTTGCTTTCCGATATCGATCCCACCATGACGGAAGGGGTATGGCGGGAGCATTTGCACGAGTTGAAGGCGCAGGGCTCGGCACGACTTGAGTCACTCGCCCGCCGCAGCGACGGGGGACTGATCCCCATCGAGGTAACCGCCACCTACATCGAGTACGAAGGTGAGCCCGTCAGCTTCTCCTATGTCGACGATCTCACGGCCCGTAGGGCATCCGAGGAGCGCATCCACTATCTAACCCGATTCGACGGCCTTACCCGGTTGCCGAACCGGACTGCACTCCACGAACGCCTCGAACAGGCCATCGAGTCGGCGCAACACAGCAACTCGTCTGTGGCGCTTCTGATTGTCGGGCTCGACCGCCTGGGGCTGGTCAACGACGCCCTGGGGCACGCGGGCGGAGACGAGGTGCTTCGCGCCATCGCCGAGAGGCTGTCCGCATGCGCGGAAACACCCGCGACCGTGGCCCGTATTGGCGGGGATGAATTTGCGATCATGTACACGACAGATACGCAGCAGGATCTCCATGCCGAGTATTGGATTCAACGCATCCTTGAGTCAGTCTCCGAGCCCTTGCGGATCGACGATCAGGAGATCTGCCTAACCTGCAGCATTGGCTCTGCCGCCTATCCAACCGACGGAACGGACTCGGGAGAGCTGTTCAAGAACGCCTCTTCAGCGCTGCGCTGTGCCAAGGGCCGGGGGCGCAACATGCACCAGGCTTATGCCATTGCCACGGCCAACCGGGATCCGGAGCGACTGTTCCTGGAGTCAGCGCTGCGCGGTGCTCAGAAGTACGGCGAGTTCAGCGTACATTACCAACCCCGTATCGACGTGGACACCGGCGCGCCCGTTGGCGCTGAAGCACTGTTGCGCTGGCATCACCCCGACAAGGGTATGATTTCGCCTGCGCGTTTTATCCCTATTGCGGAGGAGACCGGCCTGATCGAATCGATAGGGGAGTGGGTGCTGCGAGCGGCATGCGAGCAGAACAGGCTCTGGCGTGAAAGTGACCTGAAGCCCGGACGCATTGGCGTGAACCTCTCAGCCCGGCAGTTCCGCCACGCAGACCTCGCTCTGCGGGTGGTGCAACTACTTAAAGAGTCCGGCCTGGACCCGGAACATCTGGAACTCGAAATCACCGAAAGCATGCTCATGGAGGACGTCGATGCTGCGATCACGACAATGACGTGCCTCAAGGATTACGGCGTGAGCATCGCGCTGGACGACTTCGGCACCGGTTACTCCTGCCTGAGCTACCTGAAGCGCTTCCCGATCGATACGCTCAAAATCGACCAGTCGTTCGTCCGCGAAATCACCAGTGATCCGGCCAGTGCCGCGATCGCCGACGCCATCATCGCCATGGCCCAACGCCTGGGTCTGGATGTCATCGCCGAAGGCGTGGAGACCCCGGAGCAGTGCCGATTGCTGCGTGAAAGCGGATGTCGGCTTATGCAGGGCTACCTGTTTGCAAGACCGGTGCCGGCAGAGGATCTGACCAAACTGCTGCGTGTTGGGAACCTCGGCAAGCACCTCTGACTCGGCTTGGGCTGACATCGCCAGTAATCAGCCGTCGTTCCTCGGTGGTGTCCACGACGGTGTTTCGTCCTCGATTCGCCGTGCGTCTTCCCGCATGGCGTGACCCAGTGACTCGTCCAGTTTCATGAACAGCTCCCCGTAGCGTGGGCTGAAATGGATGCCTTCCTGGATGTTGCGCCAGGCGCTGAACAGTTGGTCTTCGTTGGCTTTTTCGCTGGCGACAAAGGATTGGGTCATCCGGCGAGCGCGTTCGGGGTGGACACCCATGGCGGTGAGGGCATCGCCGCCGAGAGCCAGGGCGGAGTAGTAGGTTTCGCTCACTACGTCGTCGGCGCCGGCTTCTCGCAGTTCGTAGCCGTGGCCGCGGTCGAAGGCGCGGGCCAGTACCCAGACCTCCGGGTAAAGCTGTTTGACATGACGCACCAGATTAACGGCCCGGTCGCGGTCATCAATGGCGACGACGAGCAGGCGAGCCTCGGCAATGCCAGCGGTTTCCAGTAGCTGGATACGGGTGGCGTCGCCAAAGTAGCTTGTCAGTTGGATCCGCCGCAGGTTTTCGATCTGCTCCAGGGCATGGTCCAGGGCAACGCTGGGAATGTTGTTGGCGCGAAGCAACCGGCAGACGATCTGCCCGAAGCGGCCGACCCCTGCCACAATCACCGGCGCCTGCTCTTCTATCTCATCCGGCTCCGCTTCTTCATTGGAGGCCTTCTGATAGCGGGGCAGCACCACCCGCTCATAGACAATGAACAACAGCGGTGTCAGGAACATGGACAGGGCCACGACCAGTGACAGCATCTGCGCGGTGTCCGCCGGGATCACACGGTTCTGGGTGCTGTAGGTCAGCAGCACAAACCCGAATTCACCGGCCTGGGCGAGCCCGAGGGTGAACAGCCAGCCTTCACTGCTGCGGATGCGGAAGGCGAGGGCCAGAACAACCAGAATCAGTGCCTTGCCAATGATCACCGCCAGGGCGAGAAGCAGGACGATATCCCAGGACTCCGCCAGAACGCCGAAATTGATTCCCGCGCCCACGGTAATGAAGAACAGCCCCAGCAGCAGCCCTTTGAACGGCTCGATATTGGCTTCCAGTTCGTGCCGGAATTCGCTGTTGGCCAGCACCACACCGGCCAGGAATGCGCCAAGTGCCGGTGACAGGTCTACCAGGCTCATGAGCGCCGCGATGCCGATAATGAGCATCAGGGACGTGGCGGTGAATACCTCCCGCATGCCGGACTTCACCACGTAGCGGAACAGTGGCCGGCTCAGGTAATGGCCGCAGACAATCACCAGCACGATCGCACCGACAACGGCCAGCCCATGTGCCCAGCCCGGCAGGTTCTCAACCAGGCTCAGGCTGCTGTGTCCGTGCTCTGCATCGGTGGCGGAGATTCCGGACACGGCCAGCAGCGGGATGACGGCCAACATGGGAATCACCGCAATGTCCTGGAAAAGCAGCACCGAGAAGGCACTCTGGCCACCTTCGGTTTTGACCAGACCCTTTTCGGTCAGCGTCTGCAACACAATCGCGGTTGAGGAGAGGGAGAAGAGAAACCCTACCGCCACGGCGGTTTGCCAGGCCATCCCCAACGACCAGGCAAAGCCGGTAGCGGCGGCTGCGGTCAGTGTGACCTGCAGGCCGCCGAGGCCGAGCAGCCGGACCCGCATGGCCCAGAGAGATTTGGGATCAAGCTCCATCCCCACCAGGAACAGCATCATCACCACGCCGAATTCGGCAAAATGCTGAAGGGTGACCGTCTCCTGGCCCACCAGCCCGGTCACCGGTCCGATGACGACACCGGCCACCAGGTAACCGAGTACCGACCCCAGCCCGAGCCGCCTGGCCAGCGGCACCGCGATGACCGCCGCCACCAGGTATATAAACGCCTGAACAAAGTAGTCAGTCATCAGTTATGTCCTTGGGCCGAAAATCGGAGATTCGTCCTCTAACCTTAGACCAACCGCTGTAATTCGCCTCGGGGAACAGTGTGGCCCTGATTCCTTCGTGCCGCCTTGCTTTCGATCCACCTCGAACTATACTTAAATTTAAGCTTCTCCCGGGCTCTGCCCCCTTCCAGACTTTACTGGGCTCCGCCCCTTCTCCAAGGCTTAGCCGTTCCCATACGACTGTTGTAAGCCACACAACAGTACTACGGAGGGAACATGGGCAAGAGCGCGGAACAATCACCGCAAGTATCCTGCGATATCTGCCGGCAACGCCCTGCGGCTCTGCAGGTAACCGTTTCACAGGCCGGTCGAAGACGCACCCTCAACGTATGCCAAACGGATTATTTGCGCCTGAGAGCACGAAGTGCCTCTCCGTTTGAATCCCTGTTTGGCAGCGGGCTGCACTCCGACGATTTCTTCGAGCGGCTGGCGCGAGACGAGGATTTCGGCTTTGGCAGTGTCGCCAGTCGAGAGAATGGCCGGCCGCAGGATAGCGAATCGATCGCCCTCGGTGACCTGCTTAGTGAGCAAAGCGAGCAGATTCTGCAGCAAGCCGCGGCTACCGCGGCGGAGTGGGGTTCGCAGCTCATTGATACCAGCCACCTGCTTTACGCGCTGGCCGATAACGATGTGGTGCAGGCGCTGCTCAAGCGATACCAGCTGTCTGCCAGGGACCTCAAGACCCAGGTTGAGCAACTGACACCCAAAGGTGCGAGCGAACCCGAAACGGACGGGCCTGCAAAGATCGGAGTTTCCCCACGGGTGAAAGCAGCGCTACAGCACGCCTTCCAGGCGTCGAGAGACCTTGGGCATGGGTACATTGGTCCCGAGCACCTTCTGATCGGTTTGGCCGAGGAGGAGGGGCTGGCCAGCGACTTGCTGAACCGTTACGGCCTTTCTGCACACAGTCTTCGGCAGAAGACTGTGCAGGTGGTCGGGAAGGGGGCGCAGGAGGGGCGACTGCCGGAGCAAAGCGACACACCCACCCTGGACAAGTACAGTCGGGATCTCACGGCACTGGCTAACGAGGGCAAGCTGGACCCGGTGATCGGTCGAGCGGCCGAGGTTGAGAGCCTGATCGAGGTTCTCTCCCGGCGCCGTAAGAACAACCCCGTTCTTATCGGTGAGCCGGGCGTCGGCAAGACCGCCATTGTTGAAGGGCTGGCGCAGCGAATTGTTCACAACGAAGTACCGGACCTGTTGCAGAACAAACGAGTGGTTGAGCTAAACATCAACTCGCTGGTGGCGGGCTCCCAGTATCGTGGTCAATTCGAGGAGCGGATCAAACAGGTCCTCGACGAGATTACTTCCCACCAAAACAAGATTGTGCTGTTCATCGACGAGCTACACACCATTGTCGGCGCCGGATCGACCGGGGGTGAGGGCGGGCTGGACGTCGCAAACACTCTCAAGCCACAACTGGCGCGTGGCGAACTGCATTTGGTCGGGGCGACCACGCTGGCCGAATACCAGAAGCACATCGAAAAAGACGCAGCGCTGGAGCGGCGGCTGCAACCGGTGTTCGTCGCCGAACCAACGATTGACCAGACCATCAATATACTCAGGGGGCTCAGGGATCGACTGGAGGCCCACCACAAGGTGACGATCACCGACGAGGCGATTGTCGCCGCCGTCGAGATGGCGGACCGCTACGTTACCAACCGGTTCCTGCCGGACAAGGCCATCGATCTGATCGATCAGGCGGCTGCCCGGGTACGAATCGGTGGCACTTCGCGGCCGCCGGAGCTTCACGAGCTTGGTGCACAGATCGACCAATTGCGGCGCGAACGTGACTACGCATCCAACCGCAAGGATTTCGAGCGCGCGAGCGCGCTGGAAGCTCGTATCGAAGAACACCAAGGCGACTATGATCAAGGCCTCGAGGAATGGAACACGACCCGGAGCACTAGCGCTAACCAGGTAGACGTCGAAGATGTGGCACAGATCGTTTCGCGTCTCACCGGCGTTCCGGTGGCAGAGCTCACCACTGAGGAGCGCACGAGGCTGATGGAGATGGAACAGCGTCTACATCAGCGGGTTGTCGGTCAGGACGAGGCGGTAACTGCGGTATCCGATGCCGTGCGCCTTTCTCGCGCCGGGCTGGGCGACCGCCGCCGTCCCATCGCAACCTTCTTCTTCCTCGGACCCACGGGCGTGGGTAAGACGGAATTGACCAAAGCCCTTGCGGAAACGGTATTTGGTGATGAAGAGGCGATGATCCGTATTGACATGAGCGAGTACATGGAGCGGCATACGGTCGCGCGCCTCATCGGGGCGCCTCCCGGGTACGTAGGGCACGAGGAAGGGGGTCAGCTTACCGAAAAGGTGCGCAGAAAGCCGTACAGCGTCGTTCTGCTGGACGAGTTCGAGAAAGCACATATGGATGTCCAGAACGTGCTGCTACAGGTCTTCGAGGATGGGCGGCTCACTGATGGCAAGGGGCGCGTTGTGGACTTCACCAATACCATCATAATCGCTACGAGCAACATCGGTTCCGATGTTATCCGGGAAAACATCGAGGCCCCGGAGGACAAGCGCAAGGACGACGCGGAATTGAAGTCGGAGCTGTTGAACGTGCTTCGTCGCTATCTCCGCCCGGAGTTCATCAACCGCATTGATGAGATCATCGTGTTCCACGCACTCGATCGCAAGCAAATCGGTGACATCGTAGGTCTGCAGCTCGAGCGCGTGAAGCGTATCGCGCACGGGCAGGGCTTGACGGTGGAGTTTGACGACTCACTCATCGACCACTTGGCGGATGTCGGCTACCGGCCGGAGTTTGGTGCGCGCGAACTTCGTCGCCAGATCCGATCCCTGATCGAGACGCGCCTTGCGAGTGCCGTGTTGCGGGGCGACATAGAGGAAGGTGATAGCCTGCGCTTCGTCTACGACGAGGGTCGAAGTGAGATCCGCTGGGAGAAGGAAGCAAAGGTGCCTGCCTCCGAACCGGAGTGACAAATGAAGGACAGAGTATGTTTACTCCGAATTCCATTCCCTATCAGCAACAACCTGGCTTTCAGCGCACCTACCGCCAAGGCCGCCTGAGCCTTGGCCTTTTCTTCCCCCTCGAAGCCTTTACCGGCGATACGCCGAGTATGCTCGACCAGGTCAGCTTGGCCCAAAATGCCGAAAAGCTGGGTTTCTCCGCCCTTTGGTTTCGCGACGTGCCGTTACGCGACCCCAGCTTCGGGGATTCGGGCCAGGTGTTCGACCCCTGGGTCTACCTGGGTTTTATGGCAGCACATACTCACTCGATTGCGCTGGGTACCGCGTCGGTCATCCTGCCAATCCGTAATCCCCTGCACACTGCCAAGGCCGCAACGAGTGTCGATCAGCTCAGTGGTGGCCGTCTGTTACTCGGCGTGGCTTCCGGTGACCGTCCAGTAGAGTTCCCGGCATTCGGTGTCGACCCGGAGCAACGCGGCAGCCTGTTCCGCGAATACCTCAAGGTATTTCGCGAGGTACAGCTCAGCAGTTTCGTGCCTATAACCTGGTCCGGCGGCACGCTTGAGGGAGCCGATTTGATTCCCAAGCCGACCACGGCGGAAATTCCTTTCTTCGTTACCGGCCATAGCCGTCAGACGCTGGAGTGGATCGCCCGTTACAGTCATGGGTGGATCAGTTATCCGCGTCCCCCGAAGTCCCAGCAAGTGGTTGTCGAGAACTGGCGCACGGCGGTTCGTGATGAATGTGGCGAGCTGTTCAAACCCTTCAGCCAGTCACTTTATCTCGACCTGACAGATAACCCGCAGACACCACCACGGCCGATCCACTTGGGGTATCAACTGGGACGGCATCGCCTTATTGCGCTACTACACATCTTGCAGGAGATCGGCGTAAACCATGTGATTATCAATCTGAAATACGGCCAACGACCTGCCGGCGAGGTCGTTGAGGAAATCGGTGAATTCGTTTTACCTGACTTCGCCATGTCGGCATAAAAGCCGGTCAGGAGCTGTACGGGGGAGGGCATCGCCAGTGTTCAAAATCTAGCCGAAGAAGGCGAGGGTGCGAACCTCGATACTCTCTCGAGGCGGGGCTCCTGGCGGCGTATTGGGGTCCTGGAAGGCCGTATGGGGGGTGAAGCGGGCACGGCCGTCGTGACGCGAGTCATACCCTTTGATCAGCAAGGCTTCGTCACGGCGCATGTCCGGAAAATAGTACCAGCGCTGGCGCGGATTGTAGGCCAGGTGGTAGATCTCACCGATACGATCCGGGTAGACCAGGTCGGTGGCCAGCAGGTCATCGGAGTCGAGCGTCGATGCGTCCAGCAGCGCCAGCGGCGAACGCTTGACGGGCCCATTTATGGGGCGCCATAGGTTGATCTGAGCTACCGGCATTGCCGCCAGAGCGTCGGCCTGTTCGCTGCCCAGCACGTCGCGCACACGCTCAGGCCCTGAGCGCTCGGTGTAGTCATTATGCACGCGGCTGGCCGGGCCGCGAATGCCCCGTTGCTCGGCATCGCTACGCCGGGTGTGGTCGAAGATGACGACGCGGCTCGCTCCCGTCAGCTCTTTAATCAAAGCCTCGACTTCGGCATAGTAGACGCTTTCCACCAACGTATCGTCGTAAAGGTCCTCGACCACCGTGTCCCGCCGATGAAGTTCGAACCCCTGCTTGTCCAGAGAAAGGCTGTCTACCAGCGGTCGGCCGTTGTATATCGTGACGTCGCGCTCCTCCTGTTCTGCAAAGTAGTGCGGTTCACTGTCACCGGTCAGGGCTTCGGTATGCACATAGGGCTTCGCGTCGTGCTTGACCAGATAGGTGAGCGTCGTGGTAATGCTGGCGGGCATGTCCGCTGAGTGCTGCAAGAAACACCTCCTGGTCCGCTGAACGCGTCCAGAGTGTGGTGTCATCGTGGGGGCGCGATAGCTTTAGAGTTCTTCACTACCAAGTATAGGCCATCAGACGGCAACTTTCCCTGCCTTGGCCCGGTTCTTTGGTCAAATGTTACATCGCGTCGTAATCGCTCACGGGGTGCACCTTCGCGTAGTGAGCTATAGTGTTAGTAGAGCCCCACTCAGTATTCTCTCAACCAGTCAACCTGAGGTCATTATGACCGAGTCGACCCACCATCCGAACGATCAGCCGGCCTCAACCGACACCGTGTATGGAATGCCGGCCTATCCCGATAGGGCTGCGGCCGTCAACGAAGTGCATGCACGCCCACACCTCATGATTCAGGCCCCGAGGGAGATGTTGCAGTTCGCTTTCATGACGGGAGGAAATCTGACCAAGGATAAGTTGGCGATGAATGAGTTGTCTGGGCGTCTCCACGTGGCTGAGCCTGACCAATCTACGTCCTTTCATGGCTTGACCTGGGAAGACGGAGGCCTGCATTGCGAAAAGCACTCGGAGTATTCCACGTATCTGTGGTGTGCCGAGCTTGATCCCGAAACCGGAGAACCGCGCGGCGAGAATCCTTTCAAGCATGGATTCATACCTCCCGGCCCGGTGGTATCGGGCGTGCGCCTGACGTTTCTTCCATGGAATTCGGATACTGAGAAGGAGGTAGATCGCTTCGATCCTTCCTGCCTTTGTTACTCGCTGGTAGAAAGTGGGGACGCTGCCATCCTCACCGATTTCCGACAGGATGAAGACGGCCTGACGCACATCCTGATCCTTGCGCGTGATTTAAAACCCGCACGAGCGGGGGCGCTGGCGCAACGCCTTCTGGAGATCGAGACCTACCGGACCTTAGCCTTGTTGTCGTTGCCATTGACCAGGTCAATGACGACGGAGCTGCGAAGCATGGAGTCACAACTGGCCATGATGACTGATGAGATGTCTACGAACTCGGAAGCGCGGCGTGATAACCATTCCCTTCTGTCAGAATTGACCAGTCTGGGTGCAAAACTGGAGGCCTGTGTTGCTGCGAATCTCTATCGATTTGGCGCCAGCCGGGCTTACTACGAGATTGTTGAAGAGAGGTTGGCAACGCTAGTGGAGGAGGGCGTATCGGGATACTTCACCTGGCGGGATTTCCTTCAGCGTCGTATTGCTCCTGCGATGCGAACCTGCCTTTCGGTTAAAGAGCGCCAGGCCAAGCTCTCCGACGAACTGACCCGAAACATCTCACTGCTGCGCTCCTGGGTCGATGTCGAACTGGAACGTCAGAATCGGGACTTGCTGGCGTCGATGAACAACCGAGTCAAGCTGCAATTGCGTCTTCAGCAAACGGTTGAAGGCCTGTCTGTGGCAGCAATTTCATATTACGTCGTGAGTCTTTCAGGCTATTTCCTGAAGGGTATTCCATTCATTTACGATGTTGTCACACCGGTGATGTCGGTACTGGTACCCGTCGTGATGCTGTCGATCTGGTGGAAAGTTCGTCGGATCAGGCATGCCCACGAGGATTCCACGGCGCTGGAAAGGTCTTACTGACGATCTACCGGCTTGAAACGCGAAAAGGGGAAATCGGCAATCGTGGAGCGTCCGCTTTCGGACGCAACCATTTGATGGGTTCAGTCATCTGATCTTTCTGGGGTGAGGCTATGGCAGGTGGATGGTCACGTGATGGTTCGGTTCAGGAACAGATCGACGCAAGCGTTGAAGACGAGATTGAGCGCGCTCGCAGCCAGCTTACCGTGGGTGAGAGTGCCGCGAAATGCGATGAATGTTGCGCGCCAATTCCAGAGGCCCGGCGCAAGGCGATTCCCGGAGTTCGGCTTTGTATTGACTGCCAGTCGGCCCATGAAAAGCGGAATACCCGGGCTAGCGGTATCAATCGGAGGGGCAGTAAGGATAGCCAGCTTCGATAGCCGCTGGGTTTGCATGCCGATCCGAATGTTCGCTTTGCGACCGTTCCGCATCCGAGGCAATCCCTAAACAAAAACGGGCATTGAGATTCGAATAACATGACCGCGTAGTGACAGACAACTGGGCGCCTGCCGCAGCAATTGGTAAAGTTAAATCACGCGTTAATCTTTAACTGGCAGGCACGCATGAAAATCAGTGAAATTGCCAAGCTCACGCAGCTGGCACCTTCCAAGATCCGCTTTTATGAACACATCGGATTGCTGAAAAACGTGCAACGCAAGGCAAACGGCTATCGCAGCTATCCGCCCGAAGCGGTCACCGTGCTGAAGCTTATTACCACGGCGCAACAGGCTGGATTTAGTCTGGATGAGCTGAGATCTCTGCTTCCGTCGGACATGGAAGCGTGGGACCACAGTTTTCTTCTGCAATCACTCCACCAGAAGGTTCGGGATATTGAGGACATGGAGCAGAAGCTGGCTGCCAGTAAAGCCCAGTTGCTGGATGTTCTGGCGGATATTGAGGCCAAACCGGAGGACATGGATTGTGCCGACAACGCAAAACGGGTGCTTTCCCAGTATGGTCTGGGAAAGCCCGAGCACTGACCTCAGTCGTTCAGGGAAGCCAGTGGTTTTGGCGCGTAAAGTGCGCTCTGAAAGCTGGGAACGTAGTCGTATCGGACCATCTCACCAAGATCCAAGCTGCGAATAAAGTCCGAGAACTCACCCTCACCCAACTCAAGATTGACGGCTTCGTCATCCATGGTCGAACCATGTTTGAGTTGGCGTGAATCGGCGTGGCCATAGACCAGGCGCCCATCCTGATCAATATTAATGAAGCTGTTAGTCACAAGGGTTTCTTCTTCGGAAACATCCTCCAATCGTTCGGTCTCAAATACAAAATCCAGTTTTCCGCTTTTCTGGTCCATCACTTCAAAGGTCACCGAGTGATCGCTCATCCGGTAGTTAATGCCTATCAGCCATTTGGGCAGGTTGTATCCGACTACACCGCGTACCCGCGCCAGTTCAGTATCCACAGGCAGCTTGAGAACATAACCCCAGAAATCTGCATTTCGGGACTGCCGGAAGAGGCTGATAGGGCCCCTGTTGGCGTTGCCAGGCTTGGTAGTGACTATCGCCAGCGAGATTTCGTTGTAAGAGTCATTGTCGCAGTAGTGATAGGCGTAGCCCGTCAGCGCTACTAACCCCCTGCCTGGCCAGATACTTAAGGGTTGAACCTGCTCTCGCACCTCTTCGGGCATGAGCGAGGTGAGACGGTCCAGATCGGCGGTAAAAATCGCCGTCACCTTGCTGTTTTCATAGTAAAAATTTGGTGAATAGGATTCAAACCCAATATCCACTTTCTGTTTTTCCAGCGTTCGAAACCAGCTCAGATCGGTTTCCGGCGATTCCTCTGCAATGACCGAGAGTGGCGGGTTCGAACGGAATCGATCGTAGAGGCCGTCCTCGATAACGGGTACGTCGTAACCCGCAATGTCTATGATGGTGGTCTCCGCGTGGGACAGTGAAGACATAAGCGCCAGTGCCAGCCCTGCTGCTCTGTGTGTGAATCTCATTCCTAGTACCTCCCAATGTGTGTTGGTTGCGGGAAGCACCTTAAGGTTAAATCTAACTTTAAGGTCAACCTTTATTTTCCTGTTGACCTTAAAGTTGACTTTAAGGATAGAGTCGCCTCACATCCTAAGGAGGTGACCCATGAACGTATTTCAACCACTCTTGCTCCCGAATGGCACCCAGGTGCCTAACCGAATTGCCAAGGCCGCCATGGAAGAGAACATGGCGGATTCGAATTTCGCCCCCTCGGAGGGCCTCATTCAGCTATACCGGGCGTGGGCCGAAGGTGGTTCCGGCCTTTTGATAAGCGGAAATGTGATGATTGACCGCCGGGCGATGACCGGTCCGGGCGGCGTGGTTCTGGAGAACGACGATCAATTGCCACTCTTCAAACGATGGGCTGACACCGGGCGAGCGCGGGGCGCGCAGTTCTGGATGCAGATTAATCATCCCGGTCGTCAAATGCCGGGCGATCTGGCGCAGGAAACCTGGGCGCCGTCGCCGATATCCGTCGATCTGGGCAAGATGTCCAAGCATTTCAATCCGCCACGAGAGCTTACGGAAGAAAAGATCCAAGATGTGATTGCGCGTTTCATTGAAACAGCCAGACTGGCTGAGCAGGCCGGGTTCACGGGCGTCGAGGTCCACGGCGCGCACGGGTACCTGATCAGTCAGTTCCTGTCACCGCTGACCAACAAGCGCCGGGATCAGTGGGGCGGCTCGCTTGAGAATCGCGCACGCCTGTTGATCGAGGTGGTTCGCGGTATCCGCGCTGCGGTGTCACCGGACTTCGCCGTGGCAGTAAAACTGAACTCCGCCGACTTTCAGCGAGGTGGCTTCAGTCAGGATGATGCACGGCAGGTTGTGTCCATGCTGAACCCTCTGGGTGTGGACCTGGTCGAGCTGTCGGGTGGCAGCTACGAGGCGCCTGCCATGCACGGGGGTGCCCGGGATGGCCGCACCTTGGCAAGAGAAGCCTATTTCTTTGAATTCGCCAAAGACATCCAGGCCTTCGCAAGAATGCCAGTCATGGTGACGGGTGGCGTACGCCGCTTGCCCGTGGCAGAGCAGGTCGTGAGTAGCGGCGTGGACATGGTAGGCATCGCAACGGCGCTGGCCATCGATCCAAACTTGCCGAGAGACTGGGAAAACGGCCGAAACAGCGCACCGGAACTGTCCCCGATCACCTGGAAAAACAAACCTTTGGCATCCCTGGCGTATATGTCGGTGGTGAAATACCAGCTGCTCAAACACAGCCTGGGAAAGCCTGCCAAACCGGAAGTGTCGCCGCTTTGGGCTCTGGCTTGCGGACAACTGAACAACACTGTTCGTAGCCGCAGGTACCGCAGGAAAATGGCGGCTTAATGCGCGGTCGAGGGAAGCCGGCAATTTTGGCTTTTTGAAGCGTTGGCAGGTCGAATTCGCCGTGATCGCCTGCCAACGTTGTCGCAACTTTGACCAGGCTGAACGCTCGCTTTCGAGATCTATATGAATGTTCGCTTTGCGACCAAAGCTTCAGTTTCGAACCTCCACCGACCAACTTCGTCACCCGGAGTCGCCAGTTGCCGTTCGACGTCGTCATTGGCATTGCCCCAGAGCAGATCGGAAACGATCGGTTCTTTTCCGATTAGCGTGAGAATTAGCTCCCGAAGTCGGGACGGCATCGATTATCGTCAGTTTCTGTCACTTGAAATGTGATTTGACGCTTGTTCGTAGTTCGTCAACCGACCCCCGTTTCTCGCGGTTTTCCCGTTGGTTGCCATACTTATGAAACCGGAAGAGGGCGCTTGGCCGGGCCTGGAATTCCCCCCTGAAATTGACAGAACCCTGGACGGGAAATGTCAAAATCCATCACCAGCGCGCGGTCACTTCCGCGCCCGTCCCGAAATACGCGTTCGCTCGGCTTTCAGGAGCGTCCACTGGTCTCGTTCCCGATCACCGAGGTACCATCGATTGGGACCGACTCATCGACAAGCGGCCGTTGCTGCCGGAAACCCTCGACACCATGCCCAAGTACCTGCTCAAGCCCGAGGTACTGACGCTGCTGGAGGCCGAGACCCACCCCATGCACCGGCTGATCCTGGATCTGATGTGGTGCATCGGCGCGCGGGTCTCCGAGGTGCTGACGATCACGCCGGCGAGTTTCATTGATGACGGCTACGACTTCGGGGTGGTCCTCAAGACGATCAAGCAAGGGGCCGGGCGGCCGAGCAAACGCAGCCTGCAACGCTCGCCCAAGCGCTTTATTCCGATTCTGGATAGAGACTTTCAGACCCGGATCCAGAGCTACCTGTGGATGGGGAAGTTTCGGCAGGACGAGCGGATCTTTCCGATCACGCGCCAAGCGGTCAGTGCCAACATCGATCGGCTGATCGACCAGGTGGGGGGAGAGCCGCCGTTCAAGATCGGGTGCCATACCTTTCGGCACAGCTTCGCGGTGCATCTGCTGCTGTACGGCCGACCGCTGAAGTTTGTGAGCCAACTGCTCGGGCATCGAAGCGTGGAATCCACAGAGGTTTACACAAATGTGTTAGCGTTCGACGGAGCGCATTTCTTGGAAGGCGTAGATTTTCACTGACCCTTCTCTGGGAGGAAGGGCATTCGCGAACGGAAATGAAGATCGCAAAGCCAACCGTGTTAGATGTAAGCTCTCTACTGACGGGACTTCTAAATAATTGTTTTACAATGTCGCAGGCATTGGGTGCTTGCAAACATACCGGGCTTTGGACAAAGCCGTGTTGGGAGTAGAAATGGCTCTCTTGAGAACTGAGATCGAAAAGGCACTCGAAGAGCTCATCTCCCAAGAAGAAGGAATGCGTTTTCAAGGGCTCGCGGTTGTTATTGGCAAGTTGCGCTGGCCCGAACTCGTTGCCCGTCAGCGCAAGAAAGATTTGGGACTTGATGCCTACGCGCGCGCAAGCCTGACTCAGGAAAATGTTGGCAAGGGCCTCGCCGCGTCAATCACCCCAACCCTTACAAAAATTTCCCACGATGTAGTGACCGCCAAAGAGAACTTTCCTGATCTGAGAAAGCTCATCTTCGTGACACCCGCCAAAGTTGGGAACGCCGACCGCAAAAAATGGGAAGATAAGATAGAGCAAGATCACGGTATCGAACTGCATGTCATCGAGCGCGAGGAAATTATCACTCTTATGCAGATGCCAGAGAGTGCCTCGCTATTAGCAAGCTTTCTCTATCTTAAGCACGATATCGAGCCTCCTGCTGAAAGTGTCGTTGCCAAGGCCAAGCGAGCCGCTGAAGTAGTCGTGCAAAATTGGTTTTCAAAGACAAAGAACCAGCCCCTCATTGATCTACTGGCGGTCCGTTTAGATCACGATGGAGCAGAATCTGACGATTTGCTGTCACTAGAACAAATCGACCAAGCGTTGTCCCAAAGCCGACGCATTGTTCTCGAAGGACCTGCCGGCCGAGGCAAAACTACAACATTAATACAGCTGGGGTTAAAGTCTCGATTTGCTGGAATCCCCTTGATGATCGAGCTTCCGGCCTGGGCATCTTCAGGCCGGGAAATTCTTGAATATGTTGCCGGCATGCCTGCGTTTCAGGCTGAAGGTCTCACCTCTGCCGACTTGGCGCAATTACAGACGGTGGAACCCTTCTTGTTCCTGCTGAACGGGTGGAACGAGATCGCGGAGTCAAACTCTGTACGAGCAGTAGAAGCACTTAAGTTGCTCGAACGAGATTTCCCGAGCTCTGGGATCATAGTCGCAACAAGAAAACATCACTTCACACCCCCTTTGCCAGGCGCGACGCAGTTGAGATTGCTGCGCCTCCGACATTCCGAGAGAACCAGTTACCTAGAGGCCCGACTTGGGGGAAAAGGTAGAGCCCTTCGTATCCGTATCGATTCTGAACCTGCTCTGGATGATCTAACCCTTACGCCTTTCGTGCTCTCTGAAGTAGCTTCACTCTTTGAAGCAGGCGCGGATATTCCGTCCACGAAAATCGGCATTCTTTCTGAAGTTCTTCGACTGCAAGAACAACGAGACGAGCATAGGAATGCTTTACTCACTGCACCTATTTTTGGACGTCAAACGGATTTCCTAAAGACTTTAGCAACGGAGATGACTCGCCGAGGAACGGTGTATCTGGGTGAAGCCGAGGCCCGCTCTTTTACCGCCGACATAACCAATGAGCTTGTGGCCTGCGGGCAGCTTTCCCCCGCTGGGTCGCCCGAGGTACTCTCGCTGCTGACGGCTCACCACGTACTCGAACGAATTGACTATCCAAAGATAGCGTTTCAGTTTGAGCATCAACAGGTTCAAGAATACTATGCTGCGCTGGATCTTTTTGAACGCCTACTCGATATTGGGGAGGGGGATCAAGAAGCGATTGAGCGTTTCAAGGAGCAATACGTCAACGATCCAGTGTGGGGCGAACCGGTTCGAATGATCGCCGAAATGTGTGCGGAGTCTACTGAGGACGAAGCTTTACATGACAGAGCCGTCAGCGCCGGCGTGAAGCTTGTGGGAATGACGTTGTCCGTCGATATCGTATTCGCCGGTGAGCTTGCTAGACTTTGTGGCAAGCTTATATGGAAGAAGGTCCGTGATTCGGTTGGAGAGAGACTTCGAAACGTTTACACAGTTCAAGAGGGGGCTTTTCGACAACTCGCCCTAGCGGCTATGCTTGGCACCGGCTCCGACGACTTCAAAGATATAATTATTCCAGTTCTTTCAGGATCAGACCAACAGTCTCGCCTCAAGACCTACAGGCTCTTCCCATCTATTGAAACCTCATCTCTTGGACCGAACTGGCGCGATGAAGTGCGAGGCTGGAGTGAGGAGGCTAGATCTGATTTTGTTGCCGAATTGCTTCACCATCGCTTAAAAGTTGAGATTGCTAACTTTGCTGCTGAAGATGAGAGTAAGGTTGTGAAGAGTGCAGCGATATCTGGTCTTCTATGGACAGGATCGGAGGAGGTTCTGGCTCGAGTTCTCGAGTCCTTGGATCCGGAAACCTTCGAGGAGCTTGCATGCCAACATACCAACGAATTTCCAAAGGATCTCAGGCCCAAGCAAATCATTGCGATCCGCCATCGTCTAGATGCGACCCAAGACCCTTCTAGTCGCCTTAGAATGGGTTTGGAGTTGATAGAATTAGGAGAACGACGGTTAGCGGAAATCATCAAAGATGCGATGACCGCACTCTCTGGTAGTGAACTGAGCAAAATTGGTTCGCCGACCGTTAAGCACGCTCTCGAGTATATTGGAAGAACCGATCCAGAGTGGGAAAGCGATTGGGTTGCTATCAGGATTGCCGAAGGCTCTCTTTGGGACCCCAAATACTGGCTGCCTTTTGTTACATGTGTTTCCGATGATTTAACCGACAAGCTCCTGACTCGCCTTGAAACCGAGGATCTGCGGAAAGAGCGCATTGACGGCCTCATTTTTGCGGTCTCGAAGCTATCAAACGAAAATATATCTGCCCGTGTCTTTAGCAAATTGCGTGAGCTTCAAGGGAGAGTAGACGAAGATCACGACAAAAAGCATGAATTTGAGTCCCAGATAATTTGGCAGCTAGAAGCTTTGTTTCGTAGTTTTCCCGGAGACGTCGCTGCGGCAGGAATTCTCTCCTCTGCATCCTGTCGGGATCCTCTTGACATCAAAGTTACCACTCAAGTTTTAACCAGAATAGCTTCGGATATGGAGCCTCTGAAAATCTGTAATGATGATCTAAGAGTGCAGCTCCGTTATTACCTGAGAAGTACCATAGATATCGTACTGGAGCAGGACGATTTTAACGGCAAGGAAAAGGCCGACATGGCTTCTTCGATTGCACGAATCGGGGAACCCGGAGACATTGAGCTCCTGGTGAGGCTCATCTACGCCGATATAGAAAGAATTCGCCAAGGAAAGGCTGCACGAGCTTCCGGAGATTCTGGTCCTCGCGTTAATGGTTCATATATGAGCTATTCTCGGTGGCATATTGCCTCTGCGAGATTACTCGACTCTTGCGGAGCCAACGAGGTCCTCATTGACTTGCTCTCAGAGCCGGAGTATCGCTCCGACGCGGCGGCTGCAATGGCAGTCGATTTTTTGCCCAAGTCGAGTCAGTTTTTCTCTCGTCCCTTTCGATCGGACATAATGTGGGCTGCGCGCGAAGGGCGCTCTACGTCGCCGGCCGACGACCAGTGGCGCACGCGGTTTGCATCCGCAATTAATTCCGAAATCGAGCGCCTACGAGAACGAGCCCCTGAGGGGAAATCCTTCCCAATCCTGGCACAGCTTGCAAATGCGCTTGCTGCCGTAGATGGCCACGGTTCCGCGGCAACAGTGTTAGAAATAATTGGAAAGCCTGACGAGTGGAACCAATTCATTTGTCTCGACGCCGCTGAACGATTACTTATCGCTGGAGTCCTGCTGCCGGTGAATACTCTATTTTCACAGGTGAATCCCATCCTTGAGAGAACTAGACACTGGCTCCAAAAATCGGAGAGGGATTTACTACGACGAGCCCTGGTGCTCTGTCCATTCGTAGATGACCCAAAGCTTGGAATCGCCAAGATGCGGGAGGTGCTTAGCAAACGCCAATTCCGAGGATACGAGCTGAGGGAACTTATAATGGCTCTTGGGGAGAGTCGATCGGAGGCGGCCTCGGAGCTCTTATACGATCTAGCAACTGATCCACAGATCTTTCGGGAATGCGATGATTACCTCATCGATGCCCTCTCAAAACTCAACAAGCCGCTAGCGCGTGAACTGCTCCTCGGTCTTGTCGATCCGGAGATTCCTGACCTCTTATTAACACGCCGCCCTCAGCGTGAGGACGTACTGGTGGGGCGCCTTGCCGAACTGGCTCAGGATGATGCCGAAGTGGGCGAACGGCTACGGAAGTTGTGCGAGTCAGATATTCCGATACTGATTAGAGATATCCTTTCGAAAGTAATGAACTTGATTGGGACGCCAGAAGCCTTTAGCGCCAGCCTAAGCCTGATTGATGACACCAGGCAAATAGCTATTCCACAAGGTATTTGGAGTCTGCTCAATAACGCGTTTATTAATCGACGCCCCCACGCACAGAATTCCAGTATCTTTGAGCTAAGTCCAAGCTCGTCAAATCAATTGCGTACTGAGCTATTTCGAATGGCGATTAGGGATGAAAAACGATGGAAGTCTGCCTTAAGGCTTCTTGTTGAAATCGAGGAATGGCGCTTGGAGCAGGGGAGGCCGACAATTGAACCTCGTCATCCCGATCTTACATCTGGGCAACCATGGCCGCCATGGGAGGCTTTCGGCCATCCTAATCAGAAAACGCTCGACGGTCACTTATGATCAAGTCGTTTAAAGGATGTGCTTAACGGCTGCCAACGCAGAAGAACAGCATCATCGATGAGCTATTGCCGCTCGATTGGAATTCGGCCGCTTCTGACAAGTTATAATTTCGGACGCTTACGCATATGGAAGGTATAGAAGTAATAATCAACATTTTTGCGCAGATGATTAGTGCTTTTTGGGCAGATCATCTCCCGGTCATCGGGAGTTTTGCTCGTGACATTGCTGTAGCCGTCTCGGCAGTCTGGGCTGTGTGGGCTGGACAAAAGGGGTTGCGTAAATATCTTTATGACGAGGACCTCAAAGAGCGGGCAAAGAGAGTTCGTTCCGCAAATGAAGTGGCTCATCACGAAGCTCGTAAGGTATTGGAAGATATTGAATCTACTGATACCAACACCCGGCCTGTTACGGAAGATGACCTCGATGCATACCGGAACTGGGCAGAAAAACTTAATAGGGCTACTCGCGGCAGCAGCTCATCTGTCCAGACATACGCATTCTTTTTGCGTCAGTTTTTGTCAGTGGTTAAGCCTAATTATAAGTCTCAGTATGGTGCTAGCGAATCCATTGTGACTCTTGATCTTCTCAACCTGGTTTACGCAATCGCACATATGATCGCCCATGAGGCAGCACATATAGTCGATGTGCCAGATTATCCAGAACTAAAAAAGAATTTGTCGAAGGGGAAAGGTGCCTATCGTGTTGTGCCTAAACATACCTCCGTGCGATTTCCTGGGGGGCGGTACGGGCTTGATTTAAATCCTCAATCCGAACCTGCACACGAGTTTTATTCAGCGGTCGTAGCGGTAACTTCGAGTAGAGTACTTCGAAAAGAATGCCTGAGGATTATTCGATCAAACTTACCAGTCGTACAAAAATTGTTTCGGTATGGGATTTATTTCCCGCCTCGGTTAGACGTGGATCGGACCCTTGGACCTAATTCACTGCCTATCCTCTTCTCAGGCCAATTGTATTTAATCGGCCTCAAGCGAGACTTTGTGGCGGCTGAAAAACAAAGTGGGTATGTATGGAAGGCGTGGTATGCGGAGTTAGGCGGAGGAATCAAGTTCACAAATACGTCAGAGTGGTTGAGCCATATAGGGAAAAACTACTTTGATCTTGTCAATGATTCGCAGGAGTTCAATAAAAACTTTCAGAAGGCAACTGTCTATGCGGGTGAGATTATCGAGGTTCCTGTACCGGAATCAGAAGTAAAGAAACTCTCGTTGCTCCGGAAGTGGGCGCTCAAGAAGTGGTTGGGTAAACTTGGTGTGCCTACTAAAGGCTAGCTTAGGTGAGGCCTGATTACCGTCATGGGCTTGGCATACTGCGGAGCATGACGAAGCGTCTCGATATCAACCAACTCTTCGACAATTCGTCGCGAGCTCCGGCGAGGCCGGAGGGTACGAGAGTTGATGCGCAGCAACGCGATTATTAAGAAGCTGACCCATGAAGTGACCATTCTCAAACCCCGGAAGGTGCAGTCAAAGTATTACCCAAACTGACATAGTTCTGGCCAGACCTGACGCTATTACACAATCGAAATTAACCGCCGGAATCCTACGTATTGAACGCCCAAAAGGCACTATCCTATGAAAATCTCGAAAACGTTCAGAATCATAGAGATAGAGTCATGGACGACGGATTTAGGACTTCTTGTGAAAATTTAGTACTTTCTGTGGCTATTCTTTAGCACTTTCTGTGGTCGTCCACAAACGGGCAAAACAGCATCCAATCCCCAGTATCCAACTGCGCATAATGTATATTATGTTAAATAGGGTGTAGGGGTACAAAGTTAGAAACTTATAAAAATGCTCGCCCTCCAATCCGCAACTCGCCTGTCCGGCTCTCGGGTCTTCAATAAAACTGGGCTGGGATGAGCAATCCCAGCCCCCGCGTTCAGGAATCGCTATCGGTTTCCTCTACCACATTCTCGGCATGCCTCTTTGCCAGCTCTTCGAGCGTTATATATTCACACTCTTTTTCGGCCATAAACGAGTCTGCGGAATCGATAAGAATATTGTCGTCGCGCATGAATCGGCGACCCAGCAGAGCCGGATAGGAAAACTTGCCGCGGTCTGTCAGTGAAAACTGCGTGGTATGGGTGGTTCCGGCAATGCAGAAGTCCATCATGACCACATATCGCTTCTGGGATGGCGCGCCTTTTCGTTTGATCAGGACAGTTCGCTCAACCGGCCGTTCGAACTCCAGAATGACGTCGTCATGGTCCAGTTCGCCCTCGGTCGGCTGGTCTTCGTGGTCACCCAGTGGAATCTGGAAACTGACCCACTCCTCGCCGTCGCGCTCAAAGCCCTCGATGTTGACCGCGTGCAGAGACGACGTTTTGGCGCCTGTATCGAGTCGCGCCTTCAGCCTCAGGTTGGTATCTTTCATGACTACCCATTCAACATAGCCAAGGGTTTCCGGCGGTCGCTGCTGGTTATTGTTGGCGTCGGCCTCCGCAGAAACCGCCATCGCTGATGGAAAAACCAATGTCACAGCCAACAACGCCCTAATAACAAGCCTCATTCAATACCTCCTGCAAATACCTGTAAATCCGGGAAAAATGATAAAAAATTGTGCTCCAGTTCTTCCTGGTTTGCGCGGATTTCCGTGATTATGCCGGCGAAATCATTTCTGAACCGTATGCGCCCTGCAACGCGGTCCAGTGCCTTCCCGATGTTTTCAAGGTCCTGGTAGGCCCCGAACCAGTCGTTCCACACCATCATTCGGGTAACTCTGGCCATTTTCTCCGGCATGAGATGTTCTTTCTGCTGCAACTCGTTGTATATGCAGCGAATAAATGCCTCTTGCTCAATTTCACTGAACCGGTCCCAGTGTTTGAGAAGAAAATGGTCATAGAGAATATCGAGCGCAACGCCGGCAAATCGACGACGTTGGCGGGAGAACACCTGTTTGCTGGCAAGTACGTCGGGGTGCTGGTCGGTGAAGCTGTCGACCGCCCGATGATGGCGGACGCCCTGCTTCACCGGGTCCGGCAGCGTCGAGAGATCGACGCCCCGGGTAAAGTCACCGAGGATGCTCCCCACCCGAGCTTCAGGTGAGTCCGGCGCGAGAAATACATGAGCCAGATGGTTCAAACAGTCTCCCCGGTGGCCTGGTTTCAGAAGTTGAATTGAATACCGACGCCCAGACCATCGACTTCGGCATTACTGTCTTCATAATAACGCATGTATTCAAGGTTGCCGGACAGGTTCGGCGCAAATTCCATATTCATGCCGATGCCGTAGGAAACGTCCGTTTCATCCTCGGTGGCAGTGCCCAGAAACGAAGAAGCTTCGATTTCGACCCGGGTGAAACCGAGGATAGCGTACGGCGTAATGGGTGATTCGTTGGCCAGATTGAACGTGGCGTAGCCGCCGAAGAAGTTATCCAGTGAATAATCGACTCCGCCGATGCGGTCGTCATCTACGCCAAAACCGCCCCGCGCTTCGATGCCCAGATACGGCGTCGCCATCACGCCAACTTTGGCAGACAGCGTGCCTACGTCGGCATCCGCGTTACCGCTCTCAAGGTTCATGAAAGTGTAGTTCAGGCCTGTGTAGAGCCCGCCAACGCCAGACTTGTACATATCCTGGGCGGATGCGGCTCCTGCAGCAGCCATACCGGTGGCAAAGATAACGGCAATTGAACGTACGTGTTTCATTTTTTATCTCCTTAACCGAATTGTTCGGTGTACATCGCTGAACTTGCACCAGACTGACGCGTTTTGCCATCAGAAAGATCCGCATTTACGCGTTATTTACACCGATTTAATTCGCCGGTAATTTCAGCATCCGCGCGGTGTTACCTTGCGGAAGGCCGACCCCACAGGTATTCTGACGCCGTCTCCCGGTATCAGCTGGCTCGAGCATCCATTGAGAAATCTCTACCCCGTCATTTTCATTGTCAGCGTCATGTTCGTGCTTTTGAGCATTTTCATGACATTGCCTGTCATCCTGCTTGCGGGATCTGAAGCGCCGAACGCCATGGCGTTTGCAGAATCGGCCGCTATTGTCTGGGGCCTCGGTATACTGGGAATGGCCGCCACCTACCGCAAACCGAGAGATCTGAAGCCCAGGTACATGTTCGTACTCACGGTATCTTCTTGGTTCATTATTGCCCTGTTTTCATCCCTTCCTTTCTATCTGAGTGACCTGGGCATTTCTGCCGCAGACGCCTTTTTCGAGGGCACCTCGGGGATTACCACCACCGGGGCAACAGTGCTCAGCGGCCTCGATGATATGGACAGGGATCTCTTGATCTGGCGGTCCATCCTGCAATGGATCGGTGGTATCGGGATTATCGGTATGTTCGTTGCGGTACTCCCGTTTCTGCGGGTCGGCGGCATGCGGCTGTTCGCCACCGAGTCTTCGGAATGGACCGACAAGGCTCTGCCAAGGATGAAAACACTCAGCCGTGGCTTGCTGGTGGTTTATCTGGCGTTTTCGATCATTGCGGTGGTTACCTACTGGTTTTCTGGCATGACGCTCTTCGATGCCTTCAACCATGGTCTTACCAGCATCGCCACCGGTGGCTTTTCCACCTCGGATCTTTCCATGGGCAAGTTCAATGATCTGATCCTCATGGAAGCCACATTTTTCATGATTATCGGCAGCTTGCCCTTCTTCCTTTTCGTGCGTGAAATGCATGGCCAACACGGCGTTCTTTTCCGGGATCAGCAGGTGCGATTGTTTCTCGCGATCCTGTTTTTTGTACCGCTGCTTCTGACACTCTACCGCTGGATGGTGTCACCGGTTCCCTTCGATCCCATCCATAACTACGCCTCTACCCTGTTTAACGTCACTTCTGTGGTAACCACCACGGGCTATGCTTCCGAAGATTATTCCGCCTGGGGCCCTCTGGCGTTCGTGCTGTTCTTTTTCCTGATGTTCGTGGGCGGCTGCTCTGGTTCCACGGCCGGCGGCATGAAAATCTTCCGGTTCCAGCTTTCCCTGATCATCCTGCGTGAGCAATTGATGCGCCTGCTGCACCCTCGTGCGGTTCTTACCCGTAACTACAACGGCCGGGCCGTGAGCGATGAGATTATCTCGTCGATGATTGCATACACGTTCATCTTCCTGCTCTGTCTTTTGCTGATCACGGTTGCCCTGGCCGCCATGCAGCTGGACTTTGTCACGGCACTGTCTGGCGCCCTCACCTCGCTGACCAATGTCGGCCCCGGCCTTGGGGACATCATTGGTCCTGCGGGTAATTTCGGGCCGCTTCCCGATGCCGCAAAATGGGTACTGTCTGTGGGTATGCTCATGGGGCGTCTGGAGATACTGAGCGTGGTGATCGTTCTTTCGCCGGCGTTCTGGCGCAGCTGAGGCCTACCTGAGCCAGAGTATGGCAGGGTTTTCCAGAGGAAGGTTCAGGCGTTCATCCCGCACTCGCAGGCGCGGCGTGTAGTGTCCTTCGGGGCGTGAAGGCACTGTGCATTCATAAAGATAGGTATGAGGGGAACCACCCAGCGGATGCTTCATCTGCATGGCCGTAATGGTTCTTGGGCCATGCTCGGAATCCTCTGCAACAAGCTCTACTGCAATCCGCTGCTCGTCAATTCCATCCAGATAGACTTCCACGGTGAAAGTCTGGCTACCCAAATCTTCGCTTGTATTGAAGCTGTTGAAACGCAACCGGGACCAGTGCCTGGAGATTTCTCCGTATTCACCAATTAGCTCCCGTGCAGTCTCGGAGCTGCGTCGGCTTCCCATTTCTGCCATGGGGAGATAGAACTGCTCGACGTATTCCCGCATCATCCGGTTGGCAGAATAGGCCGCCGTCAGTTGATCCATGCTCGCACGCATGCGCCCGACCCATTTCCGGGGAATACCCTCGCTGTCGACGTCATAGAATCCGGGAATCACCTCGTTCTCGAGCAGATCAAAGAGCTGTTCCATGTCTGATATATCGTGGTCGTGATTGTTTGACCCGCTCAGCTCGTCAAACGTGGCGCCGGGTCGAATAGCCCAGCCCACATCCGGGTTCCAGGCCTCCGCCCACCAGCCATCGTACTGTGACAGGTTCAGTCCCCCGTTCACGAGTACCTTCATGCCACTGGTGCCGCAGGCTTCCCAAGGGTGTCTCGGACAGTTGAGCCACACATCCACGCCCTGGATAAGCTGGTTGGCCACGCCCAGATCGTAGTCTTCAATAAACACCACCTTGCCCTCGACATCCGGTCGCCGGGAGAAGGCTTTCCATCGCCGGATGATGTCTTTCCCCGGGAGATCGTAGGGGTGGGCCTTGCCTGCAAGCACAATCTGAATCGGGCGATCGCGGCTGGCAAGCAGTTTGAGCAGGCGCTCCTGATCCTTGAGCAGGAGATCTGGTCGCTTGTATTCCGTAAACCGGCGGGCAAAGCCCAACGTGAGGGTTTCATGGTCCAACAAAAGGCCACACGCGGCTTCATGGTTGTTTCCGGGGTTTTGTTCGCAATGCTGGCTTGCAAGCCTTCGCCGGAGGTAGGTAATCAGCCTTGCGCGCTCCAGGCGCCTCATTTCCCATAATTCTTCGTCGGCGATGTTTGTCATCGGGCAGGTGCTCTGGAGAGGCCTGCGCCAGCGATCCTTGCCGCAGGCCCGGGTCCAGATGGCGTCGGATTCCGGAGAATCCCAGCTCGGCGTGTGGATGCCATTGGTCACGTAGTCCGCCGGAATGTCTTCGGCTGGCCAGCGCGGGAAGAAAGGCTGGAAAATGGTCTGGGTGACCTTCTGGTGGATGCGGCTGACACCGTTGAACCGACCACACATATTGAGGGCCAGCAAGGCCATATTGAGTTTAAGGTCAGTCGACTGATTGTCTGCGTTGGAGGGCTGGCTTCCCAATGCCAGCAATTGATCGACATTCAGGTCGCGGCCTTCGAGCCAGGGTGTCAGATACAGTCGCAATAGCGATCGGGAGAAATGATCAAAGCCGGACGCCACCGAGGTGTGCGTGGTAAACAGATTTGTCGCCCTGGTTGCGGTTCGAGCTGTCTGGAAATCACTTTGATGGTCGTCCTGCCAGCTGAAGGCCCTCTCTATGAGCGCCAGGGCACAGTGGCCCTCATTCAGATGGCAGAGTGACGGCGATTTCCCCAGTTGTTCCAGCAAACGCCAGCCACCGATGCCCAATACCATTTCCTGTTGCAGGCGCTTTTCCGGGTCACCGGTATAGAGTTCGCTGGTGATACCCCGATCACCCGGTTCGTTTCGGGGGTCGTTGCTATCGAGCAGCAACAGCTCGCAGCGGCCAACCTGGGCCTTCCAGGCCCGAAGGCGCACGTGTCGTCCCGGGAAAGGCACAATCACCCTCACCCACTGGTCGTCAGCGTCACGCAGGGGCGAGACGGGCAGCATGGTGGGGTCGTTGTAAGGATAGAACTCCAGCTGTTCGCCATCGGTGCTGATGGCCTGGCGAAAGTAGCCCTGCTGGTACAGCAGACCCACCGCCATGACTGGTGCACCCAGATCGCTGGACGCCTTCAGAAAATCGCCGGCCAGTACGCCCAGACCACCGCTGTACAGCGGCAGCGATTCGCTCAGACCATATTCCATGCAGAAATAGGCAACGCCCTCGCCCAGATCGCCCGGACAATCGGTCGAATACCAGGTGTCAGCCTCTGTAAAAGCCTGGTGAGCATGAATCTGCTCACGGTAGCGCTGCTGAAAGTCGGGGTCTGCGGCCAGTTCTTCCAGCCGCTCCCCGGACACGCTGTTCAAAACCAGCCACGCGTTCCGGGTGGTGTCCCAGATGTCCGAATCAAGAGCGCGCCAGAGCTCATCGGTACCGTGATGCCAGGTCCACCGAAGGTCCAGCGCCAACTGGAACAATCCGCTCAGGGATTCCGGCAAGGACCGCGGGGTATAGGCTGCCAGGGTCAAGTTTGAACTCCGCTCAGGTTGGTCGGGACATCATCGAGCGGTATAACCGCCATCAATCACCAGTTCACTCCCGGTCACAAACTTGGATTCGTCAGAGGCGAGATAGACCGCGCCCCAGGCAATATCATCGGGCTCGCCCATGTGACCGACAGGATGCATTGCCGCCGTGGCCTTTTTAGCTTCCTCCGGGTCCTGTCCGGTCGTTTTGAGGTGGGCCTCAACCAGCGGGGTCCAGATAAACCCGGGGTGAATGGAATTGCAGCGAATGTTTTCAGTGGCATACAACAGGGCGTCGGTTTTGGACATCAAACGCACGGCGCCCTTGGAGGCATGATAAGGCGGAATATCCGGCGCACTCACCAGCCCATAAATGGATGACAGGTTGATAATGCTGCCAACGCCCGCTTTTTTCATGTGGGGAATGGCGTGCTTGGTGCAGAAAAACACGCCCTTGACGTTCACATCCTGAACATGGTCCCACTCTTCTTCCGTGAGTTCATGGGTCGGCTTGTTCGCCCCGGCAATGCCGGCGTTGTTCACCAGTACAGTCGGGGTACCGAAGGTATTGGCAACGGCGTCCAGAACCTGTTTGACCTCTTGTTCCTTGCTTACGTCACAGTGCCAGTAACCCGCCTTCAGACCGCGGCCTTCAAGTTGTTTAGCCAGGGCCTCTCCCTCGGAATCCTGGCAGTCGAGAATGGCGACAGCAGCACCCTCTTCTGCCATTCGGAGCGCTGTTGCGGCTCCGATGCCAACGGAGCCACCGGTGATCACGGCCACTTTACCTTTGAGTCGTTCCATGCACAGATCCTCTCCCTTGGGTGTTCTTCAGGCTTGTTTCCTGCGGGCAGGAAAATAATTGACTGGCATGTGGTGGTTTTTAAGCCAGTTGATCAGTGAAGAAATTGTAAAACTGTCGTTCTCGACGCCTTCAAAATCGACACCAAGGCCACGGTCTGACTTCCGCACAACATGGGCCTTCAGCCGACGGAACCGCTTTTCCTGGGTATCCGGAAAACGGAACTCCAGCTCCACAGTCTGGTTTAACTGAACGTCAGTGTAGTCCGTGGCAATGAACAGACCACGTTTGGAGGCATCGCGAATCTGACCGGTCGCAACCGGCATCCCGCGCTTGTATACCAACAGCCCAAGCTTTCCCTGTACGCGTTTACTGAGTCTGTGTTCCATGTTCCCCCCTCGTGACTCATCTTGAACGCCAATTGTTGATACTGCTTGTGTGTTATATCGAAGGTTGGGGCCCGCCTCTTTGATGCTGATCAAAAAATGCTCAGACCGGAGGAAGGCGCCCATGTCGTTTTACCGATTCAGCGATTATTTTCGACAAGTCTTTCTCGGGAAAATTCCAGTCCAGTTTCCATGTCCAGTTATTTGTAATGGTGCCCGGCGTATTGAACCTTGCCTCGGTTCCAAGACCGAGGAAATCCTGCATCGGCACCACGGCCAATGAGCAGACCGAACGGAACGCCGCTTCAATTACCGGCCATGGCATCCCATCACCACTGGTGGCCAGATAATCGTTCACATAGTGCCGGGTACGGTCATCCAGGCTGCGGTACCACCCCAGTGTTGTGTCGTTATCGTGGGTGCCGGTGTAGACAAGATCCCGGGGCTGGTGGTTGTGAAGCAGATGCGGATTGTTTGGGCTGCCGTCGAAGCCAAATTGCATCACCGTCATCCCTGGCAGGCGGAAGCGATGACGAAGTTCTTCCACATCGTCGCTGATGATGCCGAGGTTTTCGGCTACCAGGGGTAAATCCGGGAAGCGGTCGAAGCAGGCCTGTAGAAAATGGTCAGAGGGGCCGGGAACCCAATAGCCGTTTCGTGGTTGAGGAGCCTCTGCCGGGATCTCCCAATAGGCCTGAAGCCCCCGAAAATGGTCTATCCGGATCAGATCGAACAGATGGCGCTGGCTTTCGAGCCGTTGAAGCCACCACTGGTAGCCATCTTCCGCCATAACCTGCCAGTTGTAGAGTGGATTACCCCAGTGCTGGCCCTCCTCGGAAAAATAGTCCGGCGGCACA
The DNA here is from genome assembly GCF_000166295.1 of Marinobacter adhaerens HP15. Classification (NCBI taxonomy): domain Bacteria; kingdom Pseudomonadati; phylum Pseudomonadota; class Gammaproteobacteria; order Pseudomonadales; family Marinobacteraceae; genus Marinobacter; species Marinobacter adhaerens. Next base: position 1,804,463 of record NC_017506.1, read on the forward strand.
CCGGCAACCACAGTGGGTTCGCCCCGGGCGTCCAGTTTGAAGAACTGTCGGTTGGCCCAGACATCGGCGCTGTCTTGAGCGACAAAAATGGGGATATCACCAAACAGCAAAACATTGCGGCTTCGTGCATAGTCCCTGAGTGCCTGCCACTGGTGGTTGAACAGGAACTGCTCAAACCTGATGCGAGCCAGTCTGGCCTGGTTTTGGTCGACAAAGGCCTGCAAGGCAGCCGGCTCCCGATCCCTCAAGTGCTCTGGCCACTGGAGCCAGCCTGGCGACTCCTGAACCTCCCGGATTGCGCAGAACAGACAGAAATCATCCAGCCAGTAATCATTTCTTGCCCGGAAACCTTCAAATCCGGCCAGATCAAGGCCCTTCCGGCTTGTGGCATGGCCCTCGTAAAACCGTTGGGCGGCGATAGCCAGCAGCTGCTGGCGGGATTCGGCGATGGGCTGGGCCAGTTCAGCGTCGGCCAGCAGTCCAGTCTGCAGCAGTTCAGCGAGGTCAATAAAATCCTGGTTGCCCGCGTGGGCACTCAGGGACTGGTACGGTGAAAGATCCTGGTGTGTTGGTCCAATAGGCAGTGTCTGCCAGACGGTAATGCCACTGTCGGCCAGAAAATCGACGAACCGGCGGGCGCCGGCGCCCAGAACACCGAGGCTTCCGGGCAGGCAGGTCGGGTGAAGCAGCACACCGGCCCTTCGGGCACTGAACAGATCCTTGTCGTTCGCTGAAGTCATGCAGGATGATCCGCCTCATGGCCCGGCCGCATGGTACCGCCGCGAGCCGGTTCTCCACTGCCCTGGCTGAGCTTCTGGAACACGGATGGCGGGGCCGGGTAGCCGATCATTTCATAGAGATTGACGAGGTGGCGGCGATACAGATGCTCAAAGTCGCTGACGATCTGGGCCGGGTTATAGTCACCAAACCACCAGAACCAGTCGGACCCTTCGCAGATAGCCAGTTGCTGCATGGCGGCTGCTTTCTGCTCCGAATTGAGACTGCCATTGTCCATCACCCGGTCGAAGTGGGTTTTGGCTTCACAGAGCAGATCCCAGGCCCGGTTCTTGTCCGGGTCACCGATCCAGGTGGAGAACGTACCGTAAATCCAGCTGCCGGCCACAAGATGCGGCAAATGAACCGGCGCGGCTACGGGGTTCGCCACCAGATCGGCATAAGTGGTCAATCTGAGCCGGGGGTGGTTTGCCAGTACCCGATAAAGTTCGTCGAGGAAGTGAAAACCGTTCTCGGGGTAATACTCCCAGGCATTTTCGCCATCCATGATCACGGAAATCACCGGCTTCGTCTTGCCCTTGGCCTGCCCCGCAATGTTTTCCATGTGATGCACCAGGTCGCCAACGGCATCCCTGGCGTGCCAGTCTGCGTAAGTAAAACCGATCAGATCCGACAGACCGTCGTCACGGAAGAAGACGGCGGTATCCGATTCGCCGAACGTATAGGGCTGGTGAATCCCGGCATCGAGCAAATCCGGGTTGTCCTGCCGGGCCAGATTGAGGCTGTTGTGCACCACAGAATCTCCGCTGGCAGTCCATCGGAATTGATGTTGGTCCAGCAGGCCCAGTGTGGCCTGGCTGAGACCACCCTCGGAAGCCCAGCAGCCGGAGGGATCAACACCGAAGAAGCGCTGAAAAACGGCCCTGGCCTGCTGGAGTTGCCACGCGGCGCGCGCTTCACCCTCCGGATAATGGCTGTGTGCTGGCAAAGCGATATCCGGCATGGCCTCGCGGGCAGCACCCAGGTCAATCAACAGAGGGAGCATGGCATGGGTATAGGGGCTGACAGACAACTCCACCTGCCCTTTTTGCGCAAGATGCCGGTACCTTGGGCCGATGCCGGATAGCACATCAAAAATCACGTCGAGAAGAGCCTTCCGGTCATCCATCGAAAAGTTGTGGCCCTTCTCCTGAAGGCTCTGGATGCAATGGCTGCTTCTGCGGATGGTTTCTCCCATCCAGCCAAGGTGGTACCAAACCAGCAAGTCGGAAAGAAACCGACTTGAAATGTATCTCTGCAGCTCGGGCTTTTTGCGGTAAACCTCTGCAAGCTCCGCCAACTGCGCGTAGGCCGGATACCGATTGATGATCCGTTCCCGGTTGGCCCGCAGAGACTTTTCGATCAATCCCAGAAACGCAGGCGTTCCGGTTTCCGGCAACTGTTCTGCAACCAGAGCTGCGAGCAAAGGATCGCCGATCTCGCCGGCGCCATGGCGCCATTTTTCAATCTGGATCAGGTAGGTCTCGATCTGCTCAAGCAGTACCGGGGCAAAATTGACTACCGCCCTGGCGTCCGGATTCGCTTCCAGATGCGCCGCCATGTCGCTGTAATCCTTGATGGTATGAAGGTACACCCAGGGAAACAGGAACTGATCGGTGCGCATATCCTGATAAGACGGCTGGTGCATGTGCCAGCAGAGTACAACCGGTGTTTTGGTGTCAGAGACCATGGGGATAATCCTGCCCGAGCATCTCGGGCGTGATCAGCACAATACCTTTGGGCGATACATGAAACCGCTTCCGGTCATCGGCCTCGTCGAAACCTATCCTCGTCCCTTCGGGGATGCGGCAGCCACGATCAATCAAGGCATTGCGGATGTGGCAGTGACGGCCAATCTCGACATCCGGGTAGATGACCGAATCCGAGATTTCACTATAAGAATGAATCTTAACTTGCGAAAACAACAGGGAATGCTTCACCAGAGCGCCGGAGACAATACAGCCGCCGGCCACCATGGAGTCCACAGCCATGCCCCGTCGATTGTCATCATCGAAAACAAACTTTGCCGGCGGCAGCTGTTCCTGATAGGTCCATATCGGCCAGTGGGAATCATAGAGATTGAGCTCCGGGCTGATTCCGATCAGCTCCAGGTTTGCCTGCCAGAGTGCGTCAACGGTGCCCACATCGCGCCAATAGGCCGGCTTGTTCTCAACCGGATTACGGAACGGGAAGGCGACCACCCGCAGACGCTTGATGACGGAGGGAATAATGTCCTTGCCGAAATCGTGAGACGATTCTCCATCCATTTGCTGGTCGCGCATGAGTTCGTCGAAGAGCACCTGGGTACTGAACACATAGATACCCATGGATGCCAGCGCCTTTCCGGGCTGGCCCGGCATTGGCTTGGGCTGTTCGGGCTTCTCGACGAACTCGGTGACCCTCAACTCGTCATCTACCGACATCACCCCGAATGCCGAGGCTTCATCGAGAGGTACTTCGATACAGCCCACGGTAATATCGGCATCATTCTCCACGTGATGGGCCAGCATGGTGCCGTAGTCCATCTTGTACACGTGATCACCCGCAAGAATCAGCACATACTCTGGCTGGTGGCTGCGAATGATGTCGAGGTTCTGAAGCACAGCGTCTGCCGTTCCCTCATACCAGGAAGTCTCGATCCGCTGTTGCGCAGGTAAGAGCTCTACGAACTCATCCAGTTCTCCCCGGAGAAACCCCCAACCCCGCTGGATATGGCGGATCAGGGAATGGGATTTGTACTGGGTGATCACACCAACCTGCCCGATCCCGGAGTTTATGCAGTTCGAGAGTGGAAAATCGATAATCCGGAATTTGCCTCCAAAGGGCACCGCCGGTTTGGCCCGCCATTTGGTGAGATCGTGGAGGCGGGATCCCCGCCCTCCGGCAAGAACCAGTGCAAGAGTCTGACGAGTGAGACGACTGACGAAACGCTTGGCCGTTTGCATAGCTGCTTCCCTGAAGAAAACCTTCCCTGTAACCGGTCGTTTAACCGCAAGGGTTTGCCACGTTTTTGACGCCTTAAACTATAGTAGAACACTAGCACGGAATTATGACGTAAACTTGTTTTGGGTCATTTTTTAAACAGGCCCTTTCGCGTCCAATGAAGGGACGCCCAAAGCGCCTCATCTGGTCAGGAACAGCACGGTCTATGGACAGTCCAACGCTCAGCGAATTCGACCTCCACCTTTTTGCCGAGGGTCGACACTGGCACATTTACAACGTGCTCGGTGCCCATGTCTGCAGGAACCGAGGTGTGGAAGGTGTCCGGTTTGCAGTCTGGGCGCCCCACGCCAGCGCAGTCAGTGTTGCCGGTGACTTTAACGAATGGAACGCGGGCATCCATCCCATGTCGTTGCATGAAGGCACGGGGGTTTGGTCCTGCTTTATCCCGGGCATCGGTAACGGCGCTCTCTATAAATTCGCCATCACAACGGACAAAGGCCGGCAGATCCTGAAAACCGATCCCTATGGACAGGCTTTCGAGCTCAGGCCCTCCACCGCTGCTGTAGTCACCGAGCGCGGCCACTTTGGCTGGGGCGATGGCGACTGGCTGGCCCGGCGGGGTCGCTGGAACTGGCAGGATTCGCCCATCTCCATCTACGAGGTTCATGCCGCCTCCTGGCGCCACCACGGTTCGGGTCGATGGCTGACCTATCGGGAACTGGCCGACCAACTCATTCCCTATGTGCTCGAACTGGGCTTCACCCACATTGAACTGTTGCCGGTCACCGAACACCCCCTGGATGAATCCTGGGGATACCAGACCACCGGATACTACGCGCCCACCAGTCGGTTCGGCACGCCGGACGATCTTCGTTATCTGGTGGACCAATGCCACCGGCACAACATCGGCGTGATTCTGGACTGGGTACCGGGACATTTCCCGACCGATGAACACGCCCTTGCCCGCTTTGATGGCAGCGCGCTTTACGAACATGAAGATCCCCGCAAAGGGCGCCATCAGGACTGGGGCACACTCATCTACAACTATGGCCGGCATGAGGTGCGGAACTTCCTGATCGGCAGTGCCTTGTTCTGGCTGGACGCCTTTCATATCGACGGGCTCAGGGTGGATGCGGTGGCTTCCATGCTGTACCTCAACTACTCCCGCAAGGAAGGCGAATGGGAGCCCAACGTGCATGGAGGCCATGAAAACCTCGAAGCCATTGAGTTCCTGCGGGAATTGAACCAGGTCTGCCAAAGCCGCTTCCCCGGAACGCTGGTCTGTGCGGAAGAATCGACCTCCTGGCCGCGTGTAACCCGGCCACCGGAAATTGGCGGACTCGGGTTCAACCTGAAATGGAACATGGGCTGGATGCACGACACCCTGGACTATCTGGCACAGGATCCGGTGTATCGTCAGTATCATCACGACAAGCTGACCTTTGGGCTGCTCTATGCCTTCTCGGAGAATTTCCTGCTGCCGCTTTCCCACGACGAAGTGGTTCATGGCAAAGGTAGCCTGATCAACAAAATGACCGGCGACGAATGGCAACAGAGAGCTACCTTGAGGGTGCTTTTTACCTACATGTTCAGTTACCCGGGCGCCAAACTTCTTTTCATGGGCGGTGAGTTCGGCCAGCGGCGGGAGTGGAGTGAATCCCGGGAACTGGACTGGTCTCTACTGGCCTACCCGGAGCATCAGGGTATTAAAAAGCTGGTTCAGGACCTGAACGGTATCTACCGGCGGGAGGTGTCGTTACATGGCGCCTGCTTCAAGCCGGATGGTTTCGAGTGGATTGACTGCCATGATTCCCCCCAGTCAGTGATCAGTTTCCTGCGCACCGCCAAGGGCGAAACCTCGGTGATTGTCGTTAATTTCACACCCATGCCCAGACACCACTATCGGATCGGCCTGCCTGAAGGTGGCAACTGGCGGGAAATTTTTAATTCCGATTCAGAGTATTACGGTGGGAGTAATCTGGGAAATCCCTACCCCATGCCTGCGGATGCCCAGCCCTGGATGAACCGTGAGTGGTCCGTGGAACTAACCCTGCCACCACTGGGCGCGATCATTCTGAGGCCGGCTTTATGATCCGGGTGCTGTTTGCAACCAGTGAGGTTTATCCCTTGATGAAAACCGGCGGTCTTGCCGACGTTTCTGCAAGTTTGCCGGAAGCGCTCTGCCGCCTGGAATACGACGTACAGATACTTCTACCGGGCTATCCCGATGCTTTGAGAGCAGCAAGAAAGGCAGGCTCCCGAAGGAAGGCGCGGTTTCAGCTGGGGCAATACAATGTGAGCCTCTGGCAGACCCGACTGCCCGGCACCGCTGTCACGCTATGGCTAGTGGACTGTCCGCCATTGTTTGATCGCCCTGGCAACCCCTACAAGAACGAGGAAGGCAGAGACTGGTGGGACAATGCCCATCGCTTTGAGCTGTTCGGAAAGGTCGGCGCCATGATCGCCATGGGAGAGGCAGGCCTGTCCTGGAGACCGGATCTGGTTCACTGCAACGACTGGCAAACCGGGCTGATACCGGTATTTCTAGAGGCCTACCACGACAGGCCCGGCACTGTGTTTACCATCCATAACCTCGCCTACCAGGGACTCTTCTCCCACGAGACTTTCCGTGCCCTGGGTCTGCCTGATTCGCTCTGGAACCTCGAGCAGCTTGAATTCTACGGGCAGCTTTCGTTCATCAAGGGCGGCCTGGTTTTCAGTGACCGAATCACCACCGTCAGCCCGACCTATGCGCTCGAGATCCAGACCCCGGAATTCGGTAATGGACTTGATGGTTTGCTCCGACACCGCCAGGACGCGCTCACCGGCATTCTCAACGGCATCGATAACCGGGTCTGGAATCCAGAGGAGGACCCTGAACTGTCCTTCCACTATGGCCGGGATCACTTGAAGAACAAGACGCAGTGCCAGGCCGGCCTGCAGCAAGAGCTCGGGCTGGAGGTAAACGGCGGTCCACTACTGGGCTTCATCGGGCGACTGGTTGAACAGAAAGGCGTGGACTGGCTGGTTTCGGTGATGCCGCACTTGCTGGAACAGGGTTGCCAGTTTGTCGTTCTTGGCTCCGGTGAAGCCAGTTACGAGGAGCCCCTGAAACGCCTTGCCCGGCAATGGCCGGGGCAAATGTCTCTCACGTTGGGCTACAACGAGGGGCTATCCCACCGCATCACGGCCGGCTGTGACCTGTTCCTGATGCCCTCGAGATTCGAGCCCTGTGGGCTCAACCAGATGTACAGCCTCAGGTACGGCACGATTCCGGTGGTGCACGGTGTTGGCGGGCTGGCAGACACGGTCAAGGACCCTCAGGAGGTTGGCATCGACAAGGCCACCGGATTCGTTTTTACCGGCGCCAATGCCGATTCGTTACTGGCTGCCGTAAACCGCGCGCTACAGGTTTTTGAAAAACGTAAGCAATGGCGGAGGTTGCAGGACAACGGCATGGCGATCGACTATTCCTGGAAACAGCGGGCTCGCACCTATGGCGATCTGTATCAACGTATTCTCAAAGAACGTGACCAACAACAGCTGGATTAGTGCGAGCGCTTGCCCGCCTGGAGGCAACCAACATGCATAAAGCAACGGAATTCCGACTTGAAGCTCATCCCCTGCTTCCCGAACCCCTGGAACGACTGGAAGAGCTTGCCAATGACCTGTTCTACAGCTGGGACCACGGCGTTCGAAGCCTGTTTGTCCGTATTGACCTACCGCTATGGCAGAAAGTCGAGCACAACCCGAAGCTTTTCCTGCGGCGGGTTGCCCAGGATCGACTCGATGAAGCCTCTGAAGACCGGGCGTTTCTGGCCGAGTATCGTCGGGTCCTGAGTAGCTACGATGCCTATCTGGAGGCTGGCCCGGGCCCGGAAGTGACGGAGAAGCTCGATCCGGAACAGGCCCTGGTGGCTTACTTCTGTGCCGAATTCGGCTTCCACGAAAGTTTTCCGATCTATTCCGGCGGCCTGGGCATCCTTGCCGGCGATCATTGCAAGGCAGCCAGTGACCTGGCCCTGCCCTTTGTCGCTGTGGGTCTGTTGTATCGGCAGGGTTACTTTATTCAGAGTATCGACGCCCACGGTCAGCAGATTGCGCGCTACCAGTCCCATTCCAGCGATGAATTGCCTATTTCACCGGTGGAGATAGACGGCAAGTGGCTCAAGGTCTCCGTCCCCTTCCCCGGGCGTGATGTTGTGGCGCGGGTGTGGGAAGCCCGCGTCGGCCATATCCGCTTATACCTGCTGGACAGCAATACCGAAGAAAACGGCCCGGAAGACCGGGATCTCACGCTCCAGCTTTACGGTGGCGACGAGTCCACGCGGATCAGCCAGGAAATGCTGCTTGGCATTGGTGGAACCCGGGTTGTGGAGGCGCTGCACCTAAAGCCGACCGTCTGGCATATCAACGAGGGCCATGCCGCATTCCAGATTCTGGAACGCTGCAGGCACACCATGGTTTCCGGGTTGAGTTTCGAGGCCGCGCTTGAAGCCGTTGCCGGCGCTACGCTGTTCACAACGCATACGCCGGTACCGGCCGGCCACGACATCTTTCCACGCTCCCTCATTCATCATGCCCTGGGGCGATATATCGAGGAATCTGCCCTGGATTTTGATCAGGTGTTTGCCCTGGGCTCGAAGGACGGTGGGGACAGTTTCAACATGACCAGTCTGGGCCTGCGCGGCTCTCGCTTCCACAACGGGGTGAGCCGGATTCACGGTGGTGTCGCCTCGTTGATGGAGGGCGATATCTGGCCCCAAGTGCCGCCTGCAGAAAACCCTATCGGGTACATTACCAACGGTGTGCACGTACCGACGTTTCTGGCGCCGGAATGGTCCAGCCTGTTCGATATACAGGCGCCCACGTGGAAAAGTGAACTCCGGAACCCGGAATTCTGGAAGTTTATCGACCAGATCCCGGACTATCACTACTGGAGCGTTCACAAGGCCCTGAAACAGCAAATGGGCGAATACATTGTCCAGCGGCTCAAGCGCCAGCATAAACGCAACGGCACCGGCCATTCCGTCACTGACAGGATGACCCGGCAGCTTGTTTCCTCGGAAAAAGACACGCTGGTTATCGGGTTTGCAAGGCGGTTCGCCACCTACAAACGCGCGACGCTGATCTTCTCGGACCTGGAACGCCTCGAAAGCATCCTGACCGATCCGGACCGCCCGGTGGTCCTGGTATTTGCCGGCAAGGCCCATCCCAAGGACAAACCCGGTCAGCAACTGATCAAGGTAATCCACGACCTTTCCATGCACCCTTCGTTGATGGGGCACCTGATTCTCCTGGAGGACTATGACCAGGCCATGGCCCGCAGGCTGCTCAGTGGCGTCGATGTGTGGCTGAACACACCGGAATACCCGAAAGAGGCCAGTGGCACCTCCGGAGAGAAAGCAGCCCTCAATGGCGCTCTTAATCTCAGCGTGCTCGACGGCTGGTGGGGCGAAGGCTATGACGGCAAAAATGGGTGGGGCATCCCTCCCAGGGATACCGAACTGGACCCTGAATTCCGGAATGAGGAAGAGGCCCGGGACCTGATCGATCTGCTCGAATTCGAAGTGGTTCCCCTCTACTACGAGCGCGCCTCCCAGGGCTTTTCGAAAGGCTGGGTCCAGCGATCCAAGGCTTCGATGAAGTCGATCACACCAAGGTTTAACGCCCGGCGTATGGTGATGGACTACGTCAATAACTATTACCAGCCGGCATCAACCCAGGGTGCTTTGCTGATGGCCGACAACGGCGAGGTTGCCAAAGGACTGGCAGACTGGAAGGCAAGGGTCAGGCATGCCTGGCCAGGAGTGGAATTAAACGTGGTTGGCTGCGTCGAAGCTGCCTGCCCCCATGATGGCGGCGTAGAACTCAGAGTCGAGGCAAGGCTCAATGGCCTGTCAGCGGAGGATGTGCGGGTGGAGTGCCTGGTCAGCCCAGAATGCACCGGCACCCATAACAGCCCGGGGCCCGACAGTTTCTTGCTGGATAAGGAAAGCGAAGCGGAGGGGCGAACCGTGTTTTCCACCCGCGTGCAACCACCCTATCCCGGCTTGCAGACTCTCAGGCTCAGGATGTACCCCTATCACGAATCACTGACGCATCCGTTAGAGATGGGCGCCATGCTCTGGGTCTGACCCAGGGCATGGCGGTGACTCAAAGCAGGTGCCGGCGAATGAATCGGCCGATGTCCTGTATTTCCTCAAGGCACACACTGTGTTCCATGGGGAACGTCTGATACGAAGGGTCGTAGCCCATCTCCTTCAGGGTTTCGACACTGCGCACACCCAGTGATTCCGGCACCATCGGATCGAAGGTTCCGTGATACACGCTGATCGGCACATCGGCATTGGCCTCGGAGCGTTGAACCGTGTCCGCGGTGGCGAAGTAGGTTGAAAGCGCCAGGACACCGCCAAACCTTTCCGGGTAGCTGAGCCCCAGTTCATAGGCAACGGCGCCTCCCTGGGAGAATCCGGCGATGATAATACGCTCCGGCGGGATGCCTTTTTGTTTTTGCTGCTCGACCAGTTTGGCGACCGCATCGGCAGACGCCCGCAACTGTTCCGTATCCACCACGCGGTCGATATCCATGGCCTTGATGTCGTACCAGGCGGGCATGGACATGCCACCGTTGATGGTGACAGGCAGATTGGGCGCATGGGGAAAGATGAAGCGTACCGCTGTATCTTCCGGAAGGCCCAGTTCCGGCACTACGGGCTCGAAGTCGTGGCCGCTCGCACCAAGGCCATGAAGCCAGATGACGGCTGCGGTCGGGTTTCCCCGGTTTCAATCTCAATGTACTGAAGATCCTGCACGGTTTACCTCATGTCTGAAAATTATGTACCGGTTTATTCGGAATGGCCGGATTTCTCGGCATTGGCCTCGAGCGCGGTGACCACTGGGTTGGCATACATATCCAGCAGATAAGGCCGGATGGACGGATCGCAGGCTTCCAGTCTCCGCTCCATCTCGGCTTCAGCAGCTTCCATTTCCGCCGGTGACCAGGTTTCGGCAGTGACCACTGAATCGCTGACGGTATCCGGCGTATCGTGGGCCTGGGGATGAAGACCACGCTGCTGATAAGCCACCAGGTTGGAGGCATGCAGGTGATAGTTTGCATGCATCTCCCGATCTATACGGGCGGCCAGATCTTTCGGGTTATCCGGTGAATCATGGATGGGCGCACCAAAGTGCACATGCACGTGCCCTTTGAAACCGGTCAGTCCCTTCATGATCTGTTCGGTATCTTCACCCTCTCGCTTGATGTACTGGCCGGTCCGGGCCCGGGTTTCCAGCTCCTGGGCTTTGTCGGCATCGCACGGATCGTACTCGTAGGCAATGGAAACTGGCACCACATGCAGCCGATTCATGGCTTCGTCAAAACCGAGCCCGCTTTTCTTACGGCTCATATAGAACATCTTGATGATGGCGGGATCGGTAAAGTCCAGCCCGTCCTTCGCCCGGCCCTCGCGTTGGGCAATCCATATGCTGTGATTGGTATCGATGCTGTGGTTGATAAAGCCGGAGAGTGTGATGTAGGCATCACGCATCTCGCGGGGGCTTGTCATGCTGCGTCGCACTACAAAGCTCTTGTTCAGTCGCATCATTTCAGCGAACACCCGGTTGGCAAGCAGGTTGTCGCCAATGGCAATTCGGGTGGTATGGAAACCATTCTGGAACAGCTGGTAGTTCACCACCATGGGGTCGAAAACAATGTCCCGATGGTTTGAAATAAACAGATAGGCGCCGCGCTTGTCGAGGTTCTCCAGCCCGCTGGTCGTTACTCGTGTGGTTGTGCTCTCAACCAGCTCACCCACGTAGCTGGAAAGCCCGGCCTGGAGATCATCGACTCGTGTGTAGTGACCAAAATGGCTGTTTAACCAGCGACGGGTAAATACACGCAACATGGCCGGCGCCCAGCGGGCCAGAGTCGGTGACTTGAAGCGACCGACCATATCCAGAAATTCCTGATCGTTGACCAGGCGGTTGATAGCGGCGCCGGTTTCTTCGTCCGAATAGGGACGGATGGCATCAAATTCCTGCATGGAAGCCCTGTTGATATCAGTGTCTGTCACAGTATGGCGTGAAACGGTGGTTCAAAAACGCGGTATTGTAGCGTTTCTTAGATTAGTTTGCCTCCACCCGGCCCGTGGGTTTGCTGGCCAATCCTCAGGGTTAATCTGGTATCATTCGCCATTGCGCCGAACCCGGCACTCCACCCGAATCAATACAGCGGCTCCAGGCCGAGCAACCGGTTATTCTATGTATCTTGATCAGGATTTCGAACAGCTTTCCACCGAGCGCCCAACCACCTCGGGCCGTGATCCGGAACAGGTGCTGCACGAAGTCTTTGGTTATGAATCCTTCCGTCCGCTTCAGGGTGACATCATCCGGGAAGTATCGGAAGGCCGCGATGCACTTGTGCTCATGCCGACGGGCGGCGGTAAATCTCTTTGCTACCAGGTACCGGCGCTGGTTCGCTCGGGCACTGCGATCGTAATTTCACCTCTGATTGCCCTGATGCAGGATCAGGTTGCGGCCTTGAAAGAGCTGGGGGTCCGGGCTGCGTTCCTGAATTCAACCATGGATTTCGAGCAGGCCCGGGCGACTGAATACGCGCTCATGACCGGTGAGCTTGACCTTCTGTACTGCGCCCCTGAACGACTGATACAGCCGCGCACCATCGAATTGCTTCATGACGCCTCCATCTCGCTGTTCGCTATCGACGAGGCCCATTGTGTGTCCCAATGGGGTCACGATTTCCGATCCGATTACCTTCAGCTCAGCATGCTGGCAGAACAGTTTCCGGGCGTACCCCGCATCGCGTTGACCGCAACCGCGGATGAGCGAACCCGAAAGGAAATTGCAGAACGACTGTCACTGACAGAGGCAAGACACTTCGTCAGTGGCTTCGATCGCCCCAACATTCAGTACCGTATAGCGCCAAAAATAAACGCGAACAAACAGTTACTGGATTTTATTAAAGCCGAACATGAGGGCGACTGCGGCATCGTCTACTGCCTGTCCCGGAACAAGGTCGACGCCACCGCGAAAACCCTGGCCCAGAAAGGCTATACCGCTCTGCCCTATCATGCAGGCCTGTCCTCGGAACAGCGTGCCCATCACCAGGAGCGGTTCCTGCGTGAAGACGGGGTGATTATTGTTGCCACCATCGCCTTCGGCATGGGTATCGATAAACCGGACGTGCGCTTTGTCGCCCATCTGGATCTGCCGAAGAGCCTTGAAGCCTACTATCAGGAAACCGGTCGGGCCGGGCGTGACGGCAAGCCATCTACGGCCTGGATGGTTTATGGCCTGCAGGATGTCATCAAACTGCGCCAGATGCTGGAAAGCTCACAGGGTAACGATCATTTCAAGCGCGTGGAACGGCAGAAGCTGGATGCGATGCTGGGTCTTTGTGAGGTCACCAGTTGCCGGCGTCAGGTGCTGCTGCGTTATTTCGGGGACGAGCTTGAGCAACCCTGCGGCAATTGCGACACCTGCCTGAATCCACCGGACACCTGGGATGGAACTGTCGCCGTCCAGAAAGCCCTTTCCTGCGTTTTCCGAACGGGCCAGCGTTTCGGCGTTACCTATCTGATTGATGTTCTGCGAGGCTCGGAAAACGAGCGGATTCTCCAATCCGGGCACCACCAGGTGTCAACCTACGGCATTGGAACCGAACTGAGTGCCAACGAGTGGAAATCGGTCTACCGGCAACTGGTGGCAAATGGTTACCTCCGTGCAGATCCGGAGGGCTATGGTGCGCTCCAGTTGACCGAGCAGTGTCGACCACTGCTGAAAGGAAGGCAGACCATTGAGCTGCGCAAGGATCCGGAAATCAAAAAGACAACCGGCCGGGCAAACGGCGGCCGGTCGGGTTCGCCGGTCTCAGAACAGATTACCGACAAGGCCGGCTGGGAGGCGCTTCGAGCCTGCCGCAAGGAGCTGGCCGACAAACAGGGCGTGCCGCCCTACGTCATTTTCCATGACACTACCCTGTTTGGAATGCTGGAACGCAAACCGCGCACCCTGGATGAGCTGGCGGAAGTCAGCGGCGTGGGCGCCGCCAAGCTTGAGAAATACGGCGAGATTTTCCTGCAAACCATCGCTGGCCTCGAACAGGCCTGAATTATTCAGGCCTCTGCTTTAAACCCTTTTTTCCGCACGCGGTAATGGGCGATGGAGGTTGCTACATGGTTGCCCTCTTCGTCCACCAGTTTGCCTTCCAGGGAGAATTTCGCCCGCCCTGTCTCGTCAGCGTCGGCAAGAATGGCTGCCACGGTTTCGGGATCCAGGGTGAATTCTACAGTGACATCGCTGTTGGCTGGCTGGAGAAACTGCAACGTCATTTCCTTGAGAATCGGCGTGTACGAAGGCCCCAGATCAAATAGGGTCAGCACGCCACCGGGAATTTCGGCTACCAGGAAGTACGCGCCCGCATAAAGGCTGCCGAAGTGGTTTTTGTTGCCTTTCAAGCGGATTTTCGCTCTTACATATCCTGGCCTGACCTCCTCAACGCTGAAGTTGTTCCGTGGTGCAAAAGGAATCGACAGACCGATGATCTTGTTCACCGCTGCGTACCCGCCCGTTTTCTTCAGCCAGGCCAGAGGGCTGGCCAGTGTAGCCTTGGGGTCGGTACTGGCCACCCATTGACCGGTCGCTCCGATGAGATTATCGATAATTGCCATTGCCAAGCTCCGAAATTGATTGGGAACTGATGATTACAACGGACTTCAGTGCTCGCAAGAAGGTTTTACAATTTTTTTGGATGTTGTCTGATTTATTTTTGAGTTTCTGTTCTAAAGTGAGGATGCGTGCCTGAATCATGACTGCTTGATAGCCGGTTTTTCCAATAGTAAGAAAGGATCTCTGATTTGGAATATTCTCTGCCCGCTTCCCTGGTCTTCCACCGGTTTCGAAAACTGGTTCTTTGCCTGATGCCATTGGCTTTCTGCCTTGCGGCAGGACCGCTCTCAGCCACAACGTCATCGACCACTGCGTCGCAGGCAGCCGCCGTGCGCGGTTACGTACTCTGGTACCGGAATTACGACAGCCCTGCCATCCGGGCCCTGGTGGAGCTTGCTCTGAAGAAGACGCCAGAGTACGGAGAATTTCAGATCATCAGAAGTGAAGAGCTGAGCCAGGGCCGCGTACTGAGGGAACTGACAGACGGCCAATCACGATTAGTTGACATCGCCAATGTTGCTACCTCCGCAGAACGGGAGAAATCCCTGACCGCCATACCGTTTCCGGTCGATGGCGGGTTGCTCGGTTTTCGGGTTTGCGTGGTCATGCCGGAATCCCTGCCACGGTTTGCGGGAATCAAGACTCTGGATGATTTGAGAGACAGTCAGATTCGGATTGGCCAGGGCGCCCACTGGCCAGACACACCGGTGCTTGAAGCCAACGGTATTCCGGTGGTCACTCACTCCCGATACGAAATACTGTTCGGAATGTTGCGTAATGAACGCTTCGAGTGTTTTGCCAGGGGCGTAAGCGAAGTGCTTTACGACCTGGAATTGGAGCAGGATCCTAATCTGGTAATTGAGCCTGATCTGTTGATCGCCTACCCGATGCCGTCCTATCTCTTTGTCGGTCCCGAAGACCAGGAAACCGCCCATCGCCTTCAGCTGGGAATCGAGCGCGCCATCCACGATGGCAGCTTCAATGATTTCCTCAGGCACTACTACGCCCGCGCTGTGAAAGAGCTTGATCTCGACGAGCGTACGGTCATTACCCTCGAAAACCCGTACCTGAGCGAAGAATCCCGTTACGTTGGGCGCAAAACCTTCGAGAACCTGCGTCGTCGGCTTGAAGTCCTAAGCCGCTAACAGGCGCCCTGCGCTTACACCCGGAACCTCGACACGTTCTGGTTCAGTGCGGTGCCGATGCGCTCAATTTGCCCGCTGTAAACATCGTTTTCGGTGGCCGCGGCGGCCGCTTCCTGGCCCTGATCCGCAATCCGGGTAATCGACGAGTTCAACTCCTCGGTAACCGACGTCTGTTCTTCGGATGCTGTGGCAATCTGTGACGTCATCTGGCTGATGGACGTGATTGCCTCGGCAATCCGATTGAGGGCATCCATGGCGTCCTGCGCTTTTTCCATGCTGACATTGGATACCGCCGTTGAGGCATTCATGACATCGACCGCATCATTGGCGCCCTTCTGCAGACGCTCAATCATGTCGTTGATTTCCTCGGTGCTGGACTGGGTGCGCTGGGCAAGGTTACGTACCTCGTCTGCCACAACTGCGAAGCCCCGCCCTGCTTCACCGGCCCGAGCCGCTTCAATGGCGGCATTCAATGCCAGCAGGTTGGTTTGCTCTGCAATACCCTGAATCACTTCAAGCACTGTTGTGATTGACGTAACGTCCTTGCCAAGCGTGTGGATGACCTCTGCGGCCGCATTAATCTCCTTCGAGAGCTTCTGCACGGCGTCCCGGGAGGCAGCGACGGTCTCCAGCGAAGCCCGGCTGTCCGCATCCGCGTTGTTGGCGGCATCCGCGGTTTGCTGTGCGTTCTGGGCGATCTCGCCGGCAGCGGCCGACATCTCGTTGATCGCGGTCGCCACCATATCGATCTCGGCCTGCTGGCTCTCCACGCTTGAACGACTGGTACTGGCGGTATCTCTCAGCGAGCTGACATTTTCCCCGAGTTCGGCGCTACCCTTCTGGACATCCCGGACGACCGTCTGGATGTTCTCGACAAACTGGTTAAAGCTCCGGGCCAACTCACCGAACTCATCTCTTGCACTGTCGTCCAGGCGCTGGGTCAGGTCGGCATCACCACTGCCAATGTCCGCCATGGCCTTGTTCAAGCGGCGAACCGGCGCCATCAGGACCTTGATGCCCAGATGCAGAATTACCAGAGAAACGATCAGGCCGATCACGGCCATGATCAATCCAGTCATTCTGGCGCTCTGGACCGGTGCGTTGATCTTGTCCGCGTTTACAAACGTCCCCAGATACCATTGCACGCCGCGCGCTTCACTGATCGGATGGAAGCTGGCCTCCCAGTTGCCGTCATCATTACTGTATTCGTGAGCGTCCCCGCCAAGATCCGGCTTGCCGCCAATGAGCTCACTGATGTTCTTGCCGACAAGGCTTTGCCGTGGGTGGAACAGTATGGTGCCACGCTCATTGATCAAAGCAGCGTAACCGGTGTCCGCGAGTGTGACTGTGCTCAGGGTTTTTGCTATCGCGCCCAGGCCGATATCAGCACCGGCCACGCCCTCGTATTCACCGCGCTTCACGGGCGCAAGTGTGGAGATGATCATGTCGTTGGTGCTGGCATCCTGATACGGCTCGGTAAACGAGGCGCTGCCGAGGCTCATGGCCTTCTTGTACCAGGGTCGCTGGCGGGGATCGTAATCCGCTGGCAGCGTGGCATTCGCCTCCGGCGATTTCATCAGCATGTAGCCGTCGGTACGCCCCACATAGACATCCCGGAACCCGCCGCCGGTGGTAATAGCCTGAAGAATAACCCGCGCCTCTTCGTCGTTCTCGGCATTCTCCAGGGCTTTGGCCGTGGCTTCAGTCATAACCAGCCGGGTATTGAGCCACTCTGCGATGCTCGACGTGCTCTGCTGCACGGTGTCGTCGATAAGCGCGTTTACATAGGTTTCTGTAGTGTTTTGTAGCCGTAAATCGCCAGAGAGCGTAAAAGCCCCCATAACTAACAGCAACAGAATACCGAAAGCGGTCAGGAGCTTTTGCCCGAATGTCAGCTGCACGGTCGAGTCCTCAGCAATAAAATTGATATTCGTTAATGTGTGTTTCGGCCCATGGTGCGAAGTCTTTAGCGGCTTCTGTTAAACTTTCTAATTATTGACGCAGACGCTGAGATTGTCCTCATTCCATAACGAACGGGAGCCGAACTGAATGGCCCATGAAGAACTGCACCTCAACCTCCGAAACCTGAGGCTTGATGACTACGATCAGCTTCAGAAGCTTATGGATCGGGTATACGACGACATCGGAGGCTCCTGGCCGAAGGACACCATCAAGGCATTGGTGGAGCAGTTCCCCGACGGCCAGATCTGCATTGAGGAAAGTGGCCAGCTTATTGCGGTTGCGCTGACGGTTTGCGTTAAGTACGAGCGTTTCAGCAACCCGCATACCTACGACGATCTGATCCTCCGCAACGAAAAAATCTGGCACAACGCCAATGGCGACTCCCTCTATGGGCTGGATGTCTTTATCCACCCAGACTATCGGGGCTACCGCCTGGGTCGTCGACTCTACGAAGCGCGAAAAGAACTCTGCCGCTCCATGAACCTGCGTGCCATCCTGGCGGGCGGGCGGATACCGAGCTACTTCAAATACG
Organism: Marinobacter adhaerens HP15; assembly: GCF_000166295.1. Classification (NCBI taxonomy): domain Bacteria; kingdom Pseudomonadati; phylum Pseudomonadota; class Gammaproteobacteria; order Pseudomonadales; family Marinobacteraceae; genus Marinobacter; species Marinobacter adhaerens. The sequence continues at coordinate 1,822,508 of NC_017506.1, forward strand.
CCGAACAGTATTCACCCGAAGAGTACATTCAACGGGTCGATCGGAAGGAAATCTACGATCCGATTCTGAGTTTCCAGCTCTCGAACGATTTCCAGGTTACGCGGTTGATGCACAAATACCTGCCCGAGGATGAGAAATCCCAGGGCTACGCGACGTTGCTGGAATGGCGGAACATTCTCTATACCCCACCTTCCCCGGTTCTGAGCGTCAAGAAAACTCAGATAAGGCTGGGCGCCGTGCAGTGGCAGATGCGTGAATTCACCTCGGTTGAAGAGGTGCTCGAGCAGGTTGAGTATTTTGTGGACGCCTTGTCTGATTACAAAAGTGACTTCGCCATCTTCCCCGAGTTTTTCAACGCGCCGCTGATGGGACTGACCGATCAGATGGACCAGACCCGGGCCATCCGTTTCCTCGCCGGATTTACCCAGCAGTTCCGGGAAGAGATGTCTGAAATGGCGGTGAGCTACAACATCAACATTATCACCGGTTCCATGCCGCTGATCGAAAACGATCGGGTGTATAACGTGTCCTATCTCTGCCACCGGGACGGTCGTGTTGATGAGCAACGCAAGATTCACATCACGCCCCACGAACGCCGCGACTGGGTGATCGAGGGCGGCAACCAGTTTGAGGTCTTCGAGACCGATGCCGGCCGGGTCGCCATCATGATCTGCTATGACATCGAATTCCCTGAACTGGGCCGTATTGCTGCCAGCCAGGAGGTTGATATCATAATGGTGCCGTTCTGGACCGACACCAAAAACGGCTACCTCAGGGTTCGTCAGTGCGCCCAGGCCCGCGCAATCGAAAACGAATGCTATGTGGTCGTCACTGGTAGCGTTGGCAACCTGCCGAAAGTCGAGAACCTGGACGTCCAGTACGCTCAGTCTGCCGTATTCTCACCTTCGGATTTTGCCTTCCCGCACGATGCAGTTATGGCGGAAACCACGCCGAATACGGAGATGATCATGTTCTCCGATATGGACCTGGAAAAGCTGAAACTGGTGCGTAACGAGGGGTCTGTCACTAACCTGAAAGATCGTCGCGTTGATATGTATGAATTGAAGACCAAGTAAACTGGCCCGATCAGCCAGGTGAAATTGTTAAATAACTGCGTTAGCGGTCGATCGTATGGCACTGATGGCGTTGCAAAACTAGAATTCAGTGTCTATTGTTTAACCAATATCCAGCCTGTCTCCCAATGAGACAGGTTGCTGTGGATACGGAAATCACCAGAGAACCCGATTCATGAACGAAGCATTGCCGGACCTTGTCGCGCGATTCCGAGTCAGACAGGGCCTTTTTCGGAAGGAACTTGTCGAAGCCGCCCTTTATGAGCTGGACGGCTACGGTTGTGTTATGAAAACCGACAAAGTGTTCAACCCCGGTGATACCGTGGTGCTGGATCTCGTGATGGACATGCCGTTCGACAAGATCCGCGCAGAAGGACTCGCCGGGCTGGTGACCGAACGCAGAAAACACTGCAGTAATTTCTTCTATTCAATCGATTTTGTAGAGCTCGACTCCAACGGCAGCTCGTCGCTGGCGGAAAAGCTCCGCAGGATCCGGGAAGTGCTATCCAAGAAACAGTCGCTCAAATCACGTCGTTCCCCAGGCTCCATGTCCGGTTTCCGGCAGATGGCCTGATATTGATTTTCGTTGAAACCTGCCCGTAAGGAGACATTCCATGGCGAAGAAAGCCAAACAGAACGTTGATAAAATCGTGAAAAAGGTCAACAAGGAGTTCGAAAAGACTTCTTCCCAGATCGAAGGCCTGGTGAACGATGCGCTGAAGCAGTTCGACAGCCTGCAGAACCAGGTTCAGGAGCCTGTTCGCAAGCTGCTCAAGGAAATCGACGAGCTTCGCGACCGCGAGATGAAGCGTTTCCACGAAGAGTTTGAGCGTCGCCTGGAAGAGTTCCATGAACTGCAGAGCAGCATTCTCGAGCGGCTTGGCGTGGCTTCCAAGGAAGCGGGTGAAGAGGTCAAGAAGCTCACAGATGAAGTGAGTAAAGAGGCCAGCACGGCAGCCAAGAAATCAGCGCCTAAGAAAACCGCCAAAACAGCTTCCAAAGCCAAAGGCGCGACCAGCAAGCCTGCGGCGAAAAAGCCGGCTGCGAAGAAGCCTGCAGCCAAGAAAGCACCAGCTGCCAAGGCTGCAAAGCCGGTCGACAAGAGTGACCTGACGCTGGTTAAAGGTATCGGTCCGGCCACCGCCAAGAAGATGAAGGACGCTGGCATTACCTCCATCGACCAGATCGCCAATCCGTCTGCCGAAGACCAGGAAAAGCTCAAGGCCTTCTCAAACGTCAAGGGATACAGCCAATTCAGCGCTGAAGCCAAGAAAATCGGCTGATGCGAACGCCTGACCAGCCTGTTTTACGGGACATTGTCCTGATTGGCGGCGGGCACAGCCACGTCGGGGTACTCAAGCGGTTCGCGATGAACCCTGTTCCCGGCGTGCGCCTGACCCTGATCTGCCGCGACACCCACACCCCCTATTCCGGCATGCTGCCGGGCTACGTGGCCGGCCACTATAGCTACGACGATGTCCACATCGATCTGAGTCGCCTGGCGGAATACGCTGGCGCGCGCTTTTACCGGGCCGAAGCCATGGGCATCGACCGGGATCGGAAGCGTGTTATCTGCCGCGGTCGCCCGGATGTGCCCTACGACATACTGTCCATCAATATTGGCTCGTCGCCGCGGGTCAATGAAGTGGAAGGCGCTTCCGACCACGCGGTTCCGGTGAAGCCGATCACCGGCTTCAACAACCGCTGGCTTGCACTGCTCTCCCGTATCGAGAATCACGACGGGCCGCTGGCGGTTGCGGTGGTTGGCGCTGGCGCCGGTGGCGTTGAGCTGACCCTCGCCATGCAGTTTCGACTGAAGAACGAACTGAAACAGCGCGGTAAAGATCCCGGTCAGCTGCATTTCCACCTCTTTGACGCCGCCGACGAAATTCTGCCAACCCACAACCCCAAGGTGCGTGAGGTTTTCCGGAAAACCCTCTCGAATCGTGGTGTGAAGGTCCATCTGGGATCGCCAGTCAGCAAGGTTCAGGAAGGGTTATTGATTACCGAATCCGGCGAAACCCTGCAAACGGACGAAGTGCTCTGGGTAACCCGGGCTGGTGGCCCGGAATGGCTCAAGGACACAGGTCTGGCGCTGGACGATGGTCTGTTCCTGAGAGTACGCGATACCTTGCAAGTGGACAATGACGATAGCATTTTTGCTGCTGGCGATATTGCCAACGTCATGAATCACCCCCGAGAAAAAGCGGGGGTATTTGCGGTACGACAGGGACCTCCCCTCGCCGACAACCTCAAGCGGCTTGCAACCGGCAAGGATCCGAAAGATTTTCATCCTCAGAAGAAGTGGTTAGCGCTAATCAGTACCGGGGACAAATACGCTGTGGCCTCTAGGGGAGATCTGCAGTTCGACGGCGCCTGGGTCTGGCGCTGGAAAGACTGGATCGATCGCCGCTTCATGAAGAAGTTCAATGATCTGCCTCCAATGGAGGAAGAATCCAGACTGCCGGATACGGCTGCCGCACAGAATGCCGAGGAAGCCTCCCAGGCCATTTCGGCGGTTGCCATGCGTTGTGGTGGTTGTGGCGCCAAGGTGGGCAGCACCGTTCTTTCGCGTGCACTGGGAGAGCTGAAACCCATCGAGCGGGACGATATCCTGATCGGCCTTCACGCCCCGGACGACGCCGCCGTTTTGACAGTACCGCCCGGCAAAGCCGTGGTCCACACCGTGGATTTCTTCCGAGCGTTCATTGACGACCCCTACATCTTTGGCAAGGTGGCGGCCAATCATAGCCTCGGTGACGTCTTTGCCATGGGCGCCGAAGCCCAGAGTGCCACGGCCGTTGCCACGGTGCCTTACGGAATTGAATCCAAGGTTGAGGATGTCGTCTATCAGATGATGTCTGGTGCTGTTGAAGTGCTGAACGAGGCAGGATGCGCGCTGGTTGGCGGGCACACCGGCGAGGGCAAGGAACTGGCCCTGGGCTTTGCAGTCAACGGCCTGATCGACCCGGAAGAAGTCATGAGCAAAGGTGGCCTGAAAGCGGGCGATGCCCTGATTCTCACCAAGCCCATCGGTACAGGCACCTTGTTTGCCGCTCACGCAAAGCTGGCGGCCAAAGGTCGGTGGATTGATTCTGCACTCGCCTCCATGGTTCAGTCCAATAAGGCGGCAGCAGACTGTCTCAGGAAATTTGGATCAAAAGCCTGTACCGACGTTACTGGCTTCGGCCTCCTCGGGCATCTGGTTGAAATGACCAAGCCCTCGGGTGTAGATGCCGAACTGGATCTTTCTGCCATCCCGATCCTTCCGGGCGCGGAGGAAACAGCGGCAGCAGGGATTCTCAGTTCCCTGCAACCAGCAAACATCCGCTTGCGCCGGGGTATCCGGGATCAGGAAAAATGGGTAAATCATGCCCGATATCCCCTGATTTTTGACCCTCAAACGGCGGGTGGTCTGCTGGCAAGCGTTGCGGCGGACAAGGCAGAGGAGTGTGTAAGGGAACTGAAAGCCCTGGGCTATCCCCACACCGCCATTATCGGGCGAATTACCGCCCAGGACGAGACCGGACCGATCGAGCCCATATCCCTGCGGGATTAGTGCCTCTCTGAGCAGCGTTGCACCGCCTGGCGCAGCGCCTGCTCGAGCGCCGCCTGCTCTTTCTCCGGCATGAAATGCCCGGCAAGCTGACTGACTTGATGCTTGAGGGTGCCCAGAAATTCCGGATCCTGCTCTACTTTGTAGAGAAGATCGGCCAGGGCGCGTTCCTTCCCGACCGGAAAATAACCAGCATAATCGTTGCCCAGAAGCCCAACATTCCCGGGGATGTCCGAGGCGATCACCGGAAGACCGGCGCGGCAGGCCTCCGATACCACGTTCGCGCCACCTTCCATCACCGAGCTGATCACCATTACCAGGCTATCGGCCATCAACTGCCGGGCATCGCCTTTATCTAATTCCCCAAGCCACTGGAAGCGAGGATTACTCGCCATCTCCTGTTCCGCTTTGGCGCGCCAATCTTCGTTGTAAGCTTTGCCAGCGCAGACAACCTGAATGCGGGAGTCGTCGGGCAAAAGGCGGGCTGCGTAAGCCGCCCTGAGTGAATCCTTTTCTTCTCGGAGATGGCCGATAACACAAACTCCGAATCCCCTCTCTTGCGCCTTCTTGCGTGGCTCGGGAAATGCTTCCGGCCCGTCTGCGGACTGGTAAAGTGTGGTGAGCTTGTCAGCCAACTCTGTCGGAATGTCGCGGGCGACAAGACTGTGCAGGCCGATCAGGGCATCCGCGGCCTCCATGGAATACAGGGTCTCTTCCGGAAACTCCTGCTGGTGGCGGTAGATATCCGTCCCGGTCAGCGCAACAATCAGGGGCCTTTCAGGCCAGTTTGTCCGAAACTTTCTGATGGCATCAACGCTTCGCCACGCATGGAGAGCGATAAAAGCGTCACAGGGCTCACCGTGGTATTCAGTAACCACGTCAACCGAGTGCCCGGCACTTTCCAGCAAGGTCTCCCACCGTTCCGCCGTTGCCCGGTTTCCTGCTTTCGAACCCGGCTGAGCGGGTGTAATCATTGTGATGCGCATAGTCTTGGCCGTGACCCAGGTGACTGAAATTCGGAATGTTCGGTCCTGAGCCAATTAAACCCGCAAACCGTATAGCTGTTCAGAGTTAACGTAAATCAAGGTATCCTGCAAGGCACCGGGGAGCCCCAACTTCCCTTGAGTCACATTCCACACAGTCTGGCAAAGTAAGGAACTCCAATGGCCCTTAATCTAATACGGAAATTGATGGTTTCCAGTCTTTTCTGTTTTACCGCAGCTTCGGCCACGGCTGAAACCTTCGTGTTCACCGCTATACCTGATGAAGACGAAACCAAGCTGGTCGAGAGATTCAAAGGTGTGGCCGATTATCTCTCCCAGGAACTGGATGTTGAAGTAAGGTACATCCCGGTTAAATCCTACGCAGCCGCAGTGTCCGCGTTCCGTAACAATCAGGTTCAGCTGGCCTGGTTTGGCGGGCTGTCCGGTGTTCAGGCGCGTCGGCTGGTTCCCGGCTCCGAGGCCATCGCCCAGGGCGTCGAGGATGAAGCATTCCAGACCTACTTTATCGCGAACACCAGCACCGGCATCGAGCCTGCCGACGAACTCTCCGCTCTGGAAGATAACCTGAAAGACAAAACCTTCACCTTCGGCTCGAAAGGGTCCACTTCCGGTCGTCTTATGCCCGAGTTCTACATCCGGGACGTGTTCGGCGCCCAGCCAGACGACTTCTTCTCCCGGGTTGGTTTCAGCGGCAACCACACGCGCACCTTGCGCCTGGTTGAGGCCGGCACTTACCAGGTCGGCGCCCTGAACTTCCAGGTTTGGGAAAAAGAACTGGCGGACGGCAACATCGATACCGATGCCGTTCAGGTCATCTGGGAAACACCGCCCTACCCGGACTACCAGTGGACCATTCGTGGTGACGTTAACGAGCGTTTCGGTGATGGCTTCAAGGAGCGTGTAACCGAGGCTCTGCTGAACCTCGACGATCAGGCGCTGCTCGAGAGCTTCCCCCGGTCCGGATTCATTCCGGCCTCCAACGATGACTACGAGCCCATTCGCAAAACTGCGGAAGAGATTGGAATCCTGGACTGATGTCAGGGTTTGATCTTTCAGGCCTCACGGCCTCTTTTGGCGGCGAGCGGGTCATTGGCCCGCTGTCGCTGAAAGTCAATGAGGGAGAGCAGGTTGCCCTCGTGGGTAAGAGTGGTGCTGGAAAATCCACGCTTATCCGGCTGATTCATGAAAGGGTAAACCGGGAATCCTCGCTCGTTCCTCAGGACCTGGGCCTGGTGAATGCCCTGCCTGTTTTCCATAACGTGTTCATGGGGCAACTGGATAAACATTCCACCTGGTACAACACCGTTACCCTGATCCGCCCGTTTTCAAAGAATCGCGACGAAGTGCGTGAACTGCTGAAGGCCCTGGGTATGCCTGAAAAACTATGGCTACCCACCGCGTCGCTCTCCGGTGGACAGCGTCAGCGTGTCGCCATTGCACGCGCCCTCTATCGTAAGGCGCCCGTACTCCTGGCGGACGAGCCCATTTCAGCGCTCGATGGACCGATGGCTCATCTGGTGATGGAACTGCTTAAAGAACGTTTCCAGACCAGTGTGATCGCGCTGCACGATGTGGAGATGGCGTTGAAATACTGCAGTCGCATTGTCGGCATTCAGGACGGTCAGGTTGCGCTGGACGAATCCAGCGAGCGCCTGTCGGCCACCGACATCACGTCGCTGTATTAGGGAAACGGCCACGCTCATGTTCTCTTCCCCAACGGTCCGCACCAGCTTCATTTTTGTGGCCGTCGCCATTGTTGGCCTCTTGTTCGCAGACATTGCGATTACGGCGTCCAACCCATGGCGGGACCTTGGTAACTTTTTCCTGGGGGTTCTGACACCCAACTTCTTCAGCAGCGAAGGGCTGATGACGGCCCTGCTGAGAACCGTTGCCTTTGCGTTTGTCGGGGTAGCCCTGGGCAGCGTTTGCGGTTTCCTGCTGTCATTGGTTTACCGTTTCCTGCCCGTGCGCATCTTCTGTGCGTTTATCCGGGCCATCCACGAGCTGTTCTGGGCCCTGATCTTCCTTCAGTTTTTCGGTTTTCATCCGCTGACTGGTGTACTGGCAATTGCCATTCCCTACTCCGGGATCTTTGCCAAAGTGTATTCCGAAATCCTGGATGAGACGGACCCGGAGCCGGGACGGTTGTTGCCCCCCGGCACCGGTACGATAGCGGCGTTTCTTTACACCCGGATCCCCGATTGCTGGGTTCAGCTTCGTACCTATACGGCCTATCGGTTGGAGTGCGGCCTCCGTTCCAGCGCCATCCTCGGGTTCGTGGGCCTGCCGACACTCGGTTTCTATCTGGAAACCTCCTTCTCCCAGGGGCTCTATTCAGACGCCGGCGCCATGCTGATCCTCTTCTACGTGCTGATTGCCACCATGCCTCTCTGGGTCAGGCCCAGACTTCTGCCCGTCTATATCCTCGGGGCGCCCTTCTTCCTTGGCGATGGCCTGCCGATTGTCTGGGGCAATGTGGCCCGTTTCTTTACCGAGGACATCGTTCCCAGCCCTCTGCGAAATGGTGAAGGGGTCGCCGGCCTGATCCCATGGTTCAACGATCTTATGATTAACGAGGCCATGCCCGGTATCTGGAATACTGTGATACTCACTCAGATCGCCCTGGTCGCAACGGGCATCCTGACGCTCCTGGCATTCCCTCTGATCTCCAACCACTTCGGTGGCCCGGTTCGGCGCACATCGGGGCATATATTTCTGGTCATAGCCCGCTCAACACCAGAATACATCCTCGCCTACATCCTGCTGCAGCTCTGGGGTCCCTCAATGCTGCCAGCTGTCGTCGCGCTCGCGCTCCACAATGGCGGGATCATCGGCCATCTGATTGGCCGCCAGACCAACGGCATTCGCCTGCGGCCCGATGCACCAACCGGCTTCAATCGCTACAGCTGGGAGCTGGTTCCGCGGGTGTATCGGTCGTTCCTGGCGTTTCTGTTTTACCGGTGGGAAATCATCATGCGGGAAACCGCGATTCTCGGCATACTGGGCATCTATACCCTCGGCTTCTACGTCGACAGCGCCATCCAGAACATACGGTTTGACCGGGCTATGGTGCTGATCCTCATCACGGCCCTACTGAACATCGGCATTGATACCCTCGGCCGCTATATTCGCCGCAAGCTGGCCTTGCAGACCATGCCCACCTGCTAACCCGCAATGCGATCCCCATCACAGTTCCGTCATTTCGGCCAACGCTAAACCGGTAATTGGCGAACGGTTGGCGGTATTGTGCGGATACATTCCGTTACACTCTGATCACCTATTGCAACATTCAGAGTTCTGGTGATGATGGTTAACGGGTTGATTCTCTTCATTCAGGTCGGGCTGCTGGCGCTGCTTGTCCTGTTGGCTGTGCGGGTTATCTCGCTGGTGCGTTCCGAACCCATCGCAGTCGGTCGCCAGGAAATCTGGCCAGCAACGAAGGACACGGTAGCTACCGACCTGCCCTCAAACAATTCCGAATGGCCGGTTGCCAGCAGAAGGCCGGTTCCTGAAGCTGCTCCGGACCGGGCTGAGCTCATCACCCGATTGCACATTCTGGCTGGTCTCCAGGAACGGGATTGCCGCGTAAAGGGTCTGGTGCTAGCGACCGCACCCGATGCGGTCAAAGCGTATGCCACGGCTTGGCTGTACGGTGCCGGCTGCGCCCTGAGCGACAAAAGCAGTCGGCATTCCGAGGCACTGGCCGGGATCGTTGCCCAGACCATCAATCGAAAAACAGGGATTCGTCAACCGGAGGCGATGCAGGCGATCAGCACATTAACAGACAGTGCGGTTTATCTGGCTTGTTTCCGGGCGGGTCTGGAAGGTGCGGAGTTCTGGCGATACAACCATTTCGTACCGCCCACGTCGAGTCTTTACGACGCCATTACTGCCAACGCGTTTATTTAGCAGCCTGTCTGTTTGCGGTTTCAAGTACCCAGTCGGTACCCAGGGCAACGGGTTCCGCATGATCCTGCTCGTCCACTCGGGTTCCGGTTATTTCAGGCCGGCTGAAGCCGCCATCATCCGTATTGGCCATGCTGTCCACATCCACGGAACGAACCACATAGGTTACGCCACCGGCCAGCACTTTCGCACGATGGGTCAGACCGAAAACAAACCGGCAGTAATCAAGCTTTAGCTGAATCAGATCCTGTTCGGCTTTGCGGATTTTTCTGAGCAGAACCTTCTGAACGCTATCTCCGTAATCCATCACGTTGTCCCTGCAAATGGCGATGAGATGATTTTACACAATCCCGTACCGTTGTCAGCCGACCAGTTGCCGGTTCAGCTGTCCCGGTGCTATTCGGCCTGGAAAACCAGCTTAACCGGGATGTTTTCGATGAGTTCCTGGCCCTGTTGCAGATCAATGCGCCAGGTCATTTTGCCATCCACGGTGCAAAAAGGGGCTGTGAAACGGGCGGAGTACTGGTTTTCCGACTCTTTGCCGAGGGGCACCGGGTACTCGCCCATGTACATGGACTCGCCCCGGAGAACAGCCAGAAAGCGTTCCGGACGTTCCGGTGTAGCAACGGTTAGCTGGTATTCGGTGCCCTGAGCGCCCACGCCCATGGTGTTGAGGGCAACCTGCCAATCTCCGGAACCATTTGACCATTGGCACGGACCGCTTTCCAGCAGATCACACTGAACAGTCTGACTTTCTCCGCCGGACGTTTCGCCAGTGTCTCCTAGCAGGCGCCAACCGAACACACCGGCAACAACCACGGCCAGAATCAATCCTGTAACAGCAATCGCGCGTAACATAACCGCTTCCCGAACAAACCTGGCCGGCATTATGGGGTTTTCTCCGGCCGAGGCAAAGGTTTCTAAACTGGCGCTACTCATGAGAAAATACTGCGCCTTCAATTCGACCCATTCTGACCACAGGACACGCCCGTGCAGCCGGATATTTCCGTTAAGCACCTGAGCAAGGTATATGGCGACGGTTTTCAGGCCCTGAAAGACATTAACCTGGACATCCGCCGTGGCGAGATCTTCGCCCTCCTCGGCCCCAATGGCGCTGGCAAGACCACGCTTATCAGTATCATCTGCGGTATCGTCAATGCATCCTCCGGACAGGTAACGGCCGCCGGTTACGATATTGTCAAAGACTACCGCAAGGCCCGCGAGACCATCGGCCTGGTGCCACAGGAACTCAACACCGATTCATTCGAAACTGTCTGGAATGCCGTTTCCTTCAGTCGTGGGCTATTCGGCAAGGCGCCGAAACCTGCGCACATCGAGAAAGTCCTGAAAGATCTTTCTCTCTGGGACAAGCGCAACAACCGGATCATGTCTCTCTCCGGTGGCATGAAGCGCCGCCTGATGATTGCCAAGGCGCTCTCCCATGAGCCCCAGATACTGTTCCTGGATGAGCCCACGGCCGGCGTCGACGTTGAACTGCGCCGGGACATGTGGGAAATGGTACGCAAACTTCGGGAACATGGCGTGACCATCATCCTCACCACCCACTACATCGAAGAAGCCGAGGAAATGGCGGATCGCATCGGTGTCATTCGCGGTGGCGAGATCATTCTGGTCGAGGACAAGGCCCAGTTGATGACCAAGCTGGGCAAGAAAGAGTTGCGACTGCAGCTGCAGCACAAACTGGACAAGGTGCCCGGTGAACTGACTCTGGAGCCGATAGAGCTGTCAGAGGATGGTTACGAGCTGATATACACCTTCGACTCCCAGCGAGAGCAGGCAGGGGTAACCCGATTGCTCCGCACGCTTGGCGATCTCGGTATCGAATACCGAGACCTTCAAACCCGGGAAAGCTCCCTTGAAGAGATTTTTGTCGGCCTGGTGCACGAGTAAAACTGCCGGCTATTCTGGAGAAATGCATGAACCTGTACGGTATCCGCGCAATCTACAATTTTGAAATGGCCCGCATGAAGCGCACTGTGATGCAAAGTGTGCTCTCGCCGGTTATCTCCACCTGCCTGTATTTCGTGGTGTTTGGCTCAGCGATTGGCTCGCGGATGGGCGACATCGACAACATCGCCTACGGCGCTTACATCATCCCCGGCCTGGTGATGCTGTCGCTGCTGATGCAAAGTATTTCGAACGCCTCCTTCGGCATCTACATGCCCAAGTTCTCGGGCACGATTTATGAAGTGCTCTCTGCCCCGGTCTCCTATGTGGAAGTGGTGCTGGGCTATGTCGGTGCTGCTGCCACCAAGTCCATCATTCTTGGGCTTATCATCCTGGCGACCGCCAAGTTCTTTGTCGACTACGACGTATTGCACCCCTTCTGGATGCTCTCCTTCCTGGTGCTTACCTCGGTGACCTTCAGCCTGTTCGGTTTCATTATCGGCATCTGGGCCGACGGATTCGAAAAACTTCAGATCGTGCCGATGATGATTGTCACACCGCTGGTTTTCCTTGGCGGTACTTTCTATTCAATCGACATGCTGCCAGAGGTCTGGCAAACGGTGAGCCTGTTCAATCCGGTGGTTTACCTGATCAGCGGTTTCCGTTGGGCGTTTTACGGCGTGTCTGACGTTCATATTGCCATCAGTGTGGGAATGACCCTCGTATTCCTCACGGCCTGCATGGTCGGCATCTGGTGGATTTTCAAGACCGGCTACCGGTTGCGCTCGTGACCTGCGCATCAAGCCCGGTTCGGGGGCGGAAGTCTGGGCCCTCCTTGCAGCCAGCTTATTGCTCTACGGCTGCTCCTCGGGCATTGCAGCACCTCAGGACGGCCTGCCGGTCGTCGAGGCCTGCTTTGTGTCTGCGTCGGGCGTGGTGCCAGTGCAACTCGAGATTGCCAGCACTTCCGAGCAACGCCAGAAAGGACTGATGGGCCGTACGTCCATGGCTCCCGATGCCGGGATGCTGTTTAAATACCGCGAGCCGAGATCAGCCAGCCACGGATTCTGGATGTACAAGACCCTGATTCCCCTCGACATCGCCTACCTGAACGAGGATGGCAAGATTGGCAGCATTCGCAAGATGGTGCCCTGCCCCTCGGCCAGCGGCTCCGGTTGCCCCACCTACCCGGCCGGTGTGCCATTCATCGAGGCCGTGGAGATGAACGCCGGCTTTTTCCTGGAACATGGAATCGGAACGGGCGACCGGCTTGCCATCGGAAAGGACAATTGCCCGGCAAATTAGGCCGGGCAATGTCTCAGCAACCGATTCAGCTGTCCTGCCACTCTGGCTTGCGCTTCTCCAGAAATGCGCAGATACCTTCCTGGGCATCGTTCGCCATCATGTTGTCTGCCATCACCTTTGAGGTGTACTCATAAGCGTCCTCCAGCGGCATTTCCAGTTGCCGGTAGAAGGCTTCCTTACCAATCTTCAGGGTATGGCCGGACTTGTCTGCGATGGTACGCGCCAGCTTGTAAACCATTTCGTCCAGGTGCTGCTCATCAACAATCTGATTGACCAGTCCGATGCGTTCAGCTTTCACGGCACCAATCATCTCACCGGTCAGCAGCATTTCCATGGCGTGCTTGCGTGACACATTCCGGGACAGCGCCACCATCGGCGTGGAACAGAACAGCCCGATATTGACGCCAGGCGTCGCAAACCGGGCGGTATCGGCCGCCACGGCCAGGTCGCAGCTGGCCACCAGCTGGCAGCCGGCGGCGGTCGCAACACCCGCCACCCGCGCAATGACTGGCCGGGGCAGGTTCACGATCTGCTGCATCACCTTGCTGCACTGGTTAAACAGGGCCAGCTGGAATTCATGGCTATCAAACTGCTCACGCACTTCCCGGAGGTCATGGCCGGCACAAAACACGTTGCCATGAGCCGCAAGGACGACAACCCGCGTTTCCGAATCGGAGGCGATGATCGCCAGCTCTTCAGACAAGGCCTCGAGCATGGCCATGGAAAGGCTGTTTTTCTTCTCCGGCTGGTTCAGTGTAAGCGTGGTAATGCCATTTTCGCTGTACTTGTGCACCAGCTCTTGTGTTTGTTCAGTCATGTGGACACTCCATTTGAATCGTTGCTGCACCGGGCATTCTGGAATCTTACCCAGAGTATTGCTGACTGCGTCTATACTGTCGAAGCGACTTTTGTAGGATGCTCAGTTTTCAATTCGTTGCGGTTGTTATAGACCTCTGCTGCCCATAGGCTGTTGGTAGAAGCCAAAACTGCAGAGAGGAATAACGCATGTCAAAATCAATGATCCTCAAAGCCATCTTCGCTATCGCGGTTATCGGCGGAGCAGTCTTCATAATCGTAAAAGACGAGCCAGCAACACCAACCGGCGACATCAACAGCATCCAGCCGCTGCCGGAACAGGACAACCCATAAATTAACCGAACCACCACACCGGAACAGGCGAAGCCACGTTGCAGACGACCAGAATCAAAGGACTGACCATCGCAGCTCTGGGCGTGCTGTTTATCGTGCCCGATGCGTTGCTGGTGAAAATCACCTCCGTGGATCCTGTGGTCTTTCTGTTCTGGCGCGGCCTGTTACTGGCGATCAGTTTTTTTGTGATCAGCTGGGCGCGATACCGTTCCCGGCTGGTGCCTGAAATTCGAAAATGCGGCCGTAAAGGCCTGTTCTGTGCCGGTGCCTTTGCCATCAGTACCCTCGGGTTCGTGGTTGGCATGAAGAACACAGCCGCCGGCAATGTGCTGGTCATCCTGAACACCGCGCCGGTCATCGCGGCCGTGATTGCCTGGGCGGTATGGAAAGAAACGCTGCCTCTTCGCACCTGGGTAGTTATTCTGGTGTGCGTCACCGGCGCCACCTTCATGGCCGTGGGCGAATTCGGCAAGGGCGACCCTCTGGGTCTGTTGATGGCCGTGGTTGCCGCCACTGCCCTGGCCTCCAACCTCAACGTAGCGCGCTCCAAACCCGACAGCGATATGAGCGTGATGCTTATGTTCGGCGCGCTGGTGTTGGCAGGTGTTGCGGCATTGCTTAGTGGTGCGCAGATGCCCTCGGCCCGTGATTTCTTCTTTATCGCCCTGCTCTGTCTGGTGTTCCTGCCCACTGCGTGCATCCTGATCCAGATTGGCCCCCGCTATATCCCGGCGGCGGAAGTCAGCCTGATGCTGCTTCTGGAAACCGTGTTCGGGTCTTTCCTTGTCTGGCTATTCCTCGGCGAAGTACCGCCAAAGCTCAGCCTGGTAGGTGGTGTTATTGTATTCTCCGCCCTGGCGGTGCATGGCTGGACAGAAGTAAGCCGGTACCGAAAAGCGCGGGTGGCAGTTGATTAACCCGGTTCCCGCGCGCGAAGATACGCGCTGATCAAAAACAAGGAACCGCAACAATGACCACCGTACCCAAGCTCACCGATGCCCTGTTGACCCTCGAGAACCGTGTCGCCACGCTTACTCTGAACCGTCACGACCTGCGCAATGCGCTGACCGGCTCAAACCTGATCGACGACATCGTGACCACCGCGGAATGGGTTAACCAGTGCGAAGACGTGTCGGTAATGGTGATCACCGGAGCGGGCTCTGCGTTCAGTGCAGGCGGCAACATCCGGGACATGGCCAACCGCAGCGGCGATTTTGCCGGCGACGTGGCCGAATGCGCCGACCGTTACCGCAAAGGCATCCAGCGCATTCCCCTGGCCCTGCAGAATGTGGAAATACCCATCATCGCCGCGGTCAACGGTCCCGCCATCGGAGCCGGCTTCGATTTGGCCAACATGGCGGATATCCGCATTGCCTCGGACAACGCAAAGTTCGGCGAAACCTTTCTTAACCTGGGAATCATTCCGGGTGACGGCGGCGCCTGGTTTATGCAGCGCCTGATTGGCTATCAGCGCGCCTTCGAGCTAACGCTCACCGGGCGGGTGATAGATGCTTCCGAGGCAAAGGAGCTGGGCATTGTTCTGGAGGTGGTGCCAGCGGACGAACTTATGAACGCCGCTAATGCCATGGCAAGTCGCATGGCCAGCCAGCCACCGAAAGCCACTCGCCTCACCAAACGCCTGATGAAAATGGCGCCGAGAATGGAGCTGAAGGATTTTCTGGATGTATGCGCCAACTTCCAGGGCATGTGCCACAACGAGCCTGAGCACCTGGAAGCGGTCAACAAAATGCTTGAAGCAATGTCGAAAAAATAGTGGCGGCGGCCAAATGGCCGCCTATCTATCAAACGGGGCTATTGCCCCGTAAAGACCTTGAGGTCGAGCTCTTTCTCCACCTGCCTTGTAATCGTCTCGTCAGAAAGACTGAAAGCCACATGGAACCCCTTTTCGGTCTCGATACCACCATCATTGATGATGGAAACCACCTGCGCAGGATCTGTCAGTTCACTGACATCTTCGACCAGCGCTATCTGATCATCTTCCGAAAGCAGACTGTTTGCCGCTTCAATCGCCGAGGAGGCACCCTGGCCGGGTGATGGCGTACAGACAATCATTCTGGCCTGCCCCACTGGCGTCACGATCAGCCGCTTGGCTTTCTCGATGGGATCGTTCACATAATCTGCGATTTGCTTACCGATAGTTTCAACTTCGGCCATGGCGGTTTGTCTCCTCATGCGGAAAGCATTGAGTTAAAGCTTACGCCGGGGGTGGGAACGTCGATCACTGCGCTGCTTGAGTCGTCAATTTGGATGGAGATTGAAAAAAGATATCTCTCAGGTTATGTTGCCAATTTTCTTGCGCCTGCCCTGGAATATTTCGGAAATATAGGCACTTAGGCGATCTTTCTAATGCCGGGTGGAATATATAGAACCTCGAACCAGCCTGGAGTATTAAGTTTTTTATGAAGCAGTTTCTGCCAAGCGTCGTTCTCACAGTTTGTCTATCACCATACCTCGCGGCTGAAACCAATAGATTACCCGAAGGCTTCACAAAACCTACCTTCAGCTATACACAGATCGGTTTTCAGTATGGCTACATCGATCTGAAAACGGAGATTCCTACCACTGATGGAACCTACGACAAGCTCGACGCTGTCGAAATCACTGGTTCTTATCAAATTGCACAGAACTTCTTCATTGGAGCGCATTTCCGTCGCGCCGACGAGAAAAAGCAGCGTTCGAAAGTGGAGATCTCCTCTGGCGCTTTATTTCTGGGAATGCCTCTGGATGCCAGCGAAAAGGTTGATGTCATTCCGACAATAGGTATCGGCGAATTTAATACTGAAGCATGTGGTGTCACTCTATGTTTTTCAGATAGCGATACGGCAGCTGTATTTGGAGCGCAGCTTCGCGTTTTTGCCATACCCGATACCCTGGAGCTAAAGCTGGGCGTCCATGACAACACACTTGAAGGTTCTGATCCCTACTACACGATCGGCCTGGCCGGCTGGGCAAAGCGCCATCACCGCTTATCGTTTGAATACACCGATGCGGAGGGAATTAGAGGATATGGGCTTGGCTACGGTTTTAACTGGTGAATCAACAACGAAAGAAAAATCTCTTGCTAGATTCACGTTCGTGACTTACACGGTCCCGGGAGTAAAAAACAAAATTGCCGCTTCGCCTGTCGACGCACTCTTACGGTGGGAGAAGCTGACGGTGGCGGCATTCACCCGCCACCTTAGAGTTCTGTCAATAACTGTGCGCCAATGCAAGGTACTCAATTATGAATACGGACTTCAGTTTCAACAGTCGATTCGATTATGGTCTGGATCTCATTATAGATATCCGTGTCAACTTCCGGTGCTTCAATTGATATGATTAAAGCGTATCTAGCAGTCTTGTTGAATGACTCAAGCTTTGTTCTAGTTCTCCACCATCCCATAGCAGGGTAAACCGCAATTACCCCTCTCTCTGATAGCTCGATAGCACTACCGCGCCATACATCTTTATGTATTGAGCCTCGATGCCTGTATTCGCCAAAAAGCCAATTGGGATCTCCATTCCCAACTGTTGAATTCCCCTGTTCAGCACTTTGAGCTGCGCGTGACATTCTAGCCTTGAATGCATCCGTGGACTCAGTTGGGCGCTTTACATCGAAGCGAAGTTGATGGCTCGGGTAACGATATTTACTTGAGACATTGCGACTGGAAGGATTCGGCTCCACGAAATACGACAGCGTAACCGTCATCCTAATCTCTGTATCACCCAAAGATGCCAAAAGATCTTTCGGCCACGGCAGTTCATGCAAATTCATGTCTTTGGTTGATGGGGATTTTCCCTTCTTTTTTTCAAAGGGCTGAATATGGTCTTCTACAACCATAACAACAGAATTTTTTAAGCTACTAAGCGCACGATTTACGCTTGGAGCGCCAAAACCAACACAACGGGCTAAACGCTTGGCATTATGCTTGTCTGTTTTCTTAGGGTCGGTGAACTGCTCCGTCATTGCATCGGTCCATTCGGCCGAATGGATCATCAACGCCCTTACAGTCTCAGGCCATAGATTTGGATATTCGTGCAGAATCTTTGCAGAAAAATTCGCTGCCAAGGCAGTTGCAGCGCTTGTTGCTTCGAATGTTGAGAAGTGCCTCTCTGAAATGTCATGGTTTGTAGTTAGAAGCTTGAGACTATTTAGGCCTGCACAGCTATATTATCCTTCCCACATTGCCAGCCTCGAAAACAACCTCAGGCTTTATCGGCATCGAGTTTTCCCAGGTGAGTGATGTCGTACTATACGGGCTCAAGCCTCCATTTGGAGCTACTGGCTCATAGTTGTCAGCCCCTAGATCATCAATAACCACCTTTCTTGTGTACCCGCCCACTGTAATTGCATTCCAAGCTTGGCCTGGGTCGTGAATATCTTGTAACTCATTATGAGAGGGGTAACCCATTAATTCGGTTAAGTCATCGCCGGTGTTTCCTGCACACACCAGCATAAGTCGGGGAAACCGATTTTCTCCCAAATAGTCAGAGCAAAGGCTGTCGATCGTGCTTGACCAAGCCGATGGCCGTCCTCTATCCCTTGAATCGGTAGCAGACAATGCCATGACATAGACACGATTCCGATCAAACGCTTGAATTTCCGGCAGTGAAACCCCTTCCGCTGTAATTACTCCATGGTGCCTGCCCTTATTGTCCCCGGGCGATCTGATTAGCTTGACCCCTTCCAAGCGCCAATTCACCTCGAGATCCTCTGTGGTCTCAAGCGCCGTCGTGAGGTCACCCCATACAGAGAGGCCGCTCATTCCCGTTCCATGGCCGTCTTCATCATTAATGATCCATGACGGATCAATGACATGTCGATCATCGGAATCAAGGACAGGAGAGATTAATGGATGCCCGGAGTTGATACCGCTATCAAGAACACAAATGAAAGGACTGTTTTCATTGTTTGTAAACTTGGTTCTTTCCAGTAATTCGGTTACCCATTCCGTTTGTTCTTCTCTGCCCATTGCATCAAAGAACTCTGCTGTCTCTTTAGCTCGTCTAATCTCGGAAATCTTGCTCATTAATAGAGAGCTTTGAGATAACTTTGACTTGGTGCAGTGGGCCAAAAGCACTGTTCGTTCAGGAAACTCCAAAGTGCTGTCAGAAACTTCGATCCCAATTGAAACTGCAACTTTTTTAAAGTCGTGGACTACAGCCGTTCTGTCATCTAGAACAGGCAGCCATATCTCCCACCAAATTTCTTGTTGGCCGTCTGTTGGTAAGGCCGAATCGTCGTCGTTCCAAAGTTCGTTAAATGCTGACTCTCGTATAGATTCGATCGCATCTATGAGCGTTCTGTTATCTCGAGGACCGCCTTTACGATCCTTACGCCCCTCTAGGTAGTCTTTAATCTTTTTCTCAAAAAATCCGATCTTATCAATGGGAACAAAAACGGTAGCGGTAACTTTATCGTCATGATACCGCACATTTAGTAATTCAAGTTTTTGTCGTGAGTCAGCCAGACTCTCGAATGCAAGCTCAACCCCGGGGAAGCTATCAAACGTCACTTGAAGGCCGATAGATGACTCTAGCTCGTACTGTTCTGCCTCTCGAACTATTGCAGGCTTCGATTCTTTCACACGATTAAGCTGGGAGGAGAGGCTTGCGGCTTGTTCCATTCGATTTCGTTGCGGAACATTTTTGGCAGTGACTACCTTCCTTGGATATGTGTATTTTTCAGGTTTGCCAGTACTACCGAGAATTATATGCTGCCGTCCATCCTTGATGCGGGGCATTTACAGCTCCTAACTTTATATTGATTTTCTCATCTCTCGACGATCAGTTATAGCATCTTCCAACATGCTATCAGTGACTTTGTTATGCCCGTATATAAGAGTTTCCTTCAATGCCTCATCTGCGACCCTAACAACTTCAGCATTACTAAGCCCCTCGCAAAGGTCGGGAAGCTTCGACCACTGGAAATCTTTCGCGACATGACCAGCTAATCTCCCCTTAAACAACCTTACTATTTCATCTTTACTAGGCATTGCATACCTGATTACATCATCGAAACGCCGAAAAAGTGCGCTATCAAGAACCTCGATGTGATTTGTGGCGCATACAATTAGGCTATTGGAATGGTCTTCTTCGATCATTTGAAGAAAGCTATTCAAGATTCTTCGGGCTTCACCAACGTCATTCCCTCCTTGGCGCTGCGAACCGAGAGCATCAAATTCATCAAAAAAATATACGCCTCGAACATTTGATATTGCATCAAACACCTGGCGAAGCTTTGCCGATGACTCACCCATAAATTTTGTTATAAGTGAGTCAAGCCTAACCTGAAATAGCGGGTAATCAAGTTCACCGGCGAGCGCAGACGCCGTATAGGTCTTCCCCGTTCCGGGCGGACCAACAAGAAGCACTCTTCTCCTTGGGTGTAGTCCGTGGTCCTTTAGACGACTCATAAACCTTTGCTCTCGAACAATTCGGTCCAGTTGATATCTCACTTTATCCGAAACGACCAGGTCAGAAAGCCTGTTTTTAGGATGGGAAGCAACTAAAAGACCTGATTCATCCGAAATACTTTTAGCTATTGAAACCGAAGCCTTTCGGAAGGAATTTTTCTTCGCCCTTTGAACAATGTCCCTGAGTTCTTGAGCCAATTTCCCATGGCCGCTACGAGCTTCATGCGCAGCAACTTGCAGTGCTATGGACACAAAGCGTTCGTCATCATTCTCAAGATGCGACTTAACCAATGCTTTTAAGTGCTCTGAACTTGCCATAACGTTACACGCTCTGTATGTGGTGCTCGTTTGCTAAATTAGATGCTGGAATGATAGTGAAGATCTAGGGCGTTGTCTCATTAAATGGATCTGAATGTGCTGAGCAATGCCGCAAGGTGACTACCTTATCTCTAAATCCAAAAACTCAAGGCGGCAACTGGAACCGCTGACTGTAGTGGGGCATTGATTTTATTGGTGCTCCGGGCCGGAATCGAACCGGCACGACCTAACGGTCGAGAGATTTTAAGTCTCTTGTGTCTACCAATTTCACCACCGGAGCATTCGGGGGAGGTTTTGACGGGCAGAATTGTATAAGTCTGCGTGGGGTAACGCAATTCGGATTCTGCCCGCACTATCAGGCTGCCGGGCTGGTCTCTACCGGGTTGATCGCCCTGCCCTTATAAATGTATCCCGCGATTTTCGGGGCCTTGGGGATGTAGAGGTTTTCCAGCTCCTGGATTTCAAAGCCGGCGTGACGGATCAGGTCTGCGATGTGTCGGTTCAGGTGGCAGCCGCCGGCCAGCTTTTTCCAGCCCGGGGTAATGCGGTTTTGCCATTTCCTCGTGTCATCGTGGGGCGATTCGCCGTGTTCCAGGAACAGGAGTTCACCGCCGGGTTTGAGCACTCGGCGCATCTGTTGAAGAGCGGCATTCCAGTCGGGGATCGTACACAGGGTGAAGGTCAGCAGAACGGTGTCCACGGAGTTGTCGTCCAGAGGGATTTTCTCCCCGGGCAGATCCAGCCATTCAACCTTTATTGGAGTTTTGGCAAGGTTGGGCTGGGCCTTTCTACGCATGCCTTCTGAGGGCTCCAGGCCGTACACCATATCGACATTATTGGCGTTGTAGAACTCCATGTTGATGGCCGAGCCCATGCCCACTTCCAGAACCACACCTTTGGCATGGGGAACCACCTGGCTACGAAGTTTCATCACCTGGCCCATTGAGCAAGCCCGGTCTATGATGTGAGGCAGTATTCTGTCTTCGTAAAAGCTCATCGGCATCACCATAATTGTTTTAAATCAAGGGTGCGACAATCGGCCCTATCGAAACTGCTAGCTTATTTAGTAGCATAGTAACCATCTGCCGGTAATAACAATATAACAATCAGAGCTAAGGCAGCGGCTGAACGGGTTCGCTGGGCCCGTTTGTTATGATGTGATCGTTACCGGAGGGTTCCCATGGAACTTGATCCTCTCATCCTATCGCGAATCCAGTTCGCGTTCGTGGTGTCATTTCACGCCATTTTTCCGGTGTTTACCATCGGCCTCGCTTCCTACATCGCGGTACTCGAAGGCCTGGCCTTCAAAACCGAGAATCCGTTGTGGGTGAAGCTCTCTGCCTTCTGGACCAAGGTGTTTGCCGTGGTGTTCGGCATGGGGGTGGTATCAGGCATCGTGATGTCGTTCCAGTTTGGTACCAACTGGAGTAACTTCGCCCAGGCCTCTGCCAATTTCCTTGGCCCAATCCTGAGTTATGAGGTGGTCACGGCGTTCTTCCTTGAGGCGGCGTTCCTCGGCGTGCTCCTGTTTGGTCGCGACAAGGTGCCCGCTGGTGTTCACCTGTTTGCCGCTATCATGGTTGCCACCGGCACCTTCATTTCGTCGTTCTGGATTCTCTCGGCGAACAGCTGGATGCAGACTCCGGCCGGCACCGAACTTCGCGACGGCGTGTTCTACGTGACTTCCTGGAGCGAGGCGATCTTCAATCCCTCATTCCCCTATCGCTTCGCCCACATGGCATTGGCTTCTTTCCTTACCGGTGGCTTTGTTGTGGCCGGCGTGAGCGCCTGGTACCTGTTGCGCGGTCGCGAGGTTGAGGCCAACAAGAAAGCACTGTCCATGTGCCTTTGGCTGTTGCTGTTCATTGCGCCCGCCCAGGCAGTCCTGGGGGATTTCCACGGCCTGAACACTCTGGAGCATCAGCCGGCCAAGGTGTCAGCGATGGAAGGCAATTGGGAAACTTCCCGCAATGTGCCTCTGTTGTTGTTTGCCATTCCCGATCAGGAAAACCAGCGCAACCTGTTTGAGATTGGCATTCCCAGCCTGGCCAGTTTCATTCTCACCCACGAATGGGACGGCGAGGTTCCGGGCCTGAACGAAGTGGCTGTTGAAGAGCAGCCGCCCGTCGCGATCGTGTTCTGGTCCTTCCGGATCATGGTGGGTATTGGCTTGCTGATGATCGCCTTCGCAGTCACCGGCCTGGTTTTGAGGGCCGGAGGACGGTACTGGCGCACCAGCTGGTTCCTGCAGGGTATGCGCTTTATGAGCATTGCCCCCTTCTTTGCGGTGCTGACAGGCTGGTTCGTGACCGAAACAGGCCGGGCACCCTGGCTGGTGTACGGCCAGATGATCCAGGCACAGGCATTGACTCCCTCACTGACGGGCGGCATGGCATTGTTCACACTCATCGGCTATATCGTTGTGTACGCTCTGGTGTTCTCTGCCGGCGTGTATTACCTGATGCGCGTGCTTTATGTCGGTCTCGAAGACCACGATGAAGACGAGCACGAGGCCGAACGGCCGAAGCGTCCGTTCTCCGCCGCACACGTGCCTTTCGAAATCGATCACGACTCCGGCGATACTGTTGGTACTGCCAAGCCAGTAAACCAGGGAGGTCACTGATTATGGAACTGTTTGATCTGCCTCTTATCTGGGCATTTATTATCGGCTTCGGCATCATCATGTATGTACTGATGGACGGCTTCGATCTGGGCGTGGGGATTCTCTTCCCCTTCGCCCCGAACGAGGAAGCCCGGGACACCATGATGAACTCGGTGGCGCCGGTATGGGACGGCAACGAAACCTGGCTGGTGCTGGGTGGTGCCGGGCTCCTTGCCGCGTTCCCGATGGTGTATTCCATCTTCCTGCCGGCATTGTACATCGGTGTATTCCTGCTGCTGGCCGGGCTGATCTTCCGGGGCGTGGCGTTTGAGTTCCGGTTCAAGGCCCGCACCTCCCGCTATCTGTGGAACTGGGCTTTCGCGGGCGGTTCAACCGTTGCGTCCTTCGCACAGGGTGCTGTCGTCGGCGCCTATATTCAGGGTTTCGAAACCGCCAACGGCGTTTATGTGGGCGGCGCGCTGGACTGGCTTACGCCATTCACCGTTCTCACGGGCCTCGGAATGCTGGCCGGCTACTCCCTGCTGGGTTCCACCTGGCTGATCATGAAAACCGAGGGTTACCTGCAGCAGTGGGCCTACAAGATTACCCTGCCGTTGCTGCTGGCGGTGCTGGTTGTCTTTGGCATCATTGGGGTCTGGACGCCGTTCGTGGACGAAATGGTCCGTGAGCGCTGGTTCTCTAACCTGAGTATCATCTGGGTTCTGCCAGTCCTGACCCTGCTTTGTGCTATTCAGATCTACCGTTCGGTACGTGATCGCCGGGACGGCATGCCGTTTGTGGCTACCATGGGGCTGTTCATCACCACCTATCTGGGTCTGGTGGTCAGCCGCTGGCCCTATGTGGTTCCCCCGGAATACACGCTCTGGGAAGCCGCGTCCGCCTACGAGTCCCAGCTGTTCCTGCTGTTGGGCCTGCTGTTCGTGATCCCGATCGTGCTGGTGTACACCGCCTGGACCTACTGGGTCTTCCGCGGCAAGGTGCGCGCCGGAGAGGGATACCACTGAGTGGCGGAGCCACTGGCTAATGATGGCGGGGGAGGTTCCCCCGCCACTGACCAGAAAACCGTCAAAGGCTGGCTCGCGCAGCTTGCCCTCGGCAATCGACTCTGGATCCGCATTGCTGTTGCTGCGGGCACAGTGGCCGGCATAGCGACCATCATCCAGATGGTTTTGTTGGCCCGGATAATTCATCTGGGCGTGATTGACGAGGTCCCTATCGCGGACCTCACTCCCCTCTTCCTTGGGCTCATTCTCGCACTGGTGGTTCGGGCACTTGGCCAGGGCTTTCAGACGCGTTTTGCTGCCCGTTGCAGCGAACAGGTACGGCGGGATGCCAGGCGTCAGCTCCACAAACACTGGCAGGCCACCGGCCCGGTAGAGCTGGGCCAATCCTCCGCAGGCACCCTTGCCCGGGAATGGATTGACCACGTGGAAGCACTGCACGGTTATTTCGCCCGTTTTCTGCCGCAAATGACGCTGTCGATGATCGTGCCCCTGCTGATCCTCGTTCTCGTGTTCTGGCTGGACTGGCTGGCCGGTATTTTCCTGCTGTTGTCTGCCCCTCTGATTCCTCTGTTCATGGCGCTGGTGGGCATGGGCGCGGAAAAACTTAACCAACAGCACTTCGAGACCATCAGCCGGCTCTCCGGACAGTTTCTGGACAAGGTGCGCGGGCTAACCACCCTCCAGTTGTTTGGCCAGACGACGGGCGCTGCAGAACTCATTCGCAAACGGTCCGATCACTATCGGCGCGTTACCATGAAAACGCTGCGGATTGCGTTTCTCTCGTCCGCGGTCCTGGAGTTCTTTGCCTCAGTGGCCATTGCCGTTATCGCCATTTACATCGGTTTTGGTTTGCTGGGCTACATCACCTATGGCCCGTCCGAAGATCTCACGCTGTTTTCCGGGCTTCTGATTCTGTTGCTGGCCCCGGAGTTCTTCCAGCCCTTACGGACGCTGTCACAGCATTATCATGATCGCGCAGCGGCTATGGGTGCGGGCACAGAAATTCTTGAACGGCTTGGTTCGCCAGCGCACTTCGACACGTCTACAGATGGCAACCCGGTAGCAGGTGCGGATGATCGCATTGAGTTGCGGTCCGTCAGTAAACGCTTTCGGTCGGATCAGCCCGTGATTCAGGATCTGTCGCTGACCATCCAAAAAGGCGAAGTAATTGCCCTCACCGGCCCCTCGGGTGGCGGCAAGTCCACCCTGCTGCATCTGCTGGCCGGTTTTATGGCACCGGATACCGGTGAACTCCACCTGTTTGGCGAATCGGCGGGAAGTTTCCGGTTCGGCTGGCTGGGGCAGAAAGGCTTCCTGGTTCAGGGTACCTGGGCCGATAACCTCAGGCTGACTACGCCAGATGCCTCCGATATTGCCATTGAAACCGCCCTGCGCAATGTCGGCCTGGGTTCCCTGCTGGACAGCCGGCAACAGGGTATCTATAGCCCGGTATCCGAGGAAGGTCAGGGGCTCTCCGGCGGACAGGCGCGGCGGCTGAGCCTGGCACGTATTTTCCTGGCGGATTATGACCTTATTCTGCTGGACGAACCCACCGCGGGCCTCGACAGCGACAGCGAGGTGTTTGTGCTGGAGGCTCTGCACAAATTGGCGGTAGCCGGCAAAACCCTGATCTTCTCCACCCATCACCAAGCCTTGCTCACCCTGGCAAACCGGGTTCTGCTGGTCTCCGGCGGGGAGGTTCGGGATGCGTGAGCTGAAACCGTGGCTGGAGCTGATCTTAAAGCGGCCCGGACGCCTGGTGGTCGGTGGTTTCCTAATTCTCGCTACCCTGCTATCCGGCATTGCGCTGTTGGCTGTGTCTGGCTGGTTCCTTACCAAAACGGCGCTGGTGGGATTGCTCCTGGCTGCCGGGGTGGCGGCCACTATCAACCTTTACGTGCCCGGTGGCGCTATCCGGTTTTTCGCTGTGTCCCGAACAGTGTTCCGGTATCTGGAACGGGTATATAACCACGATACGGTTCTGAGACTGCTTACAGATATTCGCGTGAACCTGTTCTCTCGGCTGTCCCGCGCCACGCGCGTACGCCGGGGAGAGCTGAGTGGCGCCCAGTGGCTCTCGCGCCTGACCAGCGATGTCGATGCCCTTGATACCCTGTACCTCCGGTTGATCGCGCCTACGGCTCTGGCTGGCCTGGTAACCCTCCTGGTGGTGGTGCTGGCAGCCATTCTGTTTGATGTTGGAACCGCTGTACTGGTGGGCCTGCTTCTTGTGATTGCCCTGGCGGTCGCGACGGTTGGTGTTTACCTCAGAACCTGGCAACTTGCGGCCCGGCAAAGCGACCGGCAGGAAGAATTGCGAACGGCGGTCATTGAACATATTGAAGGTTTCTCAGAACTAACTGCGGCCGGTCGCACTGGTAAACATGCTGCCTGGCTTATGCGCCAGGCCCATCAGGTAACCTCAGAGCAGGCAAAAACGGATACCCGCGTGGGCTGGCACCTGGCCGGAACCCATCTGCTGGTAAATCTCTCTGCGGTCCTGGCGCTCTGGGCGGGTTTTGTCCTGTTCCAGGCGGGCACGCTATCCGGGCCTGTGCTGGTTTTACTGCCCATTGCTCTGCTCGGACTGGCTGAGGTCTATGCCATGCTGCCTGATGCCTTTGGCAAGCTCGGAGCCACCATCGCCTCCGCGGCTCGCCTGAACCGCGATTGCCGCGAAGAGGAACGGCAGGCTGTCAACGAAAAGCAAGAATTACCGCCGGAAACCGCCCTTCTTGCAGACAATATTACGGTGAAACACGCCGGTTACGCGCCGCTTTTCACGCGCTTCAATCTTGAGATTGAGGATGGCAAACGCATCGGTATTCTGGGCCACTCCGGCAGTGGAAAGTCTTCACTCGCCGATGTGCTCGCAGGCCTTTTGCCGGTTGCTCAGGGAAGCCTGGCGCGGAGGGATTGCGTTTACCTGACCCAGAAAACCGTGCTATTTGAAGACACGTTGCGGGCCAACCTGTTACTGGGCTCTCCGGAGGCTTCGGAGACGGAACTCTGGAGCATGCTGGAGCAGATGGAACTGGCTGAGCGCTTCGCTACCGAACCGGATCAACTCGATACCTGGCTGGGCAGCGCCGGAAGCAGACTCTCAGGCGGCGAGGCAAGAAGAGTGGCACTGGCGCGGGTGTTACTGAATCCAGCTCCCCTGGTCATACTGGATGAGCCGTTCACTGGCCTGGATGCTGAGACCCGGTCGAGGATAGCAAAACGGATGGAATCGCTTCTGGAAGGGAAAACCGTGGTCAGTCTCGCACACGGGTCGGATGCCCTTCCGGGCACCGACCGTGTGATCTACCTGAGTGGTTAGCGGGTTTCGAGAACCTCAAACGTCAGCCCCGCCTTGCTGGTAAGCCTGTCCATCAGCTTGCCATCCAGCAGAGAAGACGGTGTCCAGAACCCACCTGGCTGATCCGCCGGAATATCGAACGCCAGGCACATGCCCGCTTCGCCCAACATCTTGCCGGTGGAACCGTAGCCCGGATCCTGATCGCCGGTCACTTTGGTGATGATGGTCTTGCCGTCCTCGGTGCGACCAACAAAGCGCAGATCATAAAAACCGGCTTTCTGGGCTTCGGGGCTTGGGCCCTCGCCCGGCTGAGGGACAAACTTCTCCACCAGCCAGCGAGTCGGTTTGATGGCCGAGGCGGTAAAGAACGCCGCCAGGCCGCCGGTGATCGCATAAGCAGCCAGCCGGCCCTTGGTGCCACGACCGGTCATCATGGCTTCATCGTAGGTGAATTCCTTGCCGTACCGCGCGTTCTGCATGGCATTGGAGCGATGCACCACCCGTGTATTGATGGCGCCCATCACGAAGGGAGCAAGCCAGGCGTTGAACGTCTTATCAAACTCGGCGCCCTTGAGGCTGGGCTGCCGGGTCTTGGAGCGATGTTCCGGCGGACAGATGGAAAACGGGTTGGCCAGCTCCTTGCGCAGCTTCGGATCCGCCGCCGCTTCCTTCGCAACATTCATCATGGAGGCAACCGTACCGCCGGAGAACTCGCCCTTGGCGGTCTTGACCCGCATGCGGACATCCTGGCACGGCATTCCGAACGTCTGCTCCGCCTGATTCTGCAGGAACCAGACGCCCATATCAGAGGGAATCGAATCGAAACCGCAACAGTGAACAATGCGCGCTCCAGAGGTTTTCGCCTCCGCCTCGTAACGCTCCACCATCTTGCGAATCCATTGAACTTCGCCGGTGAGATCGCAATAGTCCGTGCCAGTCTGTACGCAAGCCTTGACCAGCGGCTCGCCGTAAAGCGCATAAGGGCCGACCGTGGATATAATCACGCGGGTCTGCTCACACATGGACTTGAGGGCTGCATCGTCGGCGGCATCGGCAAGAATCACCGGCAGATCCCTGGCCTTGTCGCCAAGGCTGCTTTTCAGTGTGTTGAGCTTGCTCTCGGAGCGTCCGGCAATCGCCCATTTTACCGATTGGCCTACACCGTAGGTCTCGAGCAAGTAACGGGTAAGAATCTGGCCGACGAAGCTGGTGGCACCGAACACCACCAGATCATGGGCTGTTTCTGCGGATTTGGTCATTGCTCTTCCTTAGTAAACAGTGATGACAACAGAAATTGATAACGAATCAATGGTATTTCAGCGGAGCCCGGCAACCGCTTTCTCGCCCATCAGACGCATGAATACGGCAACACCCAGGCCCCAGAAACCGTTGAGGAGCAAGCCGCCCACCCAGGTCTGGGCCGAGACATCTAGCCCTTTCAGGGGGAATACAACCAGCATGGCGACTGCGGTGGGACCTACAGCCCCTACAATGACATGCCCCAGCCAGAACTTCACCCCTGCCAGGCGCCCAAGGATCAGCCACAACAACATGCCCCAAAGGCCACCAAAGAACGCCAATGACACAACCTGGGGCACACCCAGCGGCGGCACCGGTGACAGGTTGAAGGGCGCTGCGGGCACGATGCCCCCGAGCCAGAACAATGCGAACAGGCCCTGATGAAACACCAGGGTTGCGAGAAAACCACTTGCAAACGCCTTGAACCAAACCATGAACAATCCTCTGTTGGTATGAATAGTCGGCCTTAACCCGTTGATTCTGCGTAGCTCATTGAACAACTGCAACCAATGTTAACAGTTTTGAGCGCTCGTTCTACTTTCCCGGCAACACCGTTAAATCCGTCTTCACGGCCAATCGTTTGTCATACTGCTTGGGGCACACTGGCAGGCAGAGCAAGAAACGATTTCCGGAGGTTCGAATTGATCACCTTTTTAACAGTCTTGAGCATCCTGCTTGTCCTGTTCAGCGGCTTTGTCTGCTGGCAGGTTCTTGAACAGCGCAAAGTGATCGCCCGAATGATGGAGAACGACGATATCGCAGATTCCGAGCAGGAACCGGAGCTGGTTATTACGCTTCGGGTACTGGATCCGATTGCCCTGGCCAAGCGGGAGTCACGCTCTGCCCGAGTGCTTGCCGACAAACTCCCCGTGATGGTTCGCAAAATGGTGTACCAGGAAGTGATGAAAGAACTTGAGGAAGAGATGACAGAGCGCGAAATCGACGTGGATATGCAGATTGAGTATCGATGATCGCAATGTGTGACTGGAGGGCCCCATCATGAACCTGGCCGCAATCGTATTGTTGCTGCTACTGGCCTTTTGCGGATTCTGCATCGCCTACTGGCAGCTGCTGCTCTGTCGACGGGAAGCACGGATTCTCAATTCCCATCGTGTGTCAGCGCACAGTGCCATTCAGAAAAGCAGAATGGATCTTCTCGAGGTCCGGAACCGGGCGCGGTTGCTGGAGGACTCGGTTTCGGGTGGCGCGAGCGCCGTAGAAAAGCTGCACAAAGCAATCTCGAACACGACTTTCGGGCTGATTGATCTGTTCTCGAAGGATGAGGAGTTCCGACAGACTGCCCGTAAAGCACGGGCCACCCATGACCAGAAGAGCCAACAGATCTACAAAACCGTGCGCACGACCAACAAGGCCCTGCACATCCTCGCCGATACCCTGATCATCGGGAAAGCAGAAAAGCGGCTCGCTTCCCGCAAGAGCGGCAAGGCTCAGGGTTCCGACGACGGTCAATGAAATTCGGGGGTTAGCGCCTTTCCAGGCGTTTCAGAACCACGTCGACTGTCACCACCAGTGATTTGAGCGAAGCAGCCTTCTCAAGGCCCTCCGAGTTGGCCCGATAAAGATGGGGTGTCATGGCCAGGAGATCGGCGATGCTGTCCTGGTCCGGAAGACTCAGCGGGAACCTTAGCACGGTCGAATCCAGGGTCCGGAAGCCCTCGGGATCAGCCATCTCAGTGTCTGCGGGTGGTTTCAGTTCGGGGTAAATGATTTCACGCAGTTCCCGAAGGTGGTCTGAGCCGGCATCCACCTGTATCACCTTCCCGCCGGGCTTCAGCACCCGGGCGAATTCGCTGAAAACCGGAAAACCGAACAGGCAAAGCACGAGATCTAGGGATTCCGGCAGTATTGGCAGGTTGGCATTGCTGCCAACCGCCCACCGGGTCTGTTTGTCCTGTTTGGCCGCGGCCAGAACCGCCCACTTCGAAATGTCGACGCCGATCAAAGAGATATCTCTGGCGCCGGCCAAGCTCGCGAGGTGTCGAAGGTAATAACCTTCG
The DNA here is from genome assembly GCF_000166295.1 of Marinobacter adhaerens HP15. Lineage (NCBI taxonomy): Bacteria > Pseudomonadati > Pseudomonadota > Gammaproteobacteria > Pseudomonadales > Marinobacteraceae > Marinobacter > Marinobacter adhaerens. The sequence continues at coordinate 1,853,388 of NC_017506.1, forward strand.
CCAGAGCCTGCGTCCAGAATCGATCCGGTGCCCTCGCTCGGGAGCCACTGCAATACCTGATCGCTCACGGCCTCGGCGATGTTTGTGTAGAACCCTGCATTCAGAAACCGTTGTCTGGCCGCAACCATTTCCTTGCTATCACCCGGGTCCAGGGAACGTTTCTTTTGAACGGGTAACAGATGCACGTAGCCCTGCCGGGCAACATCAAAGTTGTGTCCGTTCTCGCAACGCCAGGTTTTTTCGCTGGGCACGAGTGGGCAGCCGTCCAGTGGGCAAGCTAAGGCATCAAACGGCATTGTGGTCATGGTTCGTGTATCCGGTTCAACCGTCGGGGTCAGATATCATGGCAGGTATTCTGGCTTCACCCAAAAGAAAAAGGCACCCGAAGGTGCCTTTTCTCAAGCCAGGCAGAAAGTTACAGAACTTTCTTCAGCTCTTCTTCAAGCTGCGGAACGGCTTCGAACAGGTCCGCTACCAGACCATAATCGGCAACCTGGAAGATCGGCGCTTCTTCATCCTTGTTGATCGCAACGATCACCTTGGAATCGGACATACCGGCCAGATGCTGGATGGCACCGGAAATACCCACAGCGATGTACAGCTGCGGAGCAACAATCTTACCGGTCTGGCCAACCTGCATGTCGTTTGGCACGAAACCGGCATCGACAGCAGCACGGGATGCGCCAACCGCAGCACCCATCAGATCGGCTACCTGCTCCAGCATCTTGAAGTTGTCGCCGTTCTGCATGCCGCGACCACCGGAAACCACGATACCGGCGCTTGCCAGATCAGGGCGGTCGGACTTGGCCAGCTCTTCGCTGACGAACTGGGACAGGCCAGCGTCTTTCACGACGTCCAATTGCTCGACAGAAGCGGAGCCACCTTCAGCAGCAACCGGGTCGAACGCGGTCGGACGAACAGTAACGACTTTGATGCTGTCACTGGATTTTACAGTGGCAATCGCGTTACCGGCGTAGATCGGGCGAACGAAGGTGTCTTCGGACTCCACACGCATGATGTCGGAAACCTGCGCAACATCCAGCAGTGCGGCAACACGCGGCATGAAGTCTTTGCCCACGGTTCCAGCGGCGGCGAGAATATGGCTGTAGCCCTTGCCTACTTCGGCAACCAGCTCACCCAGGTTTTCGCCCAGGAAGTGACCATAAGCGGCGTTATCGGCAACCAGTACCTTGTTAACGCCTTCGGCCTTAACAGCTGCTTCAGCAACGGCACCACAGTTCTCACCGGCAACCAGTACGTCGATGTCTCCGCCGATGGCCTTGGCAGCCGCTACAACATTCAGGGTAGCCTGTTTCAGGCTGCTGTTGTCATGTTCAGCAATTACAAGGATGCTCATTTAGATCACCTTCGCTTCGTTCTTCAGTTTATCGACCAGCTCGGCAACGTCGGCCACTTTCACACCCGCCTGACGGGAAGCAGGCGCTTCAACCTTCAGGGTGGAAAGGCGCGGAGCGATGTCGACACCCAGATCGGCCGGGCTCATGTTGTCCAGCGGTTTCTTCTTCGCCTTCATGATGTTCGGCAGAGAAGCGTAGCGCGGCTCGTTCAGACGCAGGTCGGTAGTGACAACCGCAGGCAGGTTCAGAGCAACGGTCATCAGACCACCGTCTACCTCACGGGTTACGTTAACCTTGTCGCCCTCAACAACCACTTCGGAAGCGAAAGTGCCCTGACCCATGCCGGTCAGCGCGGCCAGCATCTGGCCAGTCTGGTTGTTATCGGAATCGATGGACTGCTTGCCAAGAATGACCAGCTTCGGCTCTTCTTTCTCAACAACAGCCTTGAGCAGCTTGGCCGCTTCGAGAGACTGAACCTCCTCGTCCGTTTCGACGTGGATACCACGGTCAGCACCCAGCGCCAGTGCAGTACGGATCTGCTCCTGGGAGGCTTTCGGGCCAATGGATACCACCACGATTTCACTGGCAACACCCTTCTCTTTCAGGCGAACGGCTTCTTCTACCGCGATTTCGCAGAACGGGTTCATTGCCATCTTGACGTTGGCGAGGTCAACACCGGTGTTGTCCGGCTTGACGCGCACCTTTACGTTGTAGTCGATTACTCGTTTTACAGCGACCAGAACCTTCATAGATTCCTCGTTCTTCTACGATGGGTTTATGACTTGCAGTCCTCGCGCAGAGCCTGCCGAAATTCAATGCGCACTAATGATGGAGGCAACACACGGCAGAATCAATAGCCTCAAACGACGCGCCAGGACTGAACTTTCAGCCAATTCCCCGGTATTGACCGGGGACGGCAATGAGACGATACTAGATTTCGACTCAAAACACACGATGTTTCAGTGTGCTCTTACAATGCCAAAGGACAGGGCGAATTTCAAACAAACGTTTGTTTGATTCTTCAAATACGGTATCCTTTTGGTTATGCAAGTCGGGACAAACGGCTTGGGGCAGTCGTCTATAGGCACTTTTACCGGTATGATGGCGGCCCAGAATAATTGGCCTGCGGGCACATAATATCCATTAAAGATGTTTGAGGAGACCAACGTGGAACGCGAATCGATGGAATTTGATGTTCTGATCGTCGGCGGCGGCCCGGCGGGCCTGTCGGCAGCGTGCCGTGTCATGCAACTGGCACAGGAAGCTGGCGAGGAACTCACCGTATGCGTTGTAGAGAAAGGTTCTGAGATCGGCGCCCACATTCTGGCCGGTACCGTATTCGAGCCCACTGCCCTCACCGAACTCTTCCCGGACTGGAAAGAGAAAGGCGCCCCGCTCAACACGCCCGTTACCCGGGACGACATTTTCCTGCTGAAGAACCAGGACAGCGCCACCAAGATCCCGAATGCGTTTGTGCCCAAGAACATGCACAACCATGGCAACTACATTATCAGCCTGGGTAACCTGTGCCGCTGGCTCGCCGAACAGGCCGAACAGCTTGGCGTTGAGGTGTATCCCGGCTTTGCCGCGTCCGAAACCATCATTGAAGACGGTCAGGTAAAAGGCATCATTACCGGCGATATGGGCGTGGCCCGCGACGGTTCCGAAAAAGACGGCTACATGCCGGGCATGGAACTGCGCGCGAAGTACACCCTGTTCACCGAGGGCTGCCGCGGTCACCTGGGCAAGCGCCTGATCAACGAGTTCAAGCTTGATGAAGGCAAAGACCCGCAGCACTACGGTATCGGTATCAAGGAACTGTGGGATATTGATCCGGCCAAACACGAGCCGGGCCTCGTAGTTCATACCACCGGCTGGCCCCTGAAAGAAACCGGCTCCACCGGTGGTTCTTTCCTGTATCACCTCGAGAATGGCCAGGTATATGTGGGCCTGATCACCGATCTGTCCTACAGCAACCCGCATCTGAGCCCGTTTGAGGAATTTCAGCGGCTGAAGCTGCATCCGGAAATCAAGAAACACCTGGAAGGCGGCAAGCGCGTTTCTTACGGCGCCCGTGCAATCACTAAAGGCGGTTATAACGCCCTGCCCAAGATGAGCTTCCCGGGTGGTCTCCTGCTGGGCTGTGACGCGGGCACGCTGAACGGTTCCAAGATCAAAGGCTCCCACACCGCCATGAAGTCCGGCATGTTGGGCGCCGAGGCAGTTTTCGAAGCGCTGAAGGACGGCAAGAGCGGCGAAGAGATCAGCAGCTTCCAGAAGAAATTTGAAGACAGCTGGCTGTTCAAGGAGCTATACGCAGAGCGTAACTTCGGCCCGGCGATGCACAAGTTCGGCAATATAGTCGGTGGCGCCATCGCCTACTTCGAGCAGAACATCCTGCGCGGCAGCCTGCCGATTACCTTCCACGATACCACTCCGGATTATGCCACCATGAAGCCGGCAGCCGAGTGCAAGAAGGTGACCTATCCCAAGCCGGATAACACCCTGACCTTCGATCGTCTGTCCTCGGTGTTCATTTCAAACACCAACCACGAGGAAGATCAGCCGGTTCACCTTAAACTGACCGATCCGGACCTTCCGATCCGCGACAACCTGCCTAAATACGATGAGCCTGCGCAGCGCTACTGCCCGGCTGGTGTTTATGAAGTTGTCGAGAAAGACGATGGCAGCGGAAAGCGCTTCCAGATCAACGCCCAGAACTGTGTTCACTGCAAGACCTGCGACATCAAGGATCCTGCGCAGAACATTAACTGGGTAACTCCGGAAGGGGGCGGTGGCCCGAATTATCCGAACATGTAAGTCCGGATTCCGGTAGAAAAACGGCCCCTCGCGGGCCGTTTTTTTGGCATAAAAAACGGCTCCCGAGGGAGCCGTTTTTCGTTGCGCTTCAGAAAAGCTTAGTGAGCGTGGCCGTGCTCTTGCTCTTCGTCAGTCGCGTCGCGAGCTTCTACCACTTCTACGTCGAAGTGCAGAGTCTGGCCAGCGAGCGGATGGTTGGCGTCGATGGTGACGGTTTCGTCGCCAACTTCTACCACACGAACGACCTGGGGGCCGCCCGGGGTCTGCGCCTGGAACTGCATGCCCGGCTCGATGGTATCGACGCCTTCAAATGCAGAACGCGGAACCGGCTGGATCAGCTCTTCGTTAACTTCGCCGTAGCCTTCAGCAGGTTCTACAGAAACCTTAACCTGATCGCCTGCGTTCTTTTCGTTCAGTGCACTTTCCAGTCCACCGATAATGTTCTGTGCACCTTCCAGGTAAGACAGAGGCTCACGACCTTCTACACGGGAGGAATCAAGCTGCTCTCCCTGATCGTTGGTGAGCGTGTAATGGATGGTGACAACACGAGGTTGGGCCATGTGATCTCCTTGCGTGTCCGCAATGACTGTTTAATTGATTTAGGCAATCGAAAGTGATCGTGAACAGCCAGACTGAACAGAGGGACTAACGACCACCGGGCCTCGTTAGAGAGCCAGGCTCATAACAAGTATGAAAACACAGTTTAACAACTGAGCTAATGCGTTTTCTACCGTAATTCTGGGGCCGCGGTACGGGTTTTCAACCACCCTGCCCGATTTTGTAGAAAATTCCGTGGCTGAATACCCCTAGAACCGGGTGTCCGTCTTCATTCCGTTCCACAACATGCTCCGCCAGGTCGTAATAGGCTGCGGTTACCAGTCGCGCTTCGACCCCATGGCGAACCTTTACCACGGGTCTTGGCTCATCGGAGCCCGGATAGGTGGTCACTTCCAGTGGATGGTCCTGGCCGATCTCAAGGGTTTCGCCGACATTGGTGGTCAGGGAAATGACCTGCCGGTCGCTCTCTCCAGTCACGGTCAGGGAATGGGCGAGCAACGGCGCATCCTCGACTTGGATGCGCCACTTTTCAACGGGCGTCACCAGGTAGTATTCGCCGTCGCTTTCCCGGCGGAGAATGGTGGAAAACAGACGTACAATTGCTTCTCGAGCCAGCGGCTCGCCTTTGAAGATCCACTGACCATCGCGGCTGATGCGAAGATCCATATCCCCGGAAAGCTCGGGGTCCCACTGATCAATGGGTGGATTCCCGGCCTTCTTCACGGTTTCCTCCACCTGCTTTGCAAGATTATCCGGATTCATGCTCATAACGGTGGCTCCCGGCTATCTGAATTACAACCCGCGCATCCACTCCGCGCGCAACGGTGCTGCACCGGGGTTGGTAATGGCGAGGTTTACCTGGTCCAGCATTTTCTGCTTGTCACGCCCAAGCGTGCCTTTCAGCACGAGGTAATTTGAAGCGTGATCACTGCGGAAGATGGTCTTATCCAGCTCAAGATGCTCCAGGAAGAGGCGTATCTCTTCAAAGAGCCCTTTTTGGGACAGCGGAACGAAATCGTCTCCGAAGCCCTCCCGGAAACGTTCTTCTCCCTGTGGGAAACTGACCACGAGGGTGGAAAGATAATCCGGCTGTGTCTCGTTGCAGAGCGTTGCGGTATTGATCGCGTGCTGGCGCGAAAGGTTTTCTCCGCCCAGCCCATTCAGCACCATGACAGAGCTCGTAAGACCCGCTTCACGGATTTTCAGCAGTGCCGAGCGGGTGGATTCCCAGGTTTCGCCCTTGTTAACCCGGCGCAGGATTTCATCATCGCCGGATTCCATACCGACATAGAGAATTTCAAGGCCTGCATCCTTCAGTTGAGCCAGTTCTTCCACGGTCTTTTTCGCGAGGTTGCGGGGCAGACAGTAGCTGGAAACCCGCTGAAGATCCGGAAAAGCCTCCCTGAGCTGACCCAGTATTTCCAACAGGCGACGGGTCGGCAATACCATGGCATCACCGTCTGCCAGAAAAACCCGGCGCACGCCACCCAGGCTGCGAGCCGCATTACGGATGTCCTGGAGCACATCTTCAGGCTTGCGGGCCCGGAATTTCTTTTGCGGCTGCGTATACATCTCGCAAAACGTGCACTTGTTCCAGGAGCAGCCGTTGGTGACCGGCAGGATCAGTGACTTGGCTTCACTGGGAGGCCGGAAGACCGGCTCCACGTAGTCAATTGGAAAGCTGTACATAGTCGGGCTCGGATTTGAGAATTCAGAAATTACTTACTGGCGATATCAGGGCAGAAACTGGGCTTTCAAGTCAGCGCAACCGGGGCCGACTACTGGCATATCCAGCATGACGGCCTGGGAGGTCATGAACGGAATGCCCCGGCGGTGTGCGTCAACCAGAAGCGTGGCAAGCCCTCCCACCAGGGGCATGTGGGAAACGATCAACAGGGGTGATTCGTGATGCTCAATCAATGCATCAAGGCAGGCTGCCGGGTCGTCGTCCGGAGTGATGAACCTCTTTTCTTCAACGGGACAATTGAGAATTTCGGAGACGATCGCCGCCGTTTGCCTGGCACGCACATAGGGGCTGCTCCAGACCAGCTTCGGGCGCCAGGGCGACTCCGCGATGCGAGCGGCAACCTCAGCCACGCCAAGCCGGCCGGCCTCTGTCAGTTCACGTTCCTGATCCAGCGTATGCCAGCCAGCTTCCCCATGGCGCATGATGAGCAGTTGCAAGGGCTCTCTCCTTTCCGGCCTGGTCCCGGTTCAGCGGGCCTGTTACTGGCTGATGGTCCGCGGCAGTATAAATTCTACGTCGGAATTCTGGACCGACATCATGAGGCTATTGATGACCGCCTTGATTGAAGCGTTGTCATAGAGGATCTCGTAAAGCCCACGAACCAGTGGCATGTAAATCCCGATGGCCTCGGCTTTCTGCTTGACGAGCTTCAGGGTATAGATGCCCTCGGCCACCTGCCCGAGCTCCGCCACGGCATCGTCCAGTTTCTGGCCCTGGCCAACGGCATAACCCACTCGAAAGTTCCGGCTCTTGGATGAGGTGCAGGTCACGATCAGATCACCGACACCCGCCAGCCCCATGAATGTCATTGGGTTGGCGCCGAGGCTGACGGCAAACCGGCTCATCTCCGCAAGACCGCGGGTAATCAGCATAGCCTTGGCGTTCTCACCCATTTCCAGGGCGGAGGCAAGACCTGCAACAATCGCATAAATGTTCTTCAGTGCCCCGGCGAGTTCCACGCCATACACATCCACGTTCGCGTAAACGCGAAAATACTCGCACCCAAGGAGGTCCTGAACCGAGCGGCGTACATCCGGATCCTTGGCGGCAATAACAGTGGCGGTCAGATCCCGGTTTACGATTTCACCAGCCAGGTTGGGGCCACTGAGCACGCCAGTACGACAACGAGGGATCTCTTCCTGCAGAATCTCGCTCATCAGTTTGAAGCCGTGCTCTTCAATCCCCTTGGTGAGGCTGATGACAATTTGCTCGTCGCGGAATTTGTCGCTGTTCTCGCGGATAACGGCCCGAAAGGCTTTGCTCGGAATGGCAACAAAGACGATCTCGGCCTTGCTGACAGCGTCCGCCAGGTCTGTGGTGGGCTGAATGTCACCGGTCAGCTCAATGCCTGGCATGTAGCGGCTATTGATTCGGGTGCTGCGGATCTCTTCGGCCTGGGCTTTGCCACGCATCCAGAAATGAACACGGTGACCGTTTTCACCCAGCACCTTGGCCATGGCAGTACCAAAACTGCCACCGCCCAGAACCGCCACATCATGTACTGGCGCGGCTGCCTCAGTGTTCCGGGGCGTCGATTGTTCAGACATAGTTCTTCCGTTCTGTCAGATCAGGTGTGATACCGGCCATGTCGCACCAGGGTGGCGCAGTTAACCGGGCTCTTCACATTCCAGAGCGCGCACCAGATTCTTGAATTCTTCCCTGTTTCGGCTGTTCAGGCCCATCAGCACTTTATGGGCATCAAGAACCTTGTCTCGAACCTGCTGTTCGCTGGCCCTGAGTACGGGAATCTCTTCAAGCTCTTCAATTCGGGACGCGGGTTCTCGCACAATAATAAAGATCTTGTCGAAACCCATGGAAGTGATAATGCGGGTAATATCGGGATTGGTCGAAATAAGTGTGGGCAGGAAGTTGCTCTGTTTCTGGGCCGCCATGGCGATTTTGGCAAGCAGTCCGAGTGTAGTGCTGTCGATAATCTCGGTCTCGGTCAGGTCGATCACCACGGTCTTGAACTCCGGGTCCTGGGTGATGGACTCAACCAGATTGTCCAGCGTCGAACACAGGTTCAGCCGGATTTCCCCAATAAACTTCAGGACATAGATGCCCTGTTTTTCAGCTTGCAGGATCTTGTAACCAGCCATGTTTCACACTGCCACTAATTCGACGGGGTGTTATCTGATCCGTTCATGGTATCAGTTACCGATACGATAGCGATATCGTCCGGCAGCTCTGTGATCTGTTCCAGATGCAGAGCCTCGTTCAGAGAGGCGATAGTGTGACGACCTCCCGATACGAGTTCAAGTAGTGTCCGCTCCTTTTCATCCAGTCCCTTTTCCCGGATAACTTCCAGAATTCCATCCGAAAACAGGGTCAGATGAAACGGTTTGTTCAGGGGAACCTCATACACTTCCCATTCCGGCGTCTCAAACAGCCCTACCGGAAGCCCGCTTCCCTCGAGAAACGCAGCCTCCCCACCCTCAAAGGACAGGATGGGCATCGGGAAATGGGCGCCGACTGCATAATTCAACTTACGTTCGCTCAGCGAAATAATGCCAACGAATACGGTTACGTGTTTACCGAGGCCGGTATCCAGCAACTCGGAATTGATGCGTTCCAGGAATCGGTCCGGGTACAGGATATCTTCACTGGAGCCCCGGCGAAGGTTTCGCTGCAAGCGGTTGGTCAGGTTCTTCAGCAGTACGGTTACGAACGCGGAACTGGCGCCATGGCCGGAGACATCGGCGATGTACACCAGAACCTTGTCGTCGGAAATACGGAAGTAATCCAGAAAATCACCGCTCAGGTAAAGCGATGGCTTGATCATGTGGTCCACGTGCAGGCCACTCATCACCTGTTCATGCTCCGGAAGCATCCGTAACTGGACCTTTCGGCCAGCGCGCTGGTCTGCCCGCAGCTCGGCGATGCCGTCCCGCAGGTCACGATTAGCCTCTTCAAGCTCCTGCCGGTAAAGCTGATTCAGCCGGTTGACCCGGACCCGGTCGAACAATTTCCCGATAACATCGTCCAGTGCGCCCTTGTCGTCGTTGCAGGGTTTGAGGACAAAGTCCGCCGCCCCGGCCCTGAGGGCGCTGACCACATCAGCGCTGGACTCGCTGGACGAACAGGCGACGATCGGCGTGAATGTTTCGGCTTCTTCCAGGCGATTGGCGAGATCCCGGATGGATTCCGGAGGCAGGTCTGCAAAGATGACATCGGGAATGTTATCGTCAAAAGCGCCTTGGCGCTAGCGAGATCCCGGTAGCCGGTCACGTAGAACCCCCTCGCTTCAAGGTAACGGGCGAGATCCGTACGGGCCTTTTCATCGGCGTCTATTATAAGTATGCGCTCGGTGCGCGAGGTCATGGCGACTGCCCTAAACTACCAGCGATAAACGATAAATTGGCTTGATTAAGCCTATTCTGGCACGCCCCTGTGATATAACAAGGCCAAGTTCATGAAATCGGAGGATTCCATCTGATGCGACGTGCCGTAAACGATCTACTCGGAGCCTATGACAAGCTGATCATGGATCCGGTTCACGGAGGCATTCCGCTTTACCGGCACGAGATCCAGGTGATTGATCACCCGCTGTTCCAGCGACTGCGAAACATCTGCCAGAACGACATCCTGAGCCTGGTCTTTCCCGGCGCAACCCATTCCCGTTTTCTGCACAGTATTGGTGTGATGCATGTGGGCACGCGCATGTTCCGCTCGATGATCGACGCCTACCTCAGGGAGCGCCAGCTCAGCGACAAAACCGACCTTAGCCTGAGCCAGCTCGACGCCATCGACTATCTGGCCAAAACCATCCGGTTGGGCTGTCTTCTGCATGACAGCGGGCATTCAAGTTTTTCCCATCAGTTCACCCAGGCCCGGCGCATTCGGGAACTGATGTCCCGTCCCGGCCGCTTCCGGGATCTGTGGCGCGGCGTGGATTATTCCGCCTACCACCCGGAAGAACCCGACGAGCTGGAACACGAGCATTATTCCGTGCGTGTCGCCCACGATGTGCTCATGGCGGTGGATCTCGAAGGTGCGGGGCTTTTCGCCCGGGACGTTATCGGCATTATGGAAACGACGGACGTAAAACCCAGTGAGACGTTCTGTCGTCATGCCCGCACATTCTGGGCCTTTATTGCGGGAGAGGATGCCGCGGCGGGATCACCGCTCAGCGAAAACATACCCGGGCTGGTGATGGATCTGCTGTCATCGATTGTATCCGGCGAAATCGACGCTGACCGGGCCGATTACATGCTGCGGGACGGCTTCCACTCTTCGGTAACCATCGGCGGTTTCAATCTGGACCACCTCTTAAGCAACCTGCGTTTTGGATGGGATGTGTCCGAACCCTGGCTGGGGCTAGCCATAACCCAGAAAGGGCTGGGGGCGCTCGAGGACTTTGTCTACAGTCGCCACCAGATGTACCGCAAGGTTTACGCGCACAAGACCGCGCTGGGCTTTGACTGGCTGCTTCGGGAAGCGATCAACGAAGTGCTCGATGACCCTGAGAACTTTGAATGGGTGGATACCTGCCTGAGCGACATGGCCTACTTTGCAGAACTGACCGACAACTTCTTCTGGGAGGCGTTTCGGAAAGTGGCCCGCAAGCACCCGAAGAGTTTCTCGTTCTGCATTGTAAACCGGGTGAAACTGAACCATCTGGATACCCGGGAAGACCTCTCAGCCAGGGGGATCGAACGTCATAGCGCATGGTTGGCCGAAGAGCTTTCTCTCAGCCCTGCCCAGGTAGTGACCTGTTCGATGCGGGCGCGCTTCTCGAACATTCAGGACAACTTCAACGGCATCAAGGTGCTCGTGCGCGAACCTATCCACCGCACCCGGTCGTTGAAGAAGATCACCGACGTCAGCGCCTTCTTCAGCAAGTTCAGTGACGGCACCATCACACATTTCTATACCCGGCCCGATGTGACCACCGGTAACCAGGAGTCTCTCACTGAGTAGTGGGAGCGGTCGTCAGTTCAGCAACCAGTCCGCAGGCACTGTCGAACGCGCCCTCTACCCGGCCGCCACTGAGCCAGTCGCCTGCGAGCCCGATTTTGTAATCCGGGAACCAAAGATGGCCAGGGTGTTCTCCGCCTTCAGAGCGCGCGTAGAGCCAGCGATGGGTAACCACTTCGTCCGGACCGGTATCGAAGCCGGTCGTTTCACGAAACGCAGCCAACAGTTTTTCGGCCACTTCCTCGGCTGGTGTATCCACATGGTCTTCGGTCCAGGCCGGGCTGGCGTGAAAAACCCACCATTGGCCCTCATCGTCTCGACCGGGCTTACTGGAGTTGTTGGCCACCCAGAACAGCGCCGGGTGCTTGCAGCGCATGCCTTCGTGATGCGGCCAGGGCGATACCGGGAAGTGGGCGGCAACGGCCCAGCATGGCAGAACCCGGCTCACCGGATCGTCGAGGTAGGAGGCCAGGGCGTCGAGGCTGCTGTCCGCCAGCAAATCCCGAGCCTGTGCCGGAGGCGCGGTAACGATAACTGCATCAAAATCGCCGAGGTGCGAGCCGGCGGTGGAAAAGAGCGACCAGGACTGGTCGTTTCGGGCCAATCTGGCAACGCGTGTCTCGGTAACAACGTGAGCGTGTCCGGACAGGGCCCGGGTAATCGCTGTCATGCGGGGAATACCGACGTAACGGGTCTCCTGCGGGAAGGATTCCCATTTATCAGCATTCGTCTGGAAACCAAACCGTCCTTCCCACGGTCCGAAGCTTTCAGGGCCGGCAAATTTATGGAGAAACGGCAGGAAATCCGGGTTCCGTGAGGTGAAGTATTGCGCGCCCATATCTGCTGATCCGCCGGTTACCCGCTTCGCAGCGAGCCTGCCCCCCGGTCCCCGGCTTTTTTCGAAGACCGTAACGTCATGGCCGAAACCGCGCAGCTGGATAGCGGCGGTCAGCCCGGAGAGGCCTGAACCGACAATGGCGATACGGCGTATAAGTGACGAATCAAAGGTTTGATTAAACATGGTTTATCGTGCATCCAATTACAGTAGTGAGATCGTACTACTCTCCATGAAACACCAGCGGCATCAAGACTGAGTGTGCGATCAAGATTCCATTAAAGAGAAAGGGCAATCAGGGTATGACCCGAATGCAACATTGGCTTACAAACATTCTGAGGTGGTTCGATTCCGAAGCAGGTTCGGATCACATAGACACCACGTCCCGATCATTCAATTTTTTACGCGTTATTCCGTTCATTGCGCTCCATCTGGCCTGCCTTCTGGCGTTTTACACCGGCGTAAGCGCATTCGCCATCGGATTCGCGATTGCTTTCTTCCTCGTGCGGATGTTTGCGATTACCGGATTCTACCATCGTTATTTTGCCCACAAGACGTTCAAGACCAGCCGGCCTGCCCAGTTTGTATTCGCGGTGCTCGGCGCCAGTGCGGCCCAACGTGGCCCGCTCTGGTGGGCTGCCCACCATCGCCATCATCATCAGCACTCCGATGATGTTCAGGACCTGCACTCGCCCCATCAGGGCGGATTCTGGTGGTCCCACATGGGGTGGTTCACCTGTGACGCCGGCTTTGCGACCGACGAACGTCGGATTCGGGACTGGCTGAAATTCCCGGAACTCAGGCTGATTAACCGGTTTGACGCTCTGGTACCGGCTCTCGCCGCCGTTGGTATCTACGCGCTGGGCGAAGCATTGGCCGCGTGGGCTCCGGGGTTGGGGACCAACGGTCTGCAGATGCTTATCTGGGGATTCTTCATATCGACCGTCGTGCTGTTTCACGCCACGGTATCCATCAACTCTCTGTCCCACGTCTGGGGCAAGCGCCGATTTGAAACCTCGGACGACAGCCGGAACAACTTCTGGCTCGCTCTGCTTACCCTGGGCGAAGGATGGCACAACAATCACCACCGCTGGCCGCAATCTGTTCGCCAGGGGTTCCGGTGGTATGAAATTGACATCACCTGGTATGGGCTATGGCTGATGTCGAAGCTTGGCATCATCTGGGAGCTCAACCCGATACCCAAGCACATTCAGGAAGAAACACGCGAACTGGATAAAATGAGGAGGAGCAGGCAATGACAACCGCCTCAAAGATCGAAGTAGGTACGCGTAATTCGGCGGTGCCGGCAACGCTCGATAATTTCAGAGCGCTGTTCAACGAACTCGACAAGGGTAATCTGAACAAGCTCTCCCGGGTCTACAGCGAGGATATCCGGTTCCAGGACCCACTGAGCACCGTATCGGGCCTGGATGAGCTGACCCACTATTTCGCCGGGGCCTATGCGAATGTCATCTCCTGTCGCTTTGAATTCGGTGAAGCCGTGGTTCACGGTGAGTTTGCCGCCTTGCCCTGGGTTATGCACCTTCGTCACAAGCGCCTTCGCAAGGGGCGTGATGTCCAGGTGCAGGGCATCAGCCACCTCGAAATCCGGGACGGAATGGTGTGCTACCACCGTGATTACTTTGACGCCGGAGAAATGCTCTACGAAAACCTGCCGGTGATTGGCAGGGCCATTCGCTGGATCAAGGATCAGGCAGGATGAGTGATCGACTTCAGGAAACCTCGAATATCTGGATTACCGGCGCCAGTTCGGGTATTGGCGAATCCGTTACCCGTGCCCTGGCACGCGGTGGTCACCGGCTCGTGATTACCGGTCGCCGACAGGGTGCTCTCGAAGAACTGGCTTCTGCAGCGCCAGACCGGATTATACCGGCGGCCGCAGACACCACCAGCAAAGAAGACCTCCAGGCCATCGCGGGCACACTGGAAAATCACGGCGACCTGAACATGGTGATACTGAACGCCGGCACCTGTGAATATCTGGAGATAGCGCACTACAACAGTGACGTTATCGAGAAGAACATTCACACCAATGTGATTGGCACGGCGCGATGTCTCGATATTGCTCTGCCTGCCCTCAGGCGCAGCCGGGCTAAAGGCCAGCCGGCGACCCTCGTGATCGTCAGCTCTTCAGCCTGGTGGTTCCCTTTTGGCCGGGCTGAAGGCTACGGCGCTTCCAAGGCGGCGCTGACCTATTTTGCCCATGCACTCCGGGCAGACCTTGACGCCGAAGGGATCGACGTAGTGGTGGTTTCCCCCGGATTCGTCAAGACACCATTGACCGATCGGAACGATTTCCCAATGCCCTTCCTGGTTTCTGCAGAGGATGCGGCGGAACGCATTGTCAGTGGTCTCGCGCGTGGCAAGAACGAGATTGCATTCCCCAAGCGCTTCACCTGGATGTTGAAAGCGCTGGGCGCCCTTCCCCGGCCCTTGATCGACCGTATGTCGGCCTCTATGGCCCGTAAAAGCAACACTGAACAGGAAAATAATGGATGAGTAGTGAGCGTCAGCGGATTGCTGTCATTGGGGCCGGCGTTTCCGGCCTCACGGCTTCCTGGCTTTTGGCCGAGAAACACGATGTTCAGGTTTTTGAAGCGGGCGACTATGCCGGCGGTCACACCAACACCGAACAGGTCGAAGCCGGTGGCCGGACCTGGCCGGTTAATACTGGCTTCATCGTTTTCAACGACTGGACCTACCCGAATTTCATCAAACTGATGGAGCGTCTGGGAGTTCCGTCGGAAGTCAGCGACATGAGCTTCAGCGTGGACTGCAGCAGCACCGGCCTGCAGTACAACGGCACCAGCCTGAATACCCTGTTTGCCCAGCGAAAGAATCTGTTCAACCTGCCGTTCCTGAAGATGGTGAGGGAGATTCTGCGCTTTAACAAGGAAACCCGTGCAGACCTTGAAGCCGGCAATATCAATAACGAAGAAACACTGGGGGAATACCTGAATCGGAATGGGTACTCCCGCTATTTCAGGAACTACTACATTGTTCCGATGGGCGCGGCTATCTGGTCAGCACCGGAAATCGTGCTGGAACAGTTTCCAATCCGGTTCTTCCTGCAGTTTTTCAACAATCACGGCATGCTGTCTGTGGATGACCGCCCAACCTGGCGGGTGATTTCCGGAGGGTCTGCCCAATACGTGAAGAAAATGATGGAACGGCTGGGTGATGGCATGCACCTGAACAGCCCTGTCGACAGGGTTGTCCGCCATGAGGACGGTGTAACCGTGACTGTCAGGGGCGAGGAACACCACTTTGACCAGGTGATTTTTGGCTGCCACAGCGACCAGGCCCTTGCCATGCTCGCTGACGCGACCGACAAGGAACGGGACATACTCGGTGCCATGGCCTATCAGAACAACGATGTGGTGCTCCATACAGACAGCAGCGTGTTGCCGGACAATCGCCGGGCCTGGGCTGCCTGGAACTACTTTATTCCGACCCACAGTACTGAACCGGTTTCTGTCACCTACAACATGAACATACTGCAGAACTTCCATGATGCCCCGGAAACCTTCTGTGTAACCCTCAATCGCAGCCGAGATATCGATCCCGAAAAGGTGATCAAGCGCTTCGAATACGCCCATCCGGTGTTCACTCTGGACGCGGTGGCAGCCCAGGAACGCTACGACGAAATCGGTAATCAGAATCGAACCCATTTCTGTGGTGCATACTGGTTCAACGGATTCCATGAAGATGGCGTTCGCAGCGCGTTGCGGGTAACCGAAGCGTTCGGGGTGGAGCTTTGACCGTGAACAGCCAGTGGCTGGAGGGTACTGTCCGGCACAGGCGGAAGTACCCGGTGAAACACGAATTCAGCTACAGCACCGGCATGCTGGCCCTGGACACCGACGAGTGGAATCAGGTTTCCGGTATCAGCCCGTTATTTTCACTGGAACGTTTCAACTGGATGTCTCTGAAGCGCAGCGACTACTTCCGTCCGGAGACAGGCGACCTGTCCGGGGCTGTGCGTGACCACGTGGAACGGGCCACCGGCTGGCGTCCGGATGGCGAAGTCGAGCTGATTACCCATCCGCGCTACTTTGGTTACGTGTTCAATCCGGTCAGCTTCTATTTCTGCTATCGCGCCGGGGAATGCCCGGCGGATGGCGTGGTTCCAAAGGTCATCGTTGCCCAGATTACCAACACCCCGTGGCATGACCGTCATGCCTATTGCCTGGAGACGACCGGCGCAGAGCCGAACCGGGCGGGCTGGCGCACCGAACAGTTTGGTTTTAGCAAACGCTTTCACGTGTCGCCGTTCAACGGCATGAACCAGCACTACGAGTGGACATTCAGTTTCCGGGGCCCTGATCTGAGAATTCACATGAATGTTCTGGAAGAGGGCCGCAAGCATTTTGATGCCACTCTGGTAGTCCAACGTACCCCTCTCACTCGTAAAGATGTGCACAGAAGTCTTCGAAAGTTTCCGCTCGAGGCATTCAAGGTTGTGGCAGGTATTTACTGGCACGCCCTGCGCCTCAAGCTCAAGGGGGCACCGTTCTACACCCACCCCGATAAGCTTTCCGAGGACGATACCGCCTACCGCCGTGGGCACGATGATTCCGGGCTGGATGTCACCAGCTCTGAGACCAATGACAAGATTCGTGGAAGGGTAAGTTCATGGAGAACCTGAATACTTCGGTTGAAAACACCAAATCCGAATCGGGCAGCCTGCCGGCTATCAGCCGTTTCGCACGTACCCTGGTGATTCAACAGCTCCGTTTGCTGGGCGAGGGCAAACTGACGGTTCGGGAATCCGGATTCGAGGATCTGGTATTCGGGGATGGCGACAGCCAATACCAGCCGGCAGAGCTGATTATCCACGATCACAGCACCTGGAGGGACCTTCTGACTGGCGGAAGCGTCGGCGCGGCGGAAGCGTATGTCGCTGGTGATTGGTCAACCCCCGATCTGGTTGCCCTGCTCCGGTTCTTTACCCGCAACGTCGACCGCATGAACGAGTTTGAAGACCGGTTCAGCTGGGTTACCAAGCCTGCCCTCAAAGGTCTGCACTGGCTGAACCGGAACACCAAGGAAGGCTCCCGAAAGAACATCAGCGCCCACTACGATCTTGGCAATGACCTGTTCGAGACATTCCTCGATCCAACCATGATGTACTCGTCGGCGATCTATCCCAGCGCCGAATCGAGCCTTGAAGAAGCGGCTGTGCACAAACTGGACACCATCTGCCGGAAGCTGGACCTCCAACCCGGGGACAAGGTGATTGAAATCGGCACCGGCTGGGGCGGCTTTGCGATCCATGCCGCCAAACACTACGGCTGTCATGTCACCACGACGACCATTTCCAGAGAGCAGCTGGAGCTCGCGAAAGAACGGGTTCAGAAAGAGGGGCTGGAGGACCAGATTACCCTACTGTTTGACGATTACCGGGATCTCGAGGGGCAATTCGACAAACTTGTTTCCATCGAGATGATTGAAGCCGTTGGTCCTCAGTTTCTCGACAGCTATTTCTCGCAGATTAACGCCCTGTTGAAGCCCGACGGGTTGGCTCTGGTGCAGGCCATTAACATGCCGGAGCAGCGGTACCAGAGAGCTTTGAAAAACGTGGATTTTATCCAGCGATTTATCTTTCCGGGAAGCTTTATTCCCTCTTTCGGAGCCATCCTCGAATCGGTTCGAAAAGAAAGCAAGCTGGTACTCACCCATGCCGAGGATACCGGCTTCCACTATGCCAGGACCCTTCACGACTGGTGCGACCGGTTCATGGCCCAGCGGGACAAGCTTGAATCGATGGGTTACGACGATGCTTTCCGGCGCCTGTGGCACTTTTACTTTGCCTACTGTGAAGCGGGCTTCAGCGAGCGGGCCATTGGCGTTGCGCAGCTGGTGTTCGCCAAGCCCGGCAACAAACGCGAGAACATATTGAGCGTATGATCGCCTCCGAAACTGCCCGTAACGTTCTTAATTTCCTGCTGTTCCAGGCAGGCTGGTTTGCCTGCGTGTTTTATCCCGGACTGATCGGCGCCGGCATCGTAGTGATCTTTCTGGTGCTGCATTTTGTCCTGGTTAGCCAGAACCGGATGACCGAGCTTCAGTTTATCGGCCTGGGAACCGTCGTCGGCTCAATTCTGGACGGCATCTGGTTCCGTACCGGTATTCTGGATGACGGCACCGGCCAGGTGATGCTCACTCCACCGTGGCTTGTGGCCATCTGGGCCATCTTCATGACGACCCTGAGCCATTCCCTCGACTGGATCAGCAAGAAAGCCTGGCTGCCCTTCGTGCTTGCGCCCTTTGCCGGCCCCTTCGCCTATTGGTCGGCGAGCCAGCTCGGTGCAGTGCAGCTGCCAGACTTGCTGCCATCGCTGATTGCACTCGGGTTTGGCTGGCTGGTTGTCTTCCCGCTGCTGCTGTTCGCCCGCAAAACGCTTTACCCGGAGCTGGTTCGATGAAACGCGCTACCTGGTCAGTTTACGTGGCGCTCTTGGCAGCCGCATGGCCGGCCGCGGCCGCAGATTTCAGTTTCATCGGTACCGCAAGCACCGGAGACGGCAACGTCATTTACGAAGAGCGCCACTCCGTTGATGGTACCTGTGAGCAAGGCATGTTCCGGCCCCGGCAACACGAGGTGACCTACTTCAAACCGGACGCGGACGAGTCATTCGCCCGCAAAGACCTTGAATACGAGGTTTCAGTACTGCGTCCGTCCGTAGACTTCGTTCAGCCGACATTCAGTGAAGAAATGCAGATCACCTACACTGCACCCGACACTTTGATGATCGACTGGCAGACGCCAGGCGGCGATTCAGAGCAATTCGAGGTGAAATACCCGGCCACTACCGTTGTGGATGCCGGGTTTGATAACTTCGTACGCCAGAATTGGCAGAGTGTTGTGGCTGGCGAGCCGGTTGAATTCCGGTTTCTTGGGCCTACCCGGGGCGAGCATTACGGTTTCGTTCTGGAACGGGTCGAGAACGACCGGGTGAATGCTGACCATGTAGTACAGATACGCCCTACCGGCATGGTACTGCGTTTCCTGGTCGACCCCATCGTGCTGGGTTACAGCAACTCGGGTGCCCTTTCCGACTATCTGGGCCTCACCAATATCCGGAAAAACCAGGATGAAAACTACACCGCCCATATCCGTTATAAAGTGAACACCACCCCGGATTGTGAACTGACCCCCTGAAACTGTCGCCCCTGCCAAGGCAGACCCCGGGGGTCAGTATGGTAAACTCCGACGGGAATCAACGCCGGAGAGTATTTTGAAATGATGTTCGTCTCTTTCAACGTCAACAGTATCCGCACCCGCCTGCACCAGCTTGAAGCCGTAATAGACACCCTCGCACCGGATTTTATCGGCCTTCAGGAAACCAAGGTTCAGGACGACGACTTTCCGGTAGAAGCAATCCGGGACCTTGGCTACCACGTGCATTTCCACGGGCAAAAAACCCACTATGGCGTTGCCCTGCTCTCAAAAGCGGAGCCGGAGGAGGTTATCAAAGGCTACCCCTGGGATGGTGAGGATTCCCAGCGCAGGCTGATTACCGGCCATTTCACGGTCAATGGCGAAAAGCTGACGGTGATCAACGGCTATTTTCCCCAGGGTGAAAGCCGTGACCATCCGGTGAAGTTTCCTGCCAAGGAGAAGTTCTACGGGGATCTGATGCGTTACCTGGACGAGCTCAAGAAAGCGGGCGGCCACGTGGTGGTGATGGGGGATATGAACATCTCTCCAACCGATAAAGACATTGGTATTGGCGCCGACAACGCCAAACGCTGGCTACGAACCGGCAAATGCTCCTTCCTGCCGGAGGAACGGGAATGGCTGGGCCAGGTCGAGTCTCGCGGTTATACCGATGTGTTCCGGCACCTTCATCCTGATGAAGCGGACACTTTCAGCTGGTTTGACTACCGCAGCAAAGGTTTCGAGCGAGACCCCAAGCGTGGTCTGCGGATTGATCTGATCATGGCCAGTGACAGCCTGCTGCCCAAAGCCCGGAAAGCGGGTGTTTCCTACGACATTCGAGCCATGGAAAGGCCGTCCGACCACTGTCCGGTCTGGGCGAGCTTCGAGCTCTAGGGGCTGGCCCGGCGCGATATGAAAAAAATCAAAACCCGCGACCGTATCCTCCAGACCAGCCTGGCGCTGTTTAACACCGTCGGCGAGCCCAATGTCACCACCCTGCTGATCTCCGATGAGATGGATATCAGCCCGGGTAACCTCTATTACCACTTCAAGAGCAAAGGTGACATTGTCGAGGAAATCTTCGACCAGTACGAACACGACATGGTCGACTTGTTGGCGGTTCCGGAAGACGCCGACATCAGCCTCGACCAGCAGGGGTTCTTTCTGCACCTGCTGTTCGAGACCGTAGCCCGCTACCGGTTCCTCTATCAGGATCTGGTGAACGTGTTGTCCCGGTACGATCAGCTGCAGGTACGATTCAAGCGCATCCAGAAAAAGAAAAGACTGGCTTTCAAGACGATTTGCGAGAGCTTTCGACGCCAGGGCATTATGGCGATTGAGCAGGAAGAGCTTGATTCTCTTTGTGAGCAGTTGACGCTAACCGCCTGTTATTGGAGCGCTTTCGATACGCTCTCTCACCTGGATGACCGGGAGGCAGTGGATCCGGGGCGGGGTGTTTACCAGATGATGCATCTGGTGCTGCCCTACCTTGCGCCGGCCGACCGGGAGGAAGCCCGGCTGATGAGCCGGGATTATCTCTGAGCCGTAACGTTATTCTTCGTCATCACCGGCACGTTTCCGCAGGCGGGCAAGTTCTGTTTCAAGGGCTTCAATACGCCGCTCCATGGATTCGATTTCTTCACGGCGATGTATGCCCAGACGTCTCAGGGCACCGGACACCCGTTCATCAAACATGTGCTCAAGCCGGTCCCAGGTGCCAGTGGCTCGCTCCCGAACCCCTTCAACCCGATCCTCCACGGACTTGATCTGCTTTTCGACGACGCCACGGGTTTTGTTCTCGAGCTGCTCACCTTCCTGCACGAGACGCTCGAAGAAACGGCCAGTATCTTCCTCGGCTTTGGTGTAGGCGCCCAACCCGGCCAGCCAGATCTGGCGGGCTGAACCCTTGATTTTTGCCGCCAGTTGCGGATCATTCTCCGGCTTATTGTCGTTCTCGTCAGACATGTACAACCTCGGGAGTGCGGATAGTTCTTTCTAACCGCCATTGTATTACAGCTTGGCCCGGATTTCAGTCGGCCTGGAACCCGCGCAACGAAAGGCGGCAGTATAAAGACGCATCCGATATGAAAAAATGTTTTCAAACGAAAGTGAGTCTCGCTTGAAGTGTTCAAAATATAGTCAATACTTCCCAATACCGGCGTCCCTGCTGATGCCGGTTTGTCTGGAAGTCTTTCATGGATACTACTCGCACGCCTCTGCCCGGCATCCTTTGCCGGGCTTTTTTTTGTTATTATTGCCCCAAGATATATGCTTATTCCAAAATGAAAGTCTTTAAAATTCGGAGTATCAGATGATTGAAATTGCGTGGAGTAACTTCACCCCCTGGTCAGCGTTGGCGGGTGGCATATTGGTGGGCATAGCTGCCGCCAGCTTTCTGCTTCTCAACGGGCGGATTGCAGGCATCAGTGGCATTCTTGGCGGGCTTCTTTCACCGGCAAAAGGCGATATTGCCTGGCGCGTGGCGTTCCTTGCCGGACTGATTGGTGCACCGGCAGTCTGGGTACTGGCTACCGAGCTTCCCCCTATCGAAATCGAGGCCGGCTATCCCGCGCTCATTGTTGCGGGGCTGTTGGTGGGGATCGGCACCCGATACGGTTCCGGCTGTACCAGTGGACACGGGGTTTGCGGTCTGTCCCGCCTATCGCTGCGCTCGCTGGCAGCCACGATGAGCTTCATGGCTGCCGGATTTGTCACCGTGTACGTGATTCGTCACCTGATGGGGGTCTGATGCCATGAAATTTTCTCTTGCTTCTCTGTTTGCTGGCCTTGTCTTCGGAATGGGGCTTATCGTTTCCGGCATGGCCAATCCTGAAAAGGTGCTCGGCTTCCTTGATATCGCAGGCCTTTGGGATCCTTCACTGGCGTTTGTGATGGGAGGCGCCATTATGGTGGGTGTGGTCGCGTTTGCCGTTGCCCGCAAGCGCACTCTTTCCTTCCTCGGGTTCCACATGAAAATGCCCACCAGTGCCCATATCGATAAACGATTGGTACTCGGCGGTCTTATGTTCGGCGTTGGCTGGGGTATCGCAGGCTTCTGCCCCGGGCCTGGACTGGTCGCGCTCGGTGCCGGTGAAACCAAGGCGGCGGTGTTTGTTGCGGCCATGGTTGCGGGCATGGGCATTTTCGAAGTCATTGAGCGCAACCGTGCGAAAGTGTAAGTATTTTCTATAAATTTACCCGCCGCCATTCTGACACAGCCCGGGGGCTGTGCGATCATGGCGGCAGCTCCACCACCCGATTCGGAGAACGACATCCATGGATATCAGAAAAATCGACGACAACATTTCGGTGGCCCCTCAGATTTCCATTGAAGACGTGGCAGAAGCCGCGAAGCTGGGGTTCAAGACGCTCGTAGCAAATCGCCCTGACCACGAAGAGCCGGGCCAGCCTGCCATGGCGGATATTGAAGCCGCCGCCAGGGAACAGGGCCTTGAGTGGGTATACATGCCGGTGGAGTCGGGAAACATCACTGACGACGACGTAAACCGCTTCGCGCCGATGATCCGGGACGCCGAAAAACCCGTACTGGCATTCTGTCGTTCCGGGACTCGCTGCACCGTGCTCTGGGCTCTGAGCGCGGCCAGAAACACATCAGCCGATGAGATTTTTACCAAAGCACGCAACGCCGGTTACGACATTTCCGGCCTTGCACCAAGAATGGCGCAGCAGGCCGCCGACAAAGGCTGACACTGCCACCGCCTAACCAACGTTCAGGATCTACCGCATGCAATACAAAGGTTCAGAGAATTTCAGCCACAACCAGTCTGACCGATTGGGAGTGCTGGTTACCAACCTGGGGACACCGGATGCGCCAACAACCTCGGCCCTCCGTCGCTACCTGGCTGAATTTCTCTCGGACCCCCGGGTGGTCGAATTGCCGCGGCCGCTCTGGTGGCTGATCCTTCACGGTGTGATCCTGAGAATTCGTCCCAAGCGAAGCGCAGAGGCTTACTCCAGCGTCTGGCAGCCGGAGGGCTCTCCCCTGCTGCTGCACACTGCAAAGCAGGCTGAGGGTATACGAGAGGCACTCAAGCGCAAGTACGGCCCTAACGTGGTCGTCGGCTTTGCGATGCGCTACGGCAACCCCTCAATTTCCCGGGTTCTTGATGAGATGCAGGAACAGGGCGTACGGAAACTGCTGGTTCTGCCACTGTACCCCCAATACTCCGCGTCGACCTCGGCCTCCACCTTCGATGCCATTGCCAAGGATTTCTCGAAACGGCGCTGGCTGCCGGATTTCCGTTTCATTTCTCACTACCCGGATTATCCTCCGTACATTGAAGCCATGGCGCGCCATATCGAGGCGCACTGGGCCAACCATGGACGCAACCAGAAGCTGGTATTTTCCTACCATGGCGTGCCGCTCAAGTACCTGACCAAGGGCGATCCTTATCACTGCGAGTGCCACAAAACGTCTCGCCTGCTGGCTGAGCGGCTGGGCCTGAGCAAAGAGGACTACATGACCACGTTCCAATCCCGCTTTGGCAAGGAAGAGTGGCTCAAGCCCTACACGGATGAAACCCTGAAGTCCCTGCCAGGCAAAGGCGTCAAATCCATCGACGTATTCTGCCCCGGCTTTTCATCCGATTGCCTGGAAACCATTGAGGAAATCGACGAAGAAAACCGTGAGTACTTCATGGAGGCCGGCGGTGAAGGGTTCAGCTACATCACAGCGCTGAACGCCACACCCGGGCACATCGAAGCCCTGGTAAAACTGATCGAGGAAAATCTGGAAGGCTGGCAGGTGCCAAAGAACGAGCCAGAGGCTCTGGCAGCTCGCCAGCAGCGGGCAGACGAGCAGAAAGAAGCAATCTATCCGGGCCGGGATCTCTGATCCGCCCCCGAGTTATAGCCGGGGCTGCATCAGCTGCCCCGGTTTCCCTCCTTACCTTCAAAGCCCTCTGAAATATCCGGTACAGACTGACAGAACGTGCATTCGTCCGTATCGACGGCGGCGCCGCCAGCCTCCACATAACGCAACTTATGGCTCGCCCTGCCCCGATTTGCGGACACGGAAAACTTGCGGTTCCGGCGTTCGGCCGAACCGGTATCAGATGTTTGATGATTCTGAAATTCGCCCATAACACCCTCTCGTAGTCTCTATGCAAGAATAATGAGGGTTAACTGGCTTCAAACCAAGTAGGGATAACCACGTCGTTATGACGGGAAATATCACGTGGGGAACTGGAGATTCGGAAGAAAGAAAGGTAAGAGGAAAAATGGCGGTGGGCCAGGGATTCGAACCCCGGGAAGGCTACTAACCTTCGGCGGTTTTCAAGACCGCTGCATTCAGCCACTCTGCCAGCCCACCGGTTTTTCCATTCGCCGTCATTGCGACAGCGGTGAGCATGATACCGGAATTGCCTGTGCTGTCAACGCTCTGCATAAAACCCGCCGCATTTTTCAACATTAACGGTTTTTAATGGAATCCGGAAGACGGTTTCCTGTCGTAAATGATTGAAAGTTGCGTATCTGACACTATTATGGGAACCAGTATCCAGTCGTTATAAACGGAGATGACAATGGAAGACAGACGATTCGGCGTTCAGAACTCTCAGGGAGCCTATTCGACTCCCCAGACGGAGCGCGCGACCACAGGCATCAGCGATGATGCGATGAAGGTGTTGCGCAACACCTATATGCTGCTTGGCATGACACTCGCCTTTTCGGCGCTGACAGCATTCCTGAACATGAACGGAACCCACCCGGGCTTCCTGATCACCATCGTGGGATACATTGGGCTGCTGTTCGCAACCTATAAGTTGAAAAACAGCCCCTGGGGCATCGTGACTACCTTCGCCCTGACCGGGTTCATGGGTTACACCCTGGGTCCGATCATTGGCGCCTTCGTAGCTGCCGGCGCTTCCTCGATTGTCGCCCAGGCGCTGACACTGACCGCAGTTGCGTTTGTTGGTCTGTCTGCCACGGCCATCATCACCAAGAAAGACTTCAGCTTCATGTCCAGCTTCCTGACCGCTGGTGCGTTTGTACTGATCGGTGCCATGCTTCTGGCCTTCCTGATGGAGAGCTCTGTTCTGCATCTGGCAGTATCCGCCGGCTTCACGATCTTTGCATCGATCATGATCCTGTTCGAGACCAGCCAGATCATCAAGGGTGGTGAGCGTAACTACGTGATCGCCACTGTTGGTCTGTATGTATCCATCTACAACCTGTTCGTCAGCCTGCTGCACCTGCTGTCTGCGTTCAGTGGCGAAGATTGATACCAGGCTGAATCAGCCGCTTCGAAACCCCGGCAGTTGCCGGGGTTTTTGCTTTCTGTAAACTGAAAGTCATTGTCTTGCAGACTTATAACGAACAGGAACCATGTCCGAAACCTTTACCCTGGTAATTACCGGCGCGCCCTACTCGTCTCAGGCGCCCCAGACTGCTCTCGGCTTTGCGAAGGCAGCGGTGGATGCTGGTCATCACATTGACCGGGTGTTCCTCTACGGTGACGGGGTCCATCTGGCCTCTGCGCTCTGCGCGCCACCGTCTGACGAAACCCACTGGCCAGACGAATGGTCGCGGTTTCTGACTCAGCACAATATTCCCGGCGTGGCATGCATTGCCTCCGCGCTGCGTCGTGGCCTCGTCAACGAAACCGAACAGAAACGCTATGAATTGCCTTCGGCCAATCTTCGGGCCCCGTTTGAAATCGCTGGTCTCGGCGAATGGGTCGAAGGACGAATCAAATCCACGCGCACGCTCTATTTCCACGCTGGAGACTGACCATGAGCACACTGATCATGATTGACCAGCCTCCCTACGGCGCGTGGACCGGACGGGAAGCACTGGATATGGCGTTTTCGCTGGCAGCCTTCGACCAGTCGGCATCCCTGCTATTCACCGGGCCTGGCGTTAACTGGCTGAGACAGACTCAGCACGCCGGAGGCATTGAACAGAAGTCTGTGGAGAAGAATCTCGCTGCAGCACCGATATTCGGCATTGACGCGATCCTGGCTGATCGGGCTGCCTGCATCGCCTTCGGCCTCGATGAGCATTCGCTGATTGAAGGCGTCACCCTGGTAGATGCTGATGCCGATCTCCTCACTGACTATGACCACACCGCATTTGCAGGTTAGCTCAGATGACTGACATCCAGACATTGCACATATTGAACAAATCCCCCGATCATCCCCGGGCCGCGCGGTGCGTTGAAATGATGTCTGCAGAAGACGGCCTTCTTCTGACCGGCAACGGCGTGCTGTTGCTGGCACGCGGGAACCTTCTGCCGGGCGCCAGCAAGGTCTTTGCGCTCATTCCGGACGTCGAGGCGCGCGGACTGGGAGATCTGAGCGGCAACGTCAGTTCTGTGGACTTTGGGGAGATGGTAACGCTTTCATTGCAGGCACAACGGGTAATCAGTTGGTAAATCATGGTCAGTAATGCAACGCCACAACGAAACAACGAAGGCTTTCTTGAAGACGCCCAGGCGTGGACCGAAGGTGTCGCGACGGCCATCGCTGCCGAGGACGACGTGGATCTCACAGAAAAACACTGGGAAATCATAAAGTTTCTTCGGTCTTTTTATGAAGAGCATGAAATGTCGCCACCCTCTAATCGCCTGTTTGTGAAGGCGGTCAAAGAAGCGCTCGGTGAGGATAAGGGGAACAGCATCTACCTGATGCAGCTGTTTCCCGGCACCCCTGCAAAGACCGCCTGCAGGATTGCGGGGCTGCCAAGGCCAACTAACTGTCTTTAGAGTCCTTTGAGGCGGCGCCGTCCTTCTGCCTGTTGCGTTCCAGGTCGGCTGCACTGCCAAGGAAGCTACTCAGGCCGTTCTCAAACAGGCCAGAGCCAAATTTCAGGAACTGGCGGGTCGATTCTTTAACGGTGCCGTCAAGGGCGCTTTCTGGCAGTTCCCGGATGGTATCTGCCACACCCTTTTTTACGCCACGAGTCACCGCCGGTTCGATTTCACGGCCGGCCTCAATCAGTTCCGCCACCCTGGCATCGAGGTATGGACGGACCACGAAACGCCAGAACCCCCAGAGAGTGACAAGCACGGCGCCAACGGTTGCAAGAATCTGGATTGTCAGTGTTAGCCAAAAAGGCATAGCCTTCCTCCTTGTACTCCCGATAACGGGATTCATTCCGGCTAGAAATTCAGATAGTTCAGGGAAACGAACTGAAGCAACCCTGCCAGGGCACCAAAAATACCGCCCACAATCATCAACTGGACCTCTTCTTCCCGGAACGCCGGGCGCAGGATGTCCTGGAATTCATCGGGTTTCAGCGCTTTCATCTGGCCGGACAGAACTTCGGCTACCACAGGTGCCCGCTCTCGGTTAAAAGCCGGGTCACTGAACACGTCACGCGTAGCCAGTACCGCCTTCTGGTTCATGGCTTTCTTGAGCTCGGTGTAACCCGTCATACCAACGGTGACCTGCGCCGTCAGCTTCATGATGACAGAGTTGTCCAGTAAGGGGCGAAGGTGTTTCTGGATAATCGCACGGGTTCTGTCACCGTGGCTGCCGTTGATCATGGCGTCGGCAACCTTCTCTACAGTAATCAGTTCCTCCGCCACCAGCCTGGCCCAGACATCACTGATTTCTGGCTGCCTGCGCAAAAACAAACCCTGAACCTTCCAAAACAGGATTCGTCGGGGCCTGAGCGGCGCGAAAATCAGGTTGATGGCAATCCAGTTGGTCACGAAACCGACCACGAAGCCGCCCAGCGGCAGCAGCCAGGGCTCCGGATAGCGAGTCCATAAGGGCACAAGGAGAGCTCCAAGAATGCCTCCGATAACCGCACCTCGGTTGATCACAGACTGAAGCTCCACCGCACCGGCTTGCTGGAAAATCCGGTTCATCATGTCCGGATGTTTTTCGAGTTCGCGGCTGAGCAGAGCCTTGAGGTCGACCAACTCGTCCAGATCGTCACCAAAGTCCTCCACCAGCTCCTCTACCCTGGAGGGCAGCTGTTCACGGGCCCACTGATAAATCCGGTTTCTGACAAATAAGGGAAGGTTGTCCCAAAGGACCGGCTGGATTTCGTACATAACCTCATCGATGTACTCATCCATCCGCGGGGTCACCTGGGAAATCACCTGCTCAACGATGCGCTGCGGTTCAAGCCTCTGGTAGACAGCGTTGAGGTCGCCGAACTGCCGAAGCGTCCTGTCGATGCAGATATGCGCCATCTTTTCCGCTTTGCGGGGAATAACGCCCTGCCACCCTATCAGCCCCACTCCGATGAACTGCACCGGATAGAAGGACATCTGGATGGCCAGCCAGTTGGTCAGCCAACCAACAACGGCCGCCATAAGAGGCACTGACAGAAGCGCAACGTCGAACAAGTTTGACCCCGGTAGAAGAGTGTAATCCGTTTTAAGGCGGTGATAATGCCGTTAACGGACAGACAGGATAGTACCTGCCTGCAGTTGCTGTGTATGCGACACATGATGAAGTAATTGAAATGTCACAACATTGGCCGAGCAGCCATGGCGAAAGCGGTAATGCGGCAGGCCGAATAGATGCCGCGCCCCGGAGGGCGCGGCAAAACGGGAAGGGAGGACTTACTGGTAGTAGGCGTTTTCGGTGTAGGAGTGGTCGGTCACGTCACGCACTGCAGTGATTTCCGGAACCCGCTCCTTCAAGGTTGATTCCACGCCCTGCTTCAGGGTCAGGCTGACTGCCGAGCAACCCTGGCAACCGCCACCGAAACGCAGCACGGCCACGGATTCGTCGACGATCTCCACAAGGGACACCTCGCCGCCATGGGCGGCCAGATTCGGATTGATCTCGGAAGCGAGTATGTAGTTCACCCGATCCGGCAGAGGTGCGTCGTCATCAATCTTGGGCACTTTTGCATTTGGTGCCTTGATGGTGAGCTGCCCACCCATCTGGTCCTTGGAGTAATCCACGTAGGCCTCTTCGAGGAAGGGCACGGAATTGTGGTCCAGATACAGGACGAACTTGTCCAGATCTACCTGCTCGTCCGTCGGTACTACTTCGTTAGGCGGGCAGTAGGCCAGACAGGTTTCGGCGTTTTTGGTGCCGGGCTGGGTCACGAAGATACGTACGCCCATGCCTTCCACGTCCTGTTTTTCGATAAGTTGTGCAAGATAATCCCGAGCGGGATCTGTCACAGTAACCTGAGCCATGTTTTCAACCCGTTTGAAAGTTTGGGTTCATTTTAAGGGAGTTCGCGGGAACATGAAAGACCAAGTAAAATAGTCGGGCTTTACGAAGGTAATGAATTTCCCGTATTGGCAGGTATTTGCAGTAGGCAATTGATAATCGTCATTCGTACTAAGACGGGCTCGGGCAATTTTGCTATGATCCCGCGCCATTGAATTTAATACCGCGTTTTTAACGACATCCGGAAGTAAACCTATGACCGATCGCACCACCCGTCTCGACCAGCTCCACAAGGCCCTGCAGGAACGCATTGTGATCCTTGATGGCGGCATGGGCACCATGATCCAGAATCTCAAGCTGGACGAGAAGGCGTTCCGTGGCGATCGGTTTGCCGACTACGAACGGGAAGTTCAGGGCAATAATGACCTGCTGAACCTGACCCAGCCCGCCCTGCTCCGCAACATCCACGCGGACTACCTGGACGCCGGCGCAGACATTATCGAGACCAACACCTTTAACTCCACCCAGCTTTCCCAGGCGGACTATGGGCTGGAAGCGATTGCCAGGGAACTGAACGTGGCCGCAGCCGAACTGGCCCGGCAGATCGCGGATGAGTACACCGCGAAAAACCCGGAAAAACCGCGATTTGTCGCCGGTGCCGTCGGGCCAACATCGCGGACCGCCTCCATCTCACCGGATGTCAATAACCCGGGCTACCGCAATGTCGATTTCCAGACCCTGGTCGATAACTACTACGAAGCGGTAGGAGGCCTGGTCGAAGGCGGCTGCGACCTGATCCTGATTGAAACCATTTTCGATACGCTGAACGCCAAGGCGGCGATCTACGCCACTCAGCAGTATTTTGAGGACAGCGGCATCACCCTGCCGATCATGATTTCCGGCACCATTACCGATGCCTCCGGCCGAACCCTTTCCGGTCAGACCACCGAGGCTTTCTGGAATTCGGTGGCCCACGCCAAACCCATATCCGTTGGCCTGAACTGCGCACTGGGGGCCGACGCCCTGCGCCCTTATGTGGAAGAGCTGTCTGCAAAGGCGGAAACCTATGTCAGCGCCCACCCGAATGCCGGCCTTCCCAACGAGTTTGGTGAATACGATCAGACACCCGAGGAAATGGCCGAGATCATCGAAGGCTTCGCCCGTGACGGTTTTCTGAACATCATCGGTGGCTGCTGTGGCTCCCGGCCGGATCACATCGAAGCCATCGCCCAGGCGGTGTCCAAGTACCCGCCCCGGAAGATTCCCGAACGCCCGAAAGCGCTGCGTCTTTCTGGCCTTGAGCCGTTCACAGGCGACGACAATGTTCTGTTTATCAACGTGGGTGAGCGGACCAACGTCACCGGCTCCAAGCGCTTCCTGCGTCTGATCAAGGAAGAGCAATACGAAGAGGCCCTCAGCGTCGCCCGTGATCAGGTGGAAAACGGTGCCCAGATCATCGACATCAACATGGATGAGGGCATGCTGGAGTCGAAAGAGGTGATGGTCACCTTCCTGAACCTCGTCGCCTCCGAGCCGGATATCTCCCGGGTGCCGATCATGATCGACTCCTCCAAGTGGGATGTGATCGAAGCAGGATTGCGCTGCATCCAGGGCAAGGCGGTTGTGAACTCCATCAGTCTCAAGGAAGGCGAAGAGGAGTTCGTCAAGCGCGCCAGAGACTGCATGCGCTATGGCGCCGCCGTGGTGGTAATGGCCTTCGACGAACAGGGCCAGGCAGACACCTACGAGCGCAAGACCGAGATCTGCAAGCGCTCTTACGATGTGTTGACCGGCATCGGCTTCAACCCGGCGGATATCATTTTTGATCCGAACATCTTTGCCATTGCCACAGGCATCGAGGAACACAACAACTACGCGGTGGATTTCATCAACGCCACCCGCTGGATTCGGGAAAACCTGCCCCACGCCTCAATTTCCGGCGGCGTGAGCAACGTGTCCTTCTCGTTCCGCGGCAATGATGTAGTCCGTGAAGCCATCCACTCGGTGTTCCTCTACCACGCCATCAAGGCGGGGATGAACATGGGCATCGTGAACCCCGGCCAACTGGTGATTTACGACGAAATCGACCCGGAGCTCAAAGAGCTGGTGGAAGATGTTGTCCTGAACCGCCGTGATGATTCCACTGACCGGCTCCTTGAGATCGCCGAACGCTACAAAGGCAAAGGCGGCAAAACCCAGGAGGAAGACCTGGCCTGGCGTGAATGGCCGGTGGAGAAGCGCCTGGAACATGCACTGGTCAAAGGCATTACCACCTATATCGTGGACGATACCGAAGCCTGCCGCCAGAGAGCCACACATCCCATTGAGGTCATTGAAGGCCCATTGATGGATGGCATGAACGTGGTCGGAGACCTCTTCGGCGATGGCAAGATGTTCCTGCCCCAGGTGGTCAAAAGCGCCCGCGTCATGAAACAGGCGGTTGCACACCTGATTCCCTACATCGAAGCGGAGAAAACGGAAGACCAGAAAGCCAAGGGCAAGATCCTGATGGCCACGGTAAAGGGCGATGTCCATGATATCGGCAAGAACATCGTGGGAGTGGTCCTGCAATGCAACAACTATGAGGTGATTGACCTGGGTGTGATGGTGCCCTGCGACAAGATCCTCGCTGCTGCAAAAGAACACGATGTCGACCTTATTGGTCTGAGCGGTCTGATTACCCCGTCTCTGGACGAAATGGTCCACGTGGCTCGCGAGATGCAACGACTCGATTTCAACATTCCGCTGATGATCGGTGGCGCAACAACTTCCAAGGCGCATACCGCGGTAAAAATCGAGCCCCAGTACAAGAACGACATCGCGCTGTACGTGTCGGACGCATCCCGCTGCGTGAACGTCGCATCCCAGCTTCTGAGCAAGAATGCGAAGCCCGAGTTTGTGGAAGCCGCCCGTACGGAGTATGACGAAATCCGCGAGCGCCGCAAGAACCGAGGTGACCGCACCAAGCTGGTTTCCCTGAAGGAAGCTCGTGATCGCGCCCCCGACATCTCCTTCGAAGGCTACCAGCCTCCAAAGCCGGCTTTCACCGGCATCCGGGTGTTCGAGGAATATGACCTCAACGAGCTGGTGGACTACATCGACTGGACGCCGTTCTTCATGTCCTGGGATATTTCTGGCAAGTACCCGGCCATTTTTGATGACCCGAAGCGTGGCGAGGCTGCCCGCCACCTCTTTGACGATGCCCAGAAGATTCTGCACCGGATGATTGATGAAAAGCGGGTCTCTGCCCGTGGCGTCATCGGTTTCTGGCCAGCCAACCGCCGTGGTGACGATGTTGTGCTTTACACGGACGAATCCTGCACCGAGGAGCTGACTACCCTGCACCACCTCCGTCAGCAGGATGAAAAGGCACCGGGCAAACCCATGATGGCGCTGTCGGATTTTGTCGCGCCTGAAGGCTCCGGGACCGTGGACTACGTGGGCGGTTTCGCGGTCACCACCGGCATTGGTGCAGAAGAATTCTCGGTAGAGTTCAAGGATGCCAACGACGACTATAATGCGATTATGGTGAAGGCGTTGGCCGACCGCCTGGCAGAAGCTTTCGCCGAGCGGATGCACGAGCGGGTTCGCCAGGAGTTCTGGGGCTATGCCGCTGATGAAAAGCTGGCCAACGATGACCTGATCAAGGAAAGGTACCGCGGAATACGTCCGGCACCCGGCTACCCGGCGTGCCCGGACCACACGGAGAAGGCAACCTTGTTCAGTTTGCTTGAGGCCACTGATACTGCAGGCATTGAGTTGACCGAGCACTTTGCCATGTTCCCGACCGCTGCCGTCTCCGGCTGGTACTTTGCGCATCCGGAATCCAAGTATTTTGCGGTAGGGAAAATTGGCGCTGACCAGGTTGAGGACTATGCTGAACGCAAAGGCATTTCCAAGGCCGAGGCAGAACGCTGGCTTGCGCCAAGCCTGGCGTACGATCCGGCAGAGTAAGCTTCGGGTGAAGCACAGATCAGGGGCGGATGTATGACTGAATCTTCAGAAGCGGAAAAACGGGACGAAAAAAAGCCGCGTGGACCTGGCGTATTGAAAGTCATGCAAAGCATACTCGCCGGCGCGTTCGGAGTTCAGTCCGACAAGCGCCGGGAAGAGGACTTTTCAAGCCATAGCCCCTGGCCTTACATCATCGCCGGCATTCTGTTCACAGCCAGCTTTGTTGTAGGTCTGATCGTTATTGTAAATCTGGTCCTGGCGAGCCAGTAGACTACTGGCCAGCTACCCAGACCACCGCGAAAGCCACGGCAAGAACCACCAGCAGCACGGCGGCAACGGCATCGGCCTGACTGTCAGAACGTGCGGTCTTTTTCATGTCTGTTCCTCTTTCCGAGTTTTTGTCTCGTGTTTTTCTTGTTATCACGGCAGCAGCGCACACTGCTAACGTCATCCTCCAAGTTAAGCAGTTAATTGATATTCGTCCAGTCCCTTGTTCCTTCTGCTTATCGCCTGAGTCGATAAACATATTTTGAAATAATCATTTTAAGAATAAAAACCCGCTGTTATCCTTTCCGTCAGATATAAGGCCGTCGGCCTGGATATGTCGCTTTCAAGCAGGATCTTCCCACTATGTACGTATATGATGAACACGATCGGCAAATGGCTGCCGAGAGGGTTGCCCAGTTCCGTGACCAGACAGAAAGAGCGCTGGCCGGAGAATTGGCTGAAGACGAGTTTCTTCCCCTTCGCCTGCAGAACGGCCTGTACGTTCAGCGTCTTGCCCCCATGCTCAGGATCTGTGTTCCTTACGGCATGATGCGCTCAAACCAGCTTCGCCGGCTTGCGCGAATTACCCGGGACTACGACAAAGGCTATGCGCACTTCACCACTCGCCAGAATGTGCAGCTTAACTGGCCGGCGCTGGAAGACGTTCCCGACATTCTTGCAGAACTCGCTGAAGTGGAAATGCACGCCAACCAGACCAGCGGCAACTGCATTCGTAATACCACCACAGACCAGTTCTCCGGTGTTCAGTCGGACGAGATTGCGGATCCCCGGCCCTACTGCGAAATCATTCGCCAGTGGTCCACGTTCCATCCGGAATTCGCCTTCCTGCCGCGGAAATTCAAGGTTGCCGTGAACGCTTCCGAGCAAACCGATCGAGCCGCCATCCAGGTGCACGACATCGGGCTTCAGATGGTACGCAACGAGGCCGGCGATCTCGGTTTCCGGGTACACGTGGGCGGTGGTCTTGGCCGTACGCCCATGGTCGGGCCGGTAATTCGCGATTTCCTGCCGGAACTGGATCTGTTGACCTACCTGGAGGCCGTGCTTCGCGTCTATAACCGATACGGTCGGCGCGACAACAAGTTCAAGGCCCGGATCAAGATTCTGGTGAAGGCTCTGACCCCTGAGGGCTTTGCTGAAAAAGTGGAAGCAGAGTGGCAGCATATCAAGGAATCCCCGACCCGGCTGACGCCCGAGGCGATTCAACGTATCCAGGGCTACTTTACTGAACCGGATTACGCGGCTATCGACAATGCCACGGACCTGCTGGCCAGCCAGCGGTTTGAGAACCGAGGCTTTGACCAGTGGCTGACCCACAACGTGGACACCCACAAGAAGGCAGGCTATGCCATCGTCTCCCTGACGATGAAGAAAACCGGCACTCCTCCTGGCGATGTCAGTGACAAGCAGCTTGAACAGATTGCTGATCTGGCAGACGAGTTCAGCTTCGGTGAAATCCGGGTCACTCACCAACAGAACGTGGTGCTGGCCGATGTGCGCCAGGATCGGCTGTTTGAACTGTGGCAGGCGATTACGCCCATGGGTTTCGGTACCGCGAACCTGAATACCCTGACTGATGTTATCTGCTGCCCCGGCGGTGATTACTGCGCCCTGGCCAACGCCAAGTCCATCCCGGTGGCCGAGGCCATCCAGCGGCAGTTCGATGATCTGGATTACCTGTACGACCTGGGCAATATCGATCTGAACATTTCCGGGTGCATGAATGCCTGCGGTCACCACCACGTCGGCAACATTGGTGTTCTCGGTGTCGACAAGAAAGGCCAGGAGTTCTATCAGATCAGTCTGGGCGGGTCGTCCCATCATGATGCCTCAATCGGCAAGATTCTGGGGCCTTCCTTTGCACGGGATGAGATGCCCAAGGTGATTTCAAAGATCATTGATGTCTACGTGGACAAGCGCACGGAAGAGGAAACCTTCCTAGACACCTATCGCCGCGTAGGAATTGATCCATTCAAGGAGCGGGTTTATGCCTAACGTTATTTCTCCGGATGGCAGCATCCGCCAGGACAACTGGGTAGTGGTGCCCCGCCCCGCCGAGGGCGAATCGCTGGATATTCCGGCCGACCAGCCGGCGTTAATCCCTGCGGATCTCTGGCTGGCAGGCTATGAGCATTTTACCGGACGGCAGGAGATTGGCGTGTGGTTCGACAGCCACGACGAGCCGGAGATTCTGGACGGTCGGGTGAACGAACTGCCGGTAATTGCTGTGAATTT
This sequence comes from Marinobacter adhaerens HP15, assembly GCF_000166295.1. Taxonomy (NCBI): domain Bacteria; kingdom Pseudomonadati; phylum Pseudomonadota; class Gammaproteobacteria; order Pseudomonadales; family Marinobacteraceae; genus Marinobacter; species Marinobacter adhaerens. The sequence goes on from NC_017506.1 coordinate 1,889,389, forward strand.
TCCGAAGTTCAGTGACGGGCGTGGTTACAGCATTGGCCGGCTACTGCGTGAACGTTTCGGCTACAAGAATGAGCTTCGGGCGATTGGAGACGTGTTGCTGGATCAGCTGCAGTTCATGAAGCGCTGCGGATTCGATGCTTATGTCCTTCGGGCTGACAAGGACATCAACAAAGCTGCGCGGTGCCTGAACTTCTTCAGCCAGGGCTACCAGGCCGCGACCGATACGGAGATCCCGCTGTTCCGGCGTCGGGCCTCCTAGTTATCAAGCTTTAGAGTACGAAGAGAGGGGCTTTTCCCTCTCTTCTATTCCATCTTATCGGTTGGAGTCGCTTCTTATTTAGAGTGATCCAGGACAATCTTGCCGGCTGATTCACCTTTCAAGAACGCCTTCAGCGCCCCATCCAGCTCACTGCGACCGATATCCCGGGCAGACGCTTCGGTCTTCGGACACGCCCACTCCCCGGCGAATTTCTTCCATACCGCTTCTTTCTCTGGCAGGGGAATCTCTACCGAATCGACACCCAGCAGATTCACGCCACGCAGGATAAACGGCAGCACGGTGGTCTGAAGGCCCGGACCGGCTACGAGACCACAACAGGATACTGAGCCACCAGGCTTGATCTGCTTGAGCAGTTCGGCCAATGGGCTACCACCCACCGTATCGACAGCGTTCGCAAATGCCGGTTTAACGAGGGGTTTCTTTTCCTCGGCCAGGGTTTCACGACCCACAACTTTTTTAGCCCCAAGAGCTTTGAGATCGTCTGCATGGTCGGCCTTGCCGCTTATGGCGACGACGTCGAACCCAAGTTTGGCAAGCAGTTCCACCGCAACGGTGCCAACGGCACCGGAGGCTCCTGAAACTGCGACTTTGCCCTGCTCCGGCTTGGCGCCCATAGTCAGAAGCTTCTGAACACAGAGACCGGCGGTGAGGCCGGCGGTGCCATAGATCATAGCGGTACGAGCGTTCCATCCTTCCGGCATGGGAACACACCAGGCGGCAGGTACGCGGATGTATTCGCCAAAACCGCCGTCTGTATTCATGCCCAGGTCGTACCCGGTCACGATAACCGGACTGCCGTTCGAGGGGTTGCCAGTGGCGGAATCGACGACCTCTCCTGCTGCATCAATACCCGGGGTATGGGGAAAGGAACGGGTAACGCCCTTATTGCCGGAAGCCGACAGCGCATCCTTGTAGTTGAGAGAAGAGTGGCTTACCCGTATCAGGACGTCACCATCAGGAAGGTCGGCAGTACTCAAAGATTTCTCCGCACCGACATACTCGCCGTTCTGCTCTTCAACGCGCCAGGCCTTGAATTCCGAATTGGTGGTCATCATTCTTCTCCGCTTTCGGTGGTCTACTGGAACTTCTGGTTGCGGAAGGCGCCCAGGACTTTCCAGACAGTGTGTTCAAGCGCCGAACTGGTGGCCAATCCGAGTTTTTCCGGAAGGGTCCGTTTGCGCTGATATGCCACTGAGACTACGTCTGCCCGGTCGCAGGCTTCAATGAGATATTCGTCGGAGGTTTTGATCTCGTCGATCAGTTTCACTTCGAGCGCTCGCTTGCCGAACCAGATATCTCCATTGGCAACGGCTGCAATGTCCAGGTCCGGCCGGCGTTCGCTGACATACTCTTTGAAAAGACCGTGAGTGTCTTCAAGATCTTCCAGAAATTTCTGTCGTCCTTTATCGGTGTTTTCACCAAATATAGTCATGGTGCGTTTGTGCTCTCCAGCGGTGAGCACTTCGAAGTCCACGTCGTTCTTCTTGAGGAAACGATGGAAATTCGGAAGCTGGGCAACCACACCGATCGAGCCCAGGATGGCAAAGGGCGAAGCAACGATCCTGTCTGCGACGCAGGCCATCATGTAGCCTCCACTGGCCGCCACCTTGTCAACGCAGGCGGTGAGGCGCAGACCCTTGCTGCGAATCCGGTCCAGCTGGGCGGCCGCAAGGCCATAGGAATGAACCAGCCCACCACCGCTTTCGAGGCGGATAACCACTTCGTCTTTTTCCGGATCGGCAATACTCAGCACCGCTGTAATTGCCCTGCGAAGCGGATCTGTGTCGCTGGCTTTGATATCGCCGTCGAAATCCAGAACATAGACGCGACCACGACTGTCATCCTGCTCATCGGTATTCTTCGCGGCCTTGGCCGCTTTCTTCTCCGCCTTCTGAGCCTTTTTCCGGGCCTTCTGGAACACCTTTCTTTGGTGATCAGACATCAGCCGTGACTGAATCGTTTCACGCAACTTTTCGTATTTCTCGTTGAGTTTCCGGATCTTGAGTTCTCCCTCGCCCTCATGATCGCCCCGATCCTTCTGGGCCGCGGACATGATGACAGAGATCACTACCAGGGCCGCCACCACGAAAGTAACGATCTTGGCCAAAAACAAACCGTATTCTGTCAGGAACTCCAAAGTGCTTCTCCAACTCAGTGTGCGGGAACAAGAGTGTAACTTACCGAATTTATGGTGATAAGGAGAGCAAAAAAATTAAAACAAGCGTTCGATCGATCTTGACAGGGCCGACCACTCACCATAAAGTCGGATTGCGAGGTCGGCTCTACCCGGGCATTCGATCAGGCTCGTGCAGCCAGGGACATCAAGCCGTCGTGATCATGACTAGACAACCATCAAAAGGGTAAAACAATGTCTGTAGCTCAGGTATTTGAACAACTCGAACAGAATTTCAACGCAGACGCAGCACAAGGCCTGGACCTGGTATTCCAGTTCGACATCGAGGACGACAAGACCTACCACCTCGTTATCAATGACGGCACGTGCAAAATGCACGAAGGCGCCCATGACGATCCTTCCGTTACCCTGATCATGAACTCCGAAACCCTGCAGGGCATCGTTTCAGGCGAGACCGACGGCATGCAGGCATTCATGGCAGGTCAACTGCGCGCCGAAGGCGATATGATGCTGGCAACCAAATTGGGCGAACTGTTCAAGATGGGCTGATTGCCCCCGTCAAGCACAAAAAAGCCTGCGTCTCGACGCAGGCTTTTTTTATGTCCGAGAATCTATTGATTCCAGAACTGCACGGCTTCCCTCGCCTGCTCGTTTACCGGAACAGCAACCAGGCCCGAAGAAGATAGCTTTACCTCGAAAACAGCCCCATCCCGCATTGGCATGAACGTCATGCTTCCGTCCACGGCCTCCACAAACGGCAAGTTGAATTGACGGTCCCACTGCCAGAGATCAGGCCAGATGCCTTCAGCGAGGCCTATGGAAGTCCTCGGAGCCGACCGCTCCTGCTCAAGCGACGTGTAACGCCCACTCAATTGCTCGAGCCGGTAACCGGGAGCGATATCAAGCCAACGGAAGGGGCCGGTAAAACGGAGAATCCTGGCGTCAATCTGCCATTGATCGCCCTGCAGCGTTCTCACCACAGACAACCCATCCTGACTCTGAAGGGAAACCTGCCAGATCTGTTCGGCCTGTCTCTGGGTGGAGATGCTTGCCGCGGTCTGCAAGCCTACCAGTGAATGATAGCTGCTCAGATTTACCGCAATCACGAGGACATATAAACCGGCCAGAATGACACCGAAAACCGCCGTTCCTTTAATCCAGGTGAGCAACCATCGGGGGTGCCTGAAAAACAGCAGGCCCGCTATAACCATCACAGCGCCGGCAGCGGCCAGTACAATGATAGCGAGCGTGTGGGACATGGAACTACAAACCTACATCGTCCAGCGACGATTCAGCCAGTTTCAGTAGATCTACGTTGCGGTCTTCGCTTTTGCCAATACTCTCGATGTAGTACTCCAGCGAAGTCAGAGCGTCCGCCAGCGCCTCGAGCACCTGGGCGGCTGGCGCTTCCTTCGCATCCAGCAAGCGCTCCTGGATTGAAGCCGCAACCCGCTCGAGAACCCCGGCGGCTCCGGGATCATTCACCATTTGCAGGCCACCCCAGATGCTGTGCAGGGTTGCAGGCAGATTGGCAAGATGCAGTTTGTCGTAGTCGGATTCGATAAAAGCGGTGATCGCACGCTTTGCCAGGGTCAATGCCCCACGGGCTTCGTCAGCCACGACATAGAGCGCCTCACGGAGGTAGACAGACTCCTCCCGCTTGCGTTCACCACCGGCCAACGCGTCGGTTTCCGACGTGATGCCGCGGGTCACGATCTGCATGACGGCGTCTTCAATTCCCAGGACGGAATCGGCGAGTCGATACAGTTCATCATCACCGGGCAAGCGAGATTCTGCTTCCCAACCCCGAAGCTTGCTCGCCTCTTCTCTGGAAACGCCCGCCAGCTTGTTCAGGTCAAGCATCACCAAAGTGTTGGCCAGTCGCTCGAGGGCATCGGCAATCGAAGACAGCTCCGCCAGATCCGGCTCGATACCGCGTTCAATGATGTCCAGCTTGTCCTTCAACTGGTTCAGTTCATCCTGAAGGGCTTCTGACAGGGATTTAAGGACATCACTGCCAGGACCGTACAACCTGCGCGCATGGGCTTCCAGCATGGAATCCGGAAAATCCGCCGGCGCGAGATGGTAAGCGGATAACACCTCGGTAACTTCAGGGTTAGCAGACCCGCTGCGGTACAGCAGATAGACCAGATCCCGAATCAGCGAATCCGGCGCGTCTTTACCCGTGGCAACCTTGCCCACGTACACCACTTCCCGGGCGTACTTCTCGATCCGCATGAACATGCGCTTGCGGGCCTTGTTAAAGACCATAGCGCGATCAAGCATGGTGTCCGCAACAATGCCGACAAGGCACCACATCTGCCCCATAGGTGCGCCCTGGCAAAGGCGGGCAAGCCCTCTCGAAGCGCGGCCAATCAATTTCTTGTTTACCACATCGTTCCGGTCGCGAAGAATTCCCAAAAGCGCAACCTGGAAGGTCAGGCGCATGCGACGCGCCATGACTTCGTAATCCGCCTCATTGCCTTCAAACGGCTGCAATGACAAACCGGCACAAAAATCCGGCCTCTCTTTGACATCGACATCAAAAAACAGGATTCGGGATAGGGTTTTTCCCGGCGGGCCTCTCGGAGGTCATTGATCACGGGAAGCAACAACTCGGGATGGTCTTCCCGCTGCTGATGATAGTACTCGACATAGCGCCGAAGAATGAACAGAGCGCTATTGAGGGTAGTAAGAAGGATGTTTTTGTCGTCATTAGCGCCAACGGGAACGTCGTTGGCCATAGTTACTGCTTCCTGGCACAGCAGGGTTCCACCCCGCAGCTCCACCAGAATGAAAATGCCCCGCAACTGGTTGATGAAATCAACACAGTTCTGGAGATCCTCACCCCTTTCGCGGTTTTCCTGAAAGCGTTCAAGGCTGGATTCTGCCTGCTTGATGGTCTGCTCTATTTCACTTTTGACCAGATCAAACGACTGCGATTTCGTCGCGAGAGACGACTGAACCATAAACGCTTCCCGTTAATGTTGCGGAGACTACCGCATCCTCTTTGGTGGTCACTGGTCCGGCTGTCGCGTACCAGGCCTTTTTGTTCTGGGCCGGCTAACCCCTTTTCCGGCCAAAGCCAGTTCGCAAAAAACTGGCGAACTTATCATTACTTATAACATAAAACTCAAGTACCTCAAGAAAGGCGGAATGTAACATTTGGTACAGCCCGACCCAGTTCTCATTCCGGGCTCTGGAGTTTACCCCACACAGTTTCGCCCGCCTGTTTTTCGAGCAGGGACATGAACTCTTGGTGGGCTTCGGCCTCTGAACTGGAAGCACGAACCACCGACAGA